>CAZRRZ010000012.1:1731-17706 GCA_964602725.1 uncultured Candidatus Saccharibacteria bacterium | reverse complement strand
AGGCGCATCGGCAACGATGCGTCTTTTTTGTTATCCAAACAAAAAACCCGCTTTCGCGGGCCTTTTGGTTCTCTAGAGAGAGTGTTATCTATTTTGATCCCATTCCATCGAAGCATAGACGCTGGCGGTATTGGCTGATTTGACACCGTTCGCAACAGCGATAGGAGAAGTTGAACGGGTAGACTGGCATCCCTGGTCAGATACCGCACACCCGATTTCAATAACAATGTTCGTGCCAACATCACTCTTTGCGGGAACCCAGAGCGCGTCACCATCATTGACGGTAGCGCTCGAGATCGTGCGGACAAGCTCATAGCTCGCTGGACTTACTGAAACCTGTCGGAGGACATTGATGCTTACGGTCGGCGCGTTGTAATTTTGGGAGGTCCAAGTGATGTGTTGTGGCTGACCTACTTCAGCAGAGCCGCCAATAGGACTGACGAGGGTCAGTACCGCGCCAGCAACTCGAGGAGTTACCGGTGCTGGCGTCTCGACGAGGGCAACCTGCGAGCTTGGCGCAGTGACCATCCAGATGATAAGAATGATGATCGCGATAACAGCAGATACAATCAGAGCTGACTTTGGTGAAGAATTCATAAATAAAATAGAGTGTTATTGATAACTCTACTATTATATCATACAGTACCCAATTGTCAATTATTTTATAACGATACCGTGAGCTGGGGCTGTCATGGCATAGATAGTTTCGATTTCGTTGCTTGTGAGAGAGCGGCCGTAGAATGATACATCGTCCAGTTTGCCTACAAAGGAAGAACCCACTGTCGCTGGTGTTGTTGCATCATTACCTATTCTCACCGTCTGTACCACATCGTCAAGAAAAGCAGGATTATTAGCTACAGCATTCTGTGAAATTAGTTTGCCGTTAACATACAGACTTATCTGGCCTGTTTTGTATGAACAGGTCACTTGATGCCACGCACCTATAGGTAAAGTTTGATTAAATACGAATGCTTGAATACCTACCTGCCCGCAACCAATCTTATACTGATTCGCACCACTACCATAATTATAATACATAGACGGATTACCTACTCTAACAATAGGTGTAACGACCATCTCAAGTATGTACCCAAAATTATGGGCACCTGTTGGCATTGTAGGTTTGATCCATGCACTTATTGTATACTGATCACAAGCACCTGTTGAATTACATACATTCTTTCCGTTTGTGGTCGCTGTTACATTTGAAGCGATGCCATCTGGAAAAGACATTGATGACCCTGAATTGGACGGTCTATCACTAGAATCTTTGACTGGGCCACCTGAATAAGTCGCATTAAAATTGTTCCCTGACGTATCTCTGGCGCCTGCCCCAGCCTCATTGAAATCCCATATACCGAAGGCGTCAGCGCCTAGGTAGCGATAGTTGTATGTGGCGAATTTTATGCCTGCACTAACCACACCCTTTTGTCTAGCTGTCTGCAAACTGGCAAAAACCACACTCGAAAGCATGCCTATGATAGAAATAACCACCAAAAGCTCGATCAGAGTAAAACCTCTACTACTTGAAAATTTCGAATTGTGACTCACATATCGTATCTTCATGGTATTAATTAGAGAAAATAGCTGAACATAATAAATGTGACTACCGCATTGGCGATGATCGATGCACTGAGCACAATATATACTGACATAGGGAGACGCTGATGATGTGTCTTCATAGAAGATACGAGATTATGACAAAAGTGATAATAACATTGACGATTATCAATGTAGTGAGTATTCCCTGAGCCGCTCCTGACGTCTTTGCCAAACCTTTCTTGATGAGCCACCCGACCATTCCCCGCTCATTTGTTGAGTTTTGTGAGTGTCCACCCATATTAGAAGAAGAGGGCGCATTATTAAAACTAGGCCTAACGCCATAGTTTATCTTATCCTCATCAAATTCTACACCTGAACTCATATATCCATTGTATACCCAAACAAGTACATTCTATAATCGCTTTATTGTGGATAACTAAATATCTTCAGTTTTTCTTCAACGACCTTTTTCATGGCTAATTTTGCAGATTTCAAGTACTTATACGGAGAAATCTCATCTGGTTGGTCAGATAAAGCTTTGAGGAGTCCTGATCTATACGCCAAACGCAACTCTGTATTGACATGAACTATTGAGACACCAGCTTTGATTGCAGTACTGATATCCGACGCTGAGTTACCAGAAGCTCCATGAAGCACCAATGGTAGTTTCACTACAGAAGATATCTCGCCTACTCGCTTCGTATTGAGCGCAGGATCACCCCCTTTGACAATACCATGGATATTACCGACAGCTGGCGCCAATAGATCAACACCCGTCTCTTTTACAAACTGCAAAGCTACCTCAGGCTTGGTCATATTGTCTTCTCCAACTACCGCCCCATCAGGAATAGCATCTAACATCTTGGAAGATGTACCTATAAAACCAAGTTCACCTTCTACTATAACGTCCCTACCAGAAGCCCTAGCGTATTCAACAGATTTTTTGGTCATTTTTGCATTTTCTTGAAATGTAAGCTGGGCACCATCGAAAATAACAGCATCAAAACCGGCATCTATAGCTTCTTTTACCCTTTCAAATGAATACGTATGATCAGCGTTAAGGAAAATCGGTTGATTGTGATGCTCGCGTATGCTTTTGACTATGGCGGCGGCTTCATGTATACCGACATAATCACGCTCACCCTCAGAGACACCAACGATGACTGGTAAGTTGAGTTCCTTGGCCGCCTCAGCGATAGCCCAGATCCCATCCAGTGTGGAAACATTGAAATGACCAATGGCGGTTTTTGAACTCTGTGCTTTTGTAATATATTCTCGGAGAGTCATGTTAAGAGATTCATTATACCATACTCAATTCAACACATGATATAATAAATCCATGTTCCATAAGCCCATTGACCTCATCACAATCGGCGATCTTGCAACCGATGCATTTATCCGGCTCAAAGAGGCAGACGTACATTGTCGTATAGACAAAGATTTGTGTGAAATCTGTATGCCTTTTGGCGACAAGATACCTTTTGAATATGCCAAGATCATCAAAGGTGTCGGCAATGCTGCTAACGCGGCCGTAGCTGGCAGTCGATTGGGTCTACGTACCGCACTCGTCACAAATATCGGCAACGACCAAAATGGCCATGAGAGCATGAATGAACTTCAGCACAACAAGGTCATCACTTCATACATAAAAAAGCATAGCAATAAAGCAACGAACTATCATTTTGTACTTTGGTACGGCGCCGAGAGGACAATTCTCGTCAATCATGTAGACTATGAATACGTCCTTCCAAAACTTCCTTCCGCAAAATGGGTATATTTGACATCGCTGGCCAGTAACACATTTCCATACCATATGGCAGTAGCCGACTATCTAGACGCCAACCCTCATACGCGTCTCGCTTTTCAACCTGGCACATTCCAGATGAAACTCGGTTTCGATGAACTCAAACGCATATATGGACGCACTGATGTATTGGTAGTCAATGTAGAAGAAGCTCAACGTATGCTACAAACGACGACCAAGGACATAAAGATACTACTCAAGAGAGTTCATGATCATGGTCCAAAATTGGTAGTAATCACAGACGGACCAAAAGGCGCGTACATGTTTGACGGTGATCATCACTATTTCATGCCGATTTATCCAGATCCAAAACCACCGGTAGAACGTACGGGGTGCGGAGATGCCTTTGCGTCAACATTTGTAACTGCCCTTGCTATGGGCAAATCTCCACTCGAAGCACTGACATGGGCACCAGTCAATCCGATGTCTGTGGCACAGTTTGTCGGGGCACAGGAAGGATTGCTTACAAAAGATCAATTGGAGTGGTGGCTAAAGCGGGCACCGGGAGATTATCGGGTGAAGGAGATCTAGATATATGCACTTTTGAATTCACTCCACTTCCCTGCAATTATCGCCACTCGTGCCTCTTTGACCAAATTTACTATAAAATAGAGATTATGTATCGATGTTAATGTGGCGGCCAACATTTCTTTTGCACGGAATAGATGTGAGACGTATGCGCGAGTATAATTTTGACAAGTATAACAACCGCATTCTTTTTCGATAGGTGTAAAGTCATTGGTAAATCGTGCATTAGTGAGATTTATGCGGCCCGCCTTCTCTCCTTCGGAACCAGGACCAGGCAATACTTCCTCTGATGAAGTTCGCGTGTTACGAACATATGCCGCACCATTCCTGGCAATCCGGGTAGGTGCAACACAGTCAAAAGTATCAATGCCATTTTCGATTCCAAGAATAAGATCAACTGGTTCACCAATACCGAGAAGATGTCGTGGTTTGTTTTCGGGCAGTTCCTCACAAACCCAACCAACGGCCGTTCCGATATCGTCCTTGTCAAATGAGCCTCCAATACCAAAACCCTCAAAATCCATAGAACCGATCGTACGTGCGGAAAGACGACGTAGGTCTTCGTAGCGACCCCCCTGAACGATTCCGAATAAGGCAGGTACGGGTAACGAGCTTTGTTTGGACACGCCGTCAACCTCTGGTGAGGTTGCGGCTGGTTCTCTCTCGCCTTCGCTCGCTCCGAAGCGTCCAAAAAACCTGTTACCCGTACCTGCCTTTCGGTGAGCGATCAAGCAACGTTCCGCCCAGGCATGGGTCCTTTCAACAGCGGCTTTCTGTTTTTCATACGATTCCTGTGGCGAGAGGCATTCATCGAAAGCAAAAATAATATCTGCACCGATGTCATGCTGTATTTCAATAGATCTTTCTGGAGTAAAACGATGTGTTGAGCCGTCAATGACTGATTTGAAAGTAACACCGTCATCGTCAATCTTGGCGAGACGTACGGACTCAGCTTCGTGGGACATGGGTTCTGATACACGGATACTTTCCTGCTGGAAAGTAATTTTTGACTTGGTATTACCAAACGCCGGCCCCAACGAAAAAGCTTGGAACCCACCAGAATCAGTGAATGTCGGACCAGTCCAATTTATAAACTTTCCTAGACCTCCAGCTTTTTTGAGAATCTCAGTGCCCGGTTGTAGGTATAGATGGTAAGTGTTTGCGAGGATAGCCTCAGCGCCAAGTGAGGCGACTTGCTCAGGTGTCAAAGACTTCACGGTTGCTTTTGTACCTACTGGAATAAAGGCTGGTGTTTTGATATTTCCATGAGGTGTCGTTATGGTTCCGGCACGACCTTTGCTTCCAGTAATCTTGGCATCTATAGTAAATGTAATCATGGGCTAAGAATACGCAATGCTAAATAAATTAGCAAGAACCTCATATAATCTGATATAATCACCACATTATGCATCATATTGAACACAGTTCACCAATATCACGTCGAGACATTCATGCCGATACCACCAAGCGTCACCTCGAAGAGATCAGCCGAGAATTTAGAGAGGGGTTTGAATTTTTAAAAAAATTCCCAAAATCTGTAACGATATACGGATCAGCTCGCAGTCAACACTCAACAAAAGAATGGAAGCTGGCCATGGAGCTGGGACATCGTATTTCAAAGGAACTCAATTATGCTGTGGTGACAGGTGGCGGACCAGGCATCATGGAAGCCGCTCACAAAGGGGCAAAAGAAGCTGGGGGACGTGCTGTCGGACTCAATATCAGTCTTCCTCACGAATCTAATGTCAACGAATATACTACTGATAGTATGCAATTTACGTATTTCTTTTCCCGTAAAACGATGCTGGCTTTTGCTGCGGAAGCATACGTATTTTTTCCTGGAGGATTTGGGACATTTGATGAACTATTCAGTACGTTAACACTGATTCAAACAAGAAAGATACCGTCTGTACCGGTCATCCTTATCGGTTCATATTTCTGGAATGATCTATCAAATTTTATTAATAAGAAAATGTTGGAACAACAAGGATCAATAGCTGGCTATGACCTAGATATATTCAAGATTACCGACGATCTCGATCAAGTAATTGACATCATACGTAGTGCGCCAGTGTCAGAGTGGTGGAGGAACATCAACTAACCGAAAACTGCTAGGCAAAAAACCACCTAAGTCTAGGTGGTTTTTTGATAATCCTTACTAGTCGGATGTTCGTTCTTCTCCCTGCGCACAAAGGAGATAAATGCGATCCAGGCGACTCCGACCGCCGCTCCGGCAATATATACAGGTGCAGCAGGCGCGATGGTTGCTGCAAGGAAACCAGCTAATATTGGAGGCCCTGTCTGTGAGAACGCCTGCACGCTGGTGTTAATACCCAAAATCTCACCTTGGATATTGGCCGGGGCACGACGACTGGCTAGACTAGGTAGGAGCGACATGCTTATGCCATTGGCCAATGCAAAGAATGCACCAGTAAGAAGAAGTCCAGGGATGGTGTACGGCAAATAAAAGGCAAAGATGCCGAGCGATCCGAGTACCAGTGACCAGCGCAACAGGACAACTTCATCATAGTAGCGTGACAAGAGTGGCACCAAGACAGCCTGAGCGATGACAATCCAAAGACCTGCATAGCCAATATAGTATCCAATGCCGACCTGCGTCATATGGAACCGGTCAATAAGATACACGCTGAAAAAAGTGGCGACAAAGGTCACGCCTGCATTGAAAAAAAAGTTCGTAGCAAAAATAGATCGAAGTCGTTTCATACCGTATGCCTGGATAATATCGATCAAACCTTTGTGAAATTTGATCGGGGCATTCAATATACGCTTGTTTGTCTCGCCAACATAACGATAGACCAGGAATGCATTGAGTGCGGAGAGCGCAGCGGCAAACAAGAACGGTGTGGTGATACTGAACCAGGAGACCAACGCTGGGTCTGAAAGAAGCCCGCCAAGTACTGGGCCAATAATAAAACCTGTACCATAGGCCGCACCAATCAATCCGAAGTGCCTTGCACGCTCCCTGGGCTTGGTCATATCAGCAATGGCAGCTTGCGCTACCGAAATACTTCCACCGGAAATACCGTCAACGACGCGCGAAAAGAACAAAAGAAATATATTTTGCGTGACGATGCCTATGGCCAGGATCACAAATCCAACTGCCGTTCCTATAAGGGCAATAGTGAGCACCGGGCGACGACCATGACGATCCGACAACTGACCAAGGATGGGGGCCGAAAAAAACTGGATCATTGGGTATGTCGCAATCAGAAATCCAAGTAAAATGTAGCCGAGGGTCAATGATGCCGACGGCGACAGCACGTAATACAACGAATCAGGATTGGCAAAAAGTTGTGGTACAACCGGCACAAGAATCCCGTAGCCCACTAGATCAAGGAATATGGCGAGCAGTATAACAGGCATGGCTCGCGAGTTGCGTTTTGGCATAGATATCATTGTAGCAAGAAAAGAGATTCTCTTAAAGATTGATGGTGATGGAAACAATACTCCTTTTTTACGATTATCCACGAAAAAGCCCCGTTTCCAGGGGCTTTTTCTTAGATGGTATCTCGTCTTTGACTACGCCTTTGGGCGAGCCTCCGATACGACAATCTTGCGACCATCAAGCTCTGAACCATTCAGTTTCTCAATAGCGGCTGAAGCATCAGCGTCACCTGCCATCTCAACGAAGCCGAAGCCCTTTGAGCGGCCAGACATCTTGTCCATAATGACGTTTGCTGATTCTACAACACCTGCCTGTTCGAAGTGTGACTTCAGGGTCTGGTCAGTAGTACCCCAGGCAAGACTGCCTACGAAAAGTCTCTTTGACATGTTTCTTTATTTCTCCCGTGCGTTAATTTAACAGTGTAAGGACGAGATACTTACACGAGACATAGTGTAGCATAGTTAAACACCAAAGTCAATCGATCTAGATCATGTGCGGGCGATGAGGGAATTGAACCCCCGACCTTTCTTTTGGAGAGAAATGTGATGCCACTTCACCAATCGCCCTTATTTCAACCCTACGAAAAAGAGGGTACGGTTAATCCTACCCTCTTTTTCATTACTATGCAAAAATCTGCTTTTCCTATTTCTTTGCCTCCTTGAAAACTACATGTTTGCGCAACTTTGCGCTGTACTTCTTGAGCTCTATCTTCTTCTCAACCGTCTTCTTGTTCTTGCGCGACCAATAGGTCTCGCCGGTTGATTTGTTCTTGAGTTGTATGAGTTTATCTTGTGACATATGGGTAAAAATCGTGTCGCCGTACTATAGCATATAAAATTATAGGCCGCAACGCGTGCAAGCGTTGCGGCCTCTTCCATATACAGCCAGCAGACTAGCACAGTATTTGACTAAAGTCAAGTACTCCCCCTCATACAAACAGAGTACAATAAACCCATGCGAAGACTCATCACTCGCCTCTCAAAGCTTCGATTCCCCTACGAACCGCTGGTGACGGTCAAGATTTCCCGTGAACGGCTGGTACATAACCTCCGGGAGTTTATGAAAATTGCACCCAAGGGGACCGTTGCTCCAGTCCTCAAAAGCAACGCCTACGGACATGGGCTTGTGGAAGTAGCGCGGATCATCGAAGCAGAACGTCGCTCAGACGGCCGTGCCAAGAAGGATCATATCCCCTTCCTTATCGTCGATTCATTCTTTGAAGCCGTGGCTCTGCGGGCGGCGCGCGTACGATCGCCTCTCCTCATCATTGGCTACACGCGCCCAGAGACCATCGCCAAGTCGCGCCTGCGGGATGTCTCATTCACTATAAGCTCGCTCGAAACATTGCGCCACATCGCGAACTATCAATACTCGTTCTTTGACTTCGGCGGGCGCCCCATCCACATTCACCTCAAGATCGACACAGGTATGCATCGGCAAGGTATCCTTCCCAGCGAACTTCCAGAGATAGCAGAGATTCTCGACATCAACCCGTCAGTCAGACTGAGAGGCATTTGCTCCCATTTTGCGGATGCTGACAATGCCGACCCATCGGCAACGGAATCACAGATTCATATATGGAATAAGATCGTGAAGCAGATTCATGAGCAGTACGCCTCCCTCGAATTCATCCACATCAGCAATACCGATGGGCATCGCTACGTATCGGATTGCTACGCAAACGTATCGCGCCTCGGACTCGGCCTGTATGGGCTCGTCGACGGAGCAATATTTTCACCACCACTCGATATCAAACCAGTCATGAGTGTGGAAACCATCATCACAGGAATCAAGAAGATCCATCGCGATGACACTGTTGGCTATGGCAATTCTTTTAGAGCCGAAAAGGACATGCTTATTGCCACAATTCCCCTCGGATATCATGAAGGCATTGACCGCCGTCTTTCGAACTGCGGCAGCGTGCTTGTCGGCACAGAGCATATGGTCTGCCCCATCATCGGGCGCGTCAGCATGAACATCACTACGATTGATGTCACACATATGCCCGAGGTACAGATCGGCACCGTCGTTACCGTCGTGAGCGATACCGCCACAGACCCCAATTCCATCGTAGGTACGGCAAAAACCGCGCGGACGATTCCGCATGAAATAGCCGCTCATGTGACAGGATCATTGAGGAGGGTTATAACCTAGTAGTATCAGTGCGCCGTGCTGGACTCGAACCAGCGATGCCCATTGGGCCGCGGATTTACAGTCCGCTGCAATAGCCGCTATGCGAACGGCGCGCATGTTCGCTCAAATAAGGAACAAATCGATTCTAACATAAGTACCAAAAAATATACATCTAAGCCGACATGGCCTCGGTCAATTTACTCAAAGCCTCAAGCACAAAATGCTTCCGTATGTTCACCGGAATATCGTCAGCAGAGTGATAGACTGGCATCAAGGAATCATAATCCGAGGTAATCAAAGATATTTTCGACTTGAATTTCTGTATGTCGGCAATTGGAAATGCGAGTCTAATAATAGGACCTTTTTTCAAGACTTCTGTCGGCGCATAGCCAATACAATCGACTACGATGATCTTGCGCGCCTTCAATATAAGCCGCGGATATTTTTTCTCAAAATTACGATATCCTTTACCCCAGTAGACTGGGTAGTCGTAGGAAACCTCCTCATTGCCATCGAACACAAACAGCGTTTCGTTGAGGCACTCGGGCTTATTGATGATGGCCTGAAGCATGAGCGCCGTACCGCTCGCATTATCGATCGTCCCAGGGCCTATTGAATCAAAGTGCGAAAATACAATGGCTGTTGGATTTTTCCTGTTTCCGACCAGAATCTGGTACGTGGTTTGAACTTTCTTTTCTACTTTGATCTCCCCTTTCAAACTGCGAGCTTTGAATAAAGCCGACAAAGAATCTACAGCTACGGCGCACGACGGGGCAAACGAAAAATTGGCGCGTGATATGACTCGCGAGTGTGGGTTAAAATTTATGTGCGGAACATCAAGAAAATAATGGGATGACACGAGTGAGCTTACATATGCAGTTACTCTGTCAAATGTTCCTGACGTAAACCCTGTCGGCAAGGCCGGGATACTTTTTCCATCGACCCGTAACACGCACTTTTTCCAAACAGGCATCTCTGTACTATACCCCTCAATGTTGAATGTAACTCCATACGTACGGAGTAGTGAGGAAATAATAGTACAAGCTTTTGTTGCTGTACCACCTTGTCGCATGCCCAAAGCCGCCAACGTATTGACGACGGTATCAAATATAAAATTGTTTGTGTTGTTTTTCATGGGAGTGGCTTTAGGGCGATGCGTTATTTGTATATAAAGTCCCAACAGACAGGCATAAGGTCTGCCTGCTGGGACATGAGGACTGTAAACAACATCTACACTGGTCGGCCAAAACGAATCGTCTCATCAGCAAGCCAACGAGTCATAGTCGCCGTTTCATCAGACCAATACTGCATGCGACAGAGCTGCTCGCCTGCGCGCGTCGGCTCGTCAATAATGTGCTGATTGACATAGAGCATATCGGGACGAAGTGGAGCCGTCTTGACCACCATGGGCATAAAGCCGGTAGCCGATCTGATGACATCCATTTCCCTCTCGAAGAGTCTGCGAGCTTCGGGTACGCCACCAGTCTCATTGTCATAGGTTTCCAAGAGAACAAACGTCCCATCTAGAAACATAGACAAGTACAAATGGTAATACCATTTCGATGAAGGGCGAACTGTCAGATCCAGTGCCTCACTCTCAGTATAACAGGGGGATGGCTCATCTTTACCCTCCCTGTTTGACCGCCAAACTGTCGCTGGCTGCTTTCCTGCACGCTTCACCTCTGCAAGCACGCGGCCATAGGTGTGCGACAGATCAGTCCATAGATACGGTTCAGGGAACGATCGAAAGACATTCCGTTGCATGTTCCAATGGTATTCAGCCAAAGAAATACCATCGGTGTAGAGCCGATCCATGCGGGCCATATTCAACTCGTCATAGACCGAGACCTCCGGCGCAGTAATGAGATTGCGGTTCTCAACTATGAGCCGTGCTTTTTTTGACCACGAGATGAACGGCACACGCGCACGGAACAGTTTGTCATTGCTTCCGGAATTGAATGAGTCGCGCGTGAATGCAAGGACGCTGGGCACCAAGCCGAGACGCCGCGAGAGTAAGTAGCAGGCCACGTCTTCGCTGCACATTCCCGGAATTTGCCGGGCCAATACCCCGTAGGATTTCTCATCATCAATTGTGGGGGTCGAACCGACCATCCCCGAACCAATCCCTTCTCGAACGAATTGGGAATAATTCGCAATGCCAAACGTTTGTTCGACATGCTGATCTAGCATAGTACGGATGGTGCGCTGCTGTCGGCGCCGCCGCCGGAGCTCTTCTTTCACCTGAACCACCGAAGTAAGGTAATACATAATGCAATACTGTAGTTTGTTGTTTTTCCAAAGAACATTCCAGCCCATTCCAAGCACACACATGCTTGGGCGCTGGTGACATACTGCAAGCTTTTATCCGAGAGATGGCGGGAGTTGCTTAAAGAATTTCATCAAATACCAAACACGATTCATGGTGATATGAACCCAGAGAAGCCAGAGCGTATGAAGTGTGTTGTTGGTATAGATATTCATGATTGAACTAAAAGAAAAACCCCAGTCGGTATGAGGCCGGCTGAGGTTTTCCTATAAGAGAATGGGTTCTTATAAGGCAAAATCCAAAACAGCCGGCATAGTAAGGTGCCAGAGTGTAAGGGCTGATGTGTTGTTCTTATAAGTCATGTAAGACAATGATAACGGTAAGCTACTAAAAAAGTCAACTGCTCTCAAGTCTGCCACATTACTTCTGCCCCACCATTTTCGGCATGACGATCGGACTCTCGCCTTTGTTTTTCTTTTTGACCTCGAAGGCAAACTCGGCAGGCACGTCGGCTGGAGATCCCTTTGCCACAGGTTTTACGCCGACTTCGATGGTGCCTCCGGCAATAACTTCCTGCGAAATAAGCAGATTGGCAACTGGTGTCAGGATCTTGTTCTGAATAAGACGCTTCAAGGGACGCGCACCATACTGCGGGTTATAGCCTTCCTTGGCGAGATAATCAAATACCGGCGCAGAGAGCACGAGATGAATCTTCTTTTCTTCAAGACGCTTCACCACTTGGTCAACTTGGATCTTGACGATATCGCGGATGGCTTCGGGCGAAAGAATGTCGAAAATTATAGTGTCATCAATGCGGTTCAAAAATTCCGGACGGAAATAATCCTTGAGTGATGACATGATCTTGTTCTTGGCATCAATATAGTTTTCCTTGTCACGATTGCCACTGGTGCGTGAAAAGCCAAGCTTTTCCATGCGGTCGATATGCTGGGCGCCAATGTTCGAGGTCATGATGATGACAGTGTTGCGGAAATTCACGATACGACCTTTTGAGTCGGTCAGGCGGCCATTGTCGAGAACTTGCAGGAGTACATTGAAAACCTCCGGATGAGCCTTTTCGATCTCATCAAAGAGAATTACGGCGTACGGACGGTGACGGACGGTCTCGGTGAGTCCTCCCGCCTCGTCATAGCCAACATATCCTGGAGGAGCGCCGATGAGCTTTGAGACAGAATGTTTCTCCATGAACTCTGACATGTCCACGCGGATGAGTGCCTTGTCGTCATTGAAAAGGAATTCGGCCAAAGCTTTGGTGAGCTCGGTCTTGCCCACACCAGTAGGTCCGAGGAAGATGAATGAGCCGATGGGACGAGCAGGATCAGCAATGCCGGCACGTGAACGACGAATAGTATCTGAAATCTTGGTGACAGCTTCATCTTGGCCGACAATACGCTTCTTGAGTTCTTCTTCCATGCGGGTGAGCTTTGATGCCTCGGACTCCAGCATGCGGGAAACAGGAATACCAGTCCAGCGAGCAACAACTCCAGCGATATCTTCGGCATTAATCTCTTCTTTGAGAATACGTCGGGACGACTGGAGTTTGCCGAGACGCTTGGTCTTTTGCGCAAGTTCTTTTTCCAAGGCAGGAACTGTGCCGTAACGGATTTCGGCCGCCTTTGAGAGATCTGCGCGAGCTTCTGCCATTTCTGCCTCAACACGAAAACCTTCAAGTTCTTTTTTGATGCGCTTGATGTCACCAATCGTCTCCTTTTCATTGGTCCACTTGAGCTCGAGCTCAGACGTTCCCTCTTTGAGATCGGCAATCTCCTTTTCGATCTTGGCCATGCGGGCTTTTGACTCCTTGTTTGTTTCCTTTTTGAGCGCCTCGCGTTCTATCTCAAAACGCATGATCTTGCGGCGCGTTTCTTCGAGGGCTGGTGGCATGTTCTCAAGCGAGATACGCAAGGACGACGCGGCCTCATCTATGAGGTCGACAACTTTGTCAGGGAGGAATCGGTCACTGATGTAACGGCTAGCCAGATTGACCGCGGCCACAATAGCATCATCAGTGATGCGAACGCCATGGAAAAGCTCATACTTTTCTTTGATACCTCGCAAAATGGCGATGGCGTCTTCTACTGATGGTTCGTTGACGAAGACTGGCTGAAAACGACGAGTAAGTGCCGGATCTTTTTCAATATATTTTTGATACTCCTTGAGAGTGGTCGCGCCAATAGCACGAAGTTCACCGCGAGCGAGCGCAGGCTTGAGCATATTCGAGGCATCCATGGAGCCTTCAGAAGCACCGGCGCCCACCAGTGTATGAATCTCATCGATGAAAAGGATGATCTTGCCGTCAGCCTTCTCGATTTCCTTCAAAATGTTTTTGAGACGCTCCTCGAACTCACCACGATACTTGGTACCAGCGATGAGCGATCCGAGGTCGAGTGAGACCAGCTCCTTATCTTTGAGTGATTCGGGAATATCGCCTTGTGCCATGCGCAGGGCGAGGCCTTCAACAATGGCCGTCTTTCCTACACCAGCTTCACCGATCAAGATCGGATTGTTTTTCGTGCGGCGGGAAAGGATCTGGATGATGCGCATGATCTCGCTGTCGCGACCGATGACCGGGTCAAGTTTGTTTTCTTTGGCCAGCTTGGTGAGCGAGCGTGCGTATTTGTAAAGCGTACGAAACTTTTTTGGTTCCGAGTCTTTTGCTTGCGGATTCTTTTTGAGATCTTCGATGATCTTGGCGACCGCGTCGCGCTCTATCTTGAACCGCGCCAGAATGTCGCGGGCGATACACGGGATGTCGAAAATGGAAAGGAAAATATGTTCAGTTGAAATGAATTCCTCCTTCATGACTGTGACGACGCGCGTAGAATTGTCGAGGATCTGTGCGAGGTCGGGCGTCAGATAGATCTGGTATGACGGTGAAAGAACATTGGATCCTTCTGGAGCTTCAATATGCTCCAGAACAATATCGACGAGCATTGGCGTATCAATCTCCATTTTATCGAGAATAGAGGCCACCATGCTCTCTTCCTGGAGGATGAGGGCACCCAAAAGATGCACAGGATTTACATGATTTTGGCCGCGTTCTATGGCCAATTCATGGGCTCTGCGCAAGGCTTCGCGGGCTTTCGTGGTCAGTTTCTGTAGTGGAGGCATAAGGATATAGTACTACGAAAATGAGGGTTGAGTCAATAATTGTGTACATTATTAATGCGGGGAGCGCTTGACGGGTGCTTGGGAAGAGACTAGAGTTGGTGAAATAGTAAATCCAGCACACCTATGAAAAAATCCCGAAAACAAAGAACGCGAAAAGTCATCCTGTTGGGCGAGCCCGTCCTCCAGGCTGTTGCCCGCCCGATACCCGAGATCAATCGCGAGTGGGTCCAAACCCTTGCCGATCAACTCTTGGCCACCTGCAAAAAAGCCAAAGGCATGGGCATCGCCGCGCCGCAGATCGGCGAATCGGTACAAATGTTCGTCGTCGCCTCAAAGCCCAACGAACGATACCCTGAAGCGCCTCTCATGAAGCCGACGGTAATGATCAATCCCCGGATCACCGCGCGTTCAACGACATTCGAGGAAGATTGGGAGGGTTGCTTGAGCATCCCCGGCATTCGCGCGCTCGTGTTTCGTCATTCATCGGTCACCGTGTCGTACGAAGGTCGTGATGGCGTAGAGCACACCGGCGCCGTATTCCACGGATTCTTGGCTCGGGTGATCCAGCACGAATATGACCACTTGAACGGCATCGTTTTTCTTGACCACGTCACTGATACGCGCAAGATGATGTCGGAACAAGCGTATCGGGACATGATGGAGCGCAAGATGGAGGCGGCCGCAAAAGAGAAACCTGGCAAAAAGAAGACGGGTCGAAAGAAAAAGTAGCTGCAGATAGCCTCTATGGCTCGCTCGGCCTTCAATACTTACGGTACCTGTCGCCCACTACTCGCGCGCGGCAGGTATTTTTTATATTTAAAAAGTGACTAAAATTTAGTCACTTTACTTCGCCACCTTGACCGCATCATCAAACTGGATCGACAATAGACGTGATGCCCCGTCAGAACCCATAGTAACTCCATAGAGAACTCCTGCGCGCGACATAGTCTCACGATTGTGCGTGATGAGTATCAATTGTGAATGCTTGGACAGATTTTCGATCATATCACCATACTTCTTTGAGTTTGCTTCATCGAGTGCCGCATCAGTCTCATCAAGAATAATAAATGGTGGCGGATTGACTTGGGAGACAGCAAAGAGAAGCGCGATAGACGTGAGTGCACGCTCCCCACCAGAGAGCATCATGAGACCCTTCACTTTTTTGCG
>CAZRRZ010000012.1:0-1631 GCA_964602725.1 uncultured Candidatus Saccharibacteria bacterium | reverse complement strand
TTTGCCTTTTCGAGATCATCAAGTTCACGGCCCAAGAATGCATCACGATCTTCGGTCTCTTTGTATTCCTTCACGACTTCAGCTCCGCCAGCCGCACCGGAATCCTCGAGACGGATCTTGATCTTCTCAATCTGTTTGCGACACAGCTCCTGTGCTCCACGATCGCGCTCGTGCACCTTGGGTAATTCATACAAGACCGCGTCTCTACCCACCATGATTCCCGCTTCGCCCAATTCACGCTTGAACGCCTCTTCTTCATGGCTGATGGAATTCAATGCGACGGTCAAGTTGCCGACCACGTGCCGCACCTCATTTTGTCGCGCAATAATACGAAAGACGTCCTTTTCCGCATCGCGGTTGGTATCTTTTTCGCGCTCAATAGTCTGCTTGAGCTCAGCATATTCGCGCACGTATTTGGCCTCTGTTTCGGATAATGAGGCGAGCTTTGATTCAAGATGCGCGCGCTCTTTGGACAACTTGGTAATCTCCTGTTCCATATCGCCGATGAGGGCGCTGTCGGTATTCGAACGATGACGGGCCACAAAACCCTTGAGCGCGGAGATAACTTCACTGAACAACCTCTTCACATCCTCGATAGTCCCAAATGATTCGACGGTGCGAATAACTTCTTCCACGTCCTTCAAATACACCGTCCTCGTTTCTTCACTTTTGAGTCGTGATTCCTCTTTTTCAATGGCGCGTTTGTTGGCAGAAATTTCTCCTTCAATGCGACCAAGCTCACGGCCGATAGTATCCTTCTCTGCGCGCGTCTGCGCCAAGCGCCCCTCAATAGCAATAACTTCATCACTCTTTTTGTCTTTATTTTTCGAATCAACCAGAATCTTCTTGGCACGTTCGAGTTCACGATCGAGCTCAACCAACTCCTTTCTAGGGCCAGCAATTTCCGCGTTCATTCGCTCCTTTTCTGTTCGTATATAAATATCCTCATGCGCAAAATAATCCTTGTAGAGCGCGACCAGTTCCCTGCGCATCTCCTCGGCCTTCTCAACTTTTTCTACTTGTTTCTTCAAAAACTTGAGGTGCGGTGCGATCTCGCGGCGAAGTGACGCAACTCGCTGCATATTTTCATCAGTTCGTTCGAGTTTACGAATACTCTCCAACTTTTTCCACTGGTAAATTTTCAAGCCAAGTGCATCTTCGATCATCTCGCGGCGCTCACGAATAGAAGCAGAGAGAATGCGATCAGCTTCACCTTGAGAAATAATATGGTGACCGGTAGCACCAATATGCGCTGTCGCCAAGAGCTCGATAATATCCTTGAGTCGCACTTGAGAACCATTCAAAAAATATTCATTGGTGTTATCGCGATGCACCACACGCTCTATGGTCACTTCATCAAAATCAATACCCGCGAACAGTTTCTGCGAGTTATCAAATGTCAGTTTGGCACTGGCACGATTTGCTCTACTTGCTGCTGCTGGTCCATCGCCGCCACCATTCCAGATCATATCTTCACCGCGCTTGCCACGAAGAGACTTGATAGATTGTTCACCCAAGACAAATCTGAACGCTTCGGCCGTGTTTGATTTGCCCGAACCATTGGGACCCACTATGCCAGTAATAGGTGTCGTGAACGTCAAAGAAGACTTCTTTGCGAAGGATTTGAAGCC
>CAZRRZ010000011.1:9083-19288 GCA_964602725.1 uncultured Candidatus Saccharibacteria bacterium | reverse complement strand
GACAATGGCATACTCCGCCAACCGTGCTGACAATTCACCCATGATAGGACGCTTTGATTTGTCGCGGCCACCTCCTTCTGCGCCAAGGAGAACGATGGTCCGCGCACCAGGCTTTCGCATCTGCTTGGCCGTGTTCAACACATGCGTCATGCTCTGTCGCTCATGGGCATAATCGACAATGACGGTAAATGCCTGGCCTTCTTTGATCTGCTCCATGCGACCTGGGATGACATTGAGATTCGAGAGTCCATTGCCGATCATGGCATCGCTCATTCCTGAAAGGTGCCCAATAATAATTGCAGGCAAGGCATTGTAGATATTAAATCTTCCCAGAATATGAATCGCGAACGGGGCACCATCTACCGCAAATGTAACACCAACATCGCTTTCCTGAATATTTGTCGCACGTATCTCCGCTGATGAATCTACGCCAAAGGTAATTTTTCGATCAGCTTTGTAGGACAAATAAAATTCGCTGTGTAGGTCGTCGGTATTGGCAATAATAACTTTTTGCACAGGCTTCCCCGCTATGATTTTATGAGATGAAAAGAGCGCATCGAACATTTTTCCTTTGGTCTTTTTGTAGTGTTCAAAACTACCACCGTGAGATGGAAGATGTTCGGGTGTCAGGTTGGTGAATATAGCTATGTCATAATAAACGCCGACATGACGATGTTGAAGAATGCCTTCTGATGTCGTCTCAACAATGCAATGCGTGCATCCCTCGCGGACCATGCGCGCAAGCAAGGCTTGAATAGTGAACCTCCCTGGCATGGTCATGTGATATTTGTTCAAGACCTCTTCGTTACCAATACGAATATTCGCAGTGCTAATAATGCCTGTTTTGTGGCCACCAGCCATGAGCGTTGACCAGATGAAGTTGGTGGCCGACGTCTTGCCTTTTGTTCCTGTAATGCCGATAACCACCATCTTTTTGGATGGTGAACCATAGCGGATGGCCGCAACTCGTGCGAGGCAGTAATGATACCAGCCCAGTACAAACTTCGGCGTCAATGAATGGATAAATTTCTTCATATATAGCGTTTTATCAGTTTACGCAGATTGTAGAGATAATACCAGAGGGGCTGTGCAACCACGTCATAGAAGTCCGAGTGGACAAGTTCGTGTCCGCCAAAGCGGGTTTTGAAACGCGTCAGGCCTTCCCATCCTTTGTAAACATTACCCAATGAGACTCCACCAAAATTGTACTCGGTACAACCGATCTTTTTGGCATGCTTGATAGCTTCCCACTGTGCAATATGGGTGATACCTAAATTGCGGTGGACATCACTCGATCCTGCAAAGACATAATTCGCCACTTTTCCATGATAGATGATGAGATCAACAGTGAGAATTACCCCTTCAAACTTTGCCAGAACAAGAAATGCGTATTCAGGCTTTAGTGTGTTAAAGATATTTTGATAATATTCTTTTCCATGAAGACTGAAACCATTTCTATCCGAGGTCTCCTTCATCAGTTTGTAAAAATCAGAAAAATAGCGTGCGAAGTCAGAGGTAATTATCTCCGTCGTCACCCCTTTCCTTCCTGCAAGGCGAATCGAGTATCTGTTTTTCTCGTGAACCTCTTTGTAGATATCTTCCTCTGTCTTATTCAGATTGAGAACCCACTCTGCACGTGGCTGAAAATAGGCAGAATGATACGTATACGACGGCGCTCGCTTGAAATGTTTATTGAGCTGCGCAATCTTGTTCTGATCTCGAACAGCTGGAGTAAAATCGAGACGAATAAAGACGGCGCTGCGCTCGCGTGCCACTACCATCATTTTTTCTTTGATAGCCTCCAATATTTCATTGGAAAATTCAGTGACTACCGGACCATAGGGTGCATACAGATACTTTTTATCTTTGATGAGTGGATACTCAGTGAGTTGGATGTAGGCTACTGCCTTTCCATTTTTTTCTCCAACAAATCGAAATGTAGTACGACCAAGACTTTCTTGCCACTGCCCATAAAGTCGGGCCTGCGTAAAAGGTGCATCCGCAGAGATTGAAAGCGGGTCAAACTGATCACCTTCTGAAATGGAACGAAATTTGATCATTTATATCAATCTCCTTAATAACATGCTCCACTCCCTTTTTATTTATAAAAATCCTCCTCCTCGTAATAATACGACTGCTCTACACCCTTCATGAAAACCTCGCGGTCATCGATCTTGTCGGTCAAGGCGGCTCGCAGGAGCTCACGAATTTCAAGCGCATTCACGGGACTACGCTGCATAGCGTTCAAATAGTCTGTTTTATCGATCTTGACCCAATCAATACATTGTTTCAAATTTTTCTTCAAGATCAAATCGAGCCAAATCCTCATACTCCTACCATTGCCTTCCATAAAAGGATGGGCGATATTCATCTCAACATATTTAGACACAATTTCCTCAAAAGTACTTTCGGGCATTTCTCCTATCTTACGGAGACTATCTTCTAGGTATAAACAAGAAGCAAATCGGAACCCGCCTTTGCTTATATCTTTGGTACGGATGTGTCCAGCAAAGTCGTAAAGTTCCCCAAATAAATACATGTGAATCTGTCGCAACCCTTGTGCTGTACCGATCTCAAAACCTTCAATTTCTTGGTTGCCAAACAGCTTTTTGGCGCGCTCTTTGCTGATTTCGTCGACGTTTTTCATGCATATATTATACCATTTTTGAAGCTTTTTGTATTGCTCTTACTCAGTCTTCTTTTTATTTACAAACCAATAAATTCCAGAAAATATTAACGCCATTAGTACGAACGGTGAGATAAGCAGGGCAAACAAACTAGGTAGAGTGAATATCATGGCACCGGCTCCAAGAGCTGATCCAAAAGTTTTAGCGAGTACTATATACACAAGATACAAAACAAAAAATATCGCAGATCCTATAAAAACATTTTTTGCGGTCTGTACTTTTTTATTCATATATTTATAAATATTAGATTAACCTCCCTGCCTTGATCACATGTTCCACCAACGTATATGTATACCCCATCTCATTGTCATACCACGCCAAAACTTTTACCAGATTTCCATCAACCACTCTCGTCATCTCCAGATCAGCAATAGAAGCATGGCGATTACCGATAATATCATGCGACACCAGTGGCTCCTCGGTCACCGTGAAGATGCCATTCCAGCGGGGATCTTGCGCAGCTTTTTTGAGGATACCATTGACCTCTTCCACAGTGGTGTTCTTTTTTGAGATGAATGTCACATCGACTATAGAGCCAGCGATGACCGGCACACGGATGGAGATGCCATCAAACTTGCCTGCCAGTTGAGTGGCAACTTTGGTCACGGCGATGGCGGCACCTGTTGAAGAAGGAACAATGTTTTGCGCGGCAGCACGACCTTCACGGAGATCTTTCTTTGAAGGACCATCGATGAGGGCTTGCGAAGCCGTATAGGCGTGCACCGTATTCAAGATCGCCTTTTCAATACCAATAGTCTCATCAAAAATGGCGATGAGCGGAGAGCCGGCGTTCGTGGTACATGATGCATTGGAAGAAATCTGACAGTTTTCGAGAGCTGATTCATTCATACCCATGAGAACCGTAGCGCCCTTGATAGCTGCATCATCTGCATCCTTGATCGGAGCAGAAACCACTACCCTCTTTGCACCAGCGATTATGTGCGCGTTAGCTTTTTCTGCAGACGTAAAAAGACCGGTAGACTCAATAACAACATCAATATCCAATGACTTCCATGGAAGCTTGGTAGGATCTTTTTCTGAAATAAATTGTACTTCCTGACCATCGATGACTAGCGAATTGGTCTTTTCATTAACTGTCACATCAAAAGGGCTGACACCGTATGCACTGTCGTATTTCAAGAGATAGGCAAAGTTCTGAATACTAGCAAGGTCATTGATGGCGACAAGCTCGAGTTCTTGGCGATTTTTGGCGACTTTAGCGAATGCTCTGCCGATACGACCAAAACCATTGATTGCGACGCGGATTTTTTTCATGGAATTAAGAGTAAAAAGCTATGTGGATAACAAGAGTATTCTAACATATACACATTACCTGTCGCCTGTGGTATGCTCGAAACTGGCAGTCATACAAACAGCACAGAGTGTGCGACATAAGGAACATAACCAATGAGAACTGTATGTGTTGATGATGGGTTCGCTGGTCCACAATGGACAATTGAGGAGATCGTAGCTCGGTTCGTGGATGCCTTCAACAAATGGCTTGAGGAGCGCCCTACCAAGCGCAGAAACCTCAAGCTAGTGCATTTCAAACGGACGCCGGAAATCAAGCAGTTTGGTACACGTGGGGACCGTGGGTGCGTCTTTGAACTGAAGATTGCATCAGGTGCCATATTTCCCCTTGTCGCAGTCCCTTCCGAGGAAGCTCGGCAGGAGTTCGTGGCCTCATGCAAAACTGCAAACCACTTCGTACCGGCCATCACGCCAATCTTCGAGGAAAAGACCGACCAGCTCCTAGCGCGCATGAAGAAGCTCGTTCATCGTATGGTAAAATCCTTCAAGCACATGTTCCGGCGGCACCGGAAAGGTCACGAGGGACGGTTCTCCCGCAAACATTGCCATCGCGCGGCGACGCGGGCAATGGTGGCCTGAAAAAGTTTATCCACATTTCAACGCGCAGCCGCCCTCGGTTGCGCGGATTTTATTTCCCTGTTTATGCACTCATCATCCTCGCATACGCCTTCCCCAATTTTTTAATAAGTCCGGGACCCTCAAAAATAAGTCCGGTGATAACTTGGACAAGATCAGCACCTGCATCAAACTTTTCCTTCATGGTATCCACTGACATGACCCCACCGACGCCAATAATAGTAAAACGTTTGCCATACACTTCACGAGTCTTGTAGATCAAATCAGTCGATGGGTGTGAACAAGGCTTTCCTGACAGGCCACCTTTGTACATGATGGGCGCCTCGGAGCGAAGATCAAGAGAGCTATAGTCCTTGTTGAGGTTGCCGATGACAACGCCCTGCAATCCGTGCGCATCAATAACCTTGAGAAGCGAGTTGAACTTTTCCCATTCAAGATTGATTGGCATTTTTACGTATACAGGCTTTGAACAAGGGATAGCTTTGAGTGCCAAGAGGAGCCGTGTGAGCAATTCCGGCGTCGCAAACGCCTCACCACCAAACGAGTTGGGACAGGAGATATTTATCGTATAATAATCGCCAACATGTTCTTCGTTGAGGCGCCTAAATGAGTATGCGTAATCATCTATTCCCGATTGGATTGGTACGGATGCCTCATCATTGGTACGGGCTATGGAAACACCGATGACAAAAGGTTGTCGACCGGCAGGTACATTGAAGCTGACTGCTTGAAGGCGCTGGATAATAGCGTCAACACCTTCGTTCCGAAGTCCCTTGTTGACAAGGATGCTTTGGGATTTGGGCAGTCTCGTCAATCGCGGCTTTGGATTGCCTTCGCAAGGACGTGCCGTTACCGAACCAACCTCTTCACCACCCAGACCAATTTTCGAGAGTATGCCTGACAGATGGCCATTATAATCAAAACCTGCGGAGAGCAGAAATGGCGTTCGATACGTGATACCATCTACTGTTTTTGAGATATCGCCACCTGTGTATTGGTACATCGCATCGATACAACCGCGCAAGACCCGATGTTTACCAGTCCACGCGCCAACAGAGACAAAAAAATCATGAACTGCTTCAGGATCAAAACGAAACAAGATTGGTTTGAGAATATGCTTATAGAGCATAATAGTCACATCAATATAGCATAAATAAGCGATTTTTTATGCTATAATGCACAAAATTAACGCACTAAGCCATGAACATCATTACAAAACGACCTATTTTATCGGGAATCATACTTATCATCATTATTGTTATAACGGGCATAAGCATCTTTGGCGGAGGAACAACGGAACTCCAAACCCTGACCATACATCGCACTGATTTCGTCAATGAAATATCAGTTTCAGGCAAAGTTGTGGCCGCCCAAAACGCTGAGCTGGGATTCGATCAGAGTGGACGGGTTTCCGCGCTGTATGCAAAAGTTGGTGACGTGGTAAAGATGGGCACAACCATCGCCACCATAGAAAATGGCACCATCAGAGCTGATATAGCACAAAAAGAAGCCACTCTGGAAAAGGAGCGCGCCAAGCTGATAGCGCTTCAGGCTGGCACGCGCACAGAAGAGCTTGCTGTCTATGAGCAAAAATATATAGATGCTTCTTCTGCTCTCGTCATTGCCATGCGTAATGCGTATGTCCAGACCGAAGGAGCCATTTTGACAAAATCTGATACGGCATTCACCAACGCCAATACGGTAAATCCAACCATAGTTATACGCACACAGAGCGATCCAGAAAAGCGCAAGATTGAACATGAGCGCCTCATTATTAATGAGAAGTTGGGAAAATGGAAAGATGCCCTCAGCAGTCTAACCCCTTCGTCATCAAGTGACGCCATCAAGGCCGTCCGCATCATCGGCAACGACGCGATGTCAGCCACAAAAATCTTTCTTGACAATTTGGCGAGCATAGTTGGCAACTTGGCTACAAGCAACTCTGGCCTGACCCAATCCTCCATCGAGACCTACCGTTCAAATATCAATACCGCCGGACAACTAGCAGGAACGGCTGCCTCGACAGAACAAGAAGCGTATGGCGCATGGACATCGGCATTCAATTCCTTGACACTCCAGAGATCTGGTACACGATCGGAAGATGTAAGCGCGCAGGCCGCCCAAGTCAAATCAGCAGAAGCGGATGTGACGAGCGTACAAGCCCAGCTTCGAAAGACGCTCGTTGTTGCACCGTTTGATGGTATTGTTACCAAAATAGATTTGAAGATTGGAGAGATCTCCTCGCCGAACACTTCTGAAATATCGCTGATGAGTGCCGGTACCTTCGAAATAGAGAGCTATATCCCCGAGGTGAATATCGCCCGCGTCAAGATACAAGATCAGGCGAATATAACACTTGATGCATATGGCTCAACAGTGAGTTTTGCTGCCTCGATCATCTCTATCGATCCAGCCGAGACTCTCAAGGACGGCGTATCTACCTACAAGACCCGTCTGCGCTTTACCGAAAATGACCCGCGCATCAAATCCGGCATGACCGCCAATATCCGCATCACAACCGAACGAAAATCAAACGCCATTAGCGTTCCTCGAAGCATCGTCACCGAAAAAGATGGACGGCATTTCCTTCAGGTCAAGGCTGGCGATGTGATCACTGATGTTGAAGTAACGATCGGTGACGCGGCTGGATTCGGACAAGTTGAGATTCTTTCAGGTTTGAATGAAGGCGACGTTGTTGTATTGCCATCAGTGACCCCATAAATACATCATGTCTTCACTACTTAATGCCCGTATTGGAATGTTCTTGGCCATACGCCAGATCAAACGTTCCAGCAAATGGACCACTACCCTCATCATCTTCGTGATGATACTCACTTTTTTGAACCTCGTGGTCGTTTCGGGCGTACTTGTCGGGCTCATCCAAGGGTCCGTAGATGCTCAGCGCAAGCAATATACAAGCGACGTCATCATCTCCTCCTTGAGCACCAAAACATATATTGAGAATAGCACCGACATAGTTTCCTTGCTTCGATCGCTCCCCCAAGTCGAGACAGTGAGCCCACGCTACACGAGCGGCGTAACTCTCGAAGCAAACTACAAGACGCGCATCAAGGATACTGACAAAGCCAATACTGCTGGCGGTGAATTGGTGGGTATAGATCCCATCAGCGAAAACGCTATCACTGACCTGTCGAAATTTATCGTTGAAGGCTCGTATTTGACACCTACGGATTATGACCAGATACTCCTCGGCTCATTTCTCTTAAAAAAATATGTTCCCGTCGACAACCCAGGGTTTAGTGCCCTCGAAGACGTCGGTCCGGGCACCAAGATCCGCATCAAGGTCAACGGCATCGAGCGTGAAGTTACCGTCAAAGGCATACTGAAAAGCAAGGTCAATGAGACCGGTCTCCGTTCGTTCATGGTGGACTCCCAGCT
Source organism: uncultured Candidatus Saccharibacteria bacterium (assembly GCA_964602725.1). Lineage (GTDB taxonomy): Bacteria > Patescibacteriota > Minisyncoccia > Phycocordibacterales > PALSA-1337 > C7867-002. The sequence continues at coordinate 11,315 of CAZRRZ010000011.1, read as the reverse complement.
TCGCAGCCTCATCGGACGCAACGACTATAACGTCGGAGAAATTGCAGTGAAGCTCAAACCAAATGCTGATCCCGCACTCGTCCGCGATGCTTTGATACGAAACGGTGTCAATCATGTCGCCAAAGTACAAACATACATAGATGCGCAGCCGAAATTCCTCAAAGATATCAAGGATACGTTCGCCTTGTTGGGCAACATGATCAGTTCCATAGGCTTGGTGGTCGCTTCCATCACCATTTTCATTGTCATCTTCATCAATGCCATCACCCGCCGCAAATTTATCGGCATTTTGAAAGCTATCGGCATCAACGGCAAAGCTATTGAAATCTCCTACGTCTTCCAATCGATATTTTATGCCGCATGCGGATCAGCCATTGGCCTTATCATTGTCTTCGGCCTTCTTCAGCCGATGATCGCCGCGCACCCCATCGACTTTCCTTTTAGCGACGGCATCCTGGTCGCACCGTTCGGCGAGACGCTCCTGCGTGTGGGACTTCTCATATTCGCCACTATCATCGCTGGATATATCCCCGCTCGCATGATCGTCCGCAAAAACACACTTGATTCCATATTGGGCCGCAAATAACCACACTACAATGATACAAACACGCAAACTTAAAAAATCATTCAGAAACGGTGCTACCGAAACGGAGATCCTCAAGGGTATTGACCTTCATGTCGAGCGTGGCGAGTTCGTTGCAATCATGGGACGCTCCGGTGCTGGAAAAAGCACACTCATGTACCAAATGAGCCTGTTGGACGAGCCTACCAGCGGCGAAGTTATCATCAATGGCGGACACAACGCCGCGGCCATGAGTAATGATGAAAAGACTCTTTTCCGCCTAACCCGCCTCGGGTACGTCTTCCAAGACTACGCCCTGATTCCTGAATTGACCGCCCTTGAAAATGTTGCCCTACCCCTTTTGATGCAAGATATCCAGCAAAAAACAGCCTACGCTCAAGCTGAAGACGCCCTCAAGCGGGTTGGCCTGGCCACGCACATGAATCAGCTTCCCAGCCAGCTCTCTGGCGGCGAACAACAGCGTGTCAGTATCTCACGGGCCATCGCGCACAAACCCGATATTCTGTTTGCTGACGAGCCTACCGCAAACCTCGACAACGAATCATCAAAAGTCATTATGGATATTTTCCTCGAACTTCACAAATCAGGCCAAACCATCGTCATGGTTACGCACGAACCTGAATACGGCAAAATGACGGAGAAGATCATCCATCTAGATGACGGGAGGATCACGAGCGAGACGAAAAATTAGTATTTTCGAATAACCCCGGTCACGATAGCCGCAATCTTGATGTCATACTCGGGATAAATGGGTTTGTAGTTTTTGTTGGCTGGTTCTAGATATACCTGTGTGCCCTTCTTACGAAAATATTTCATCGTCCAGCCACCATCCACTTCGGCAATGACGATGTCTCCTTCCTTGGGGTCGGACTTGCGCTCGGCGACGACCAGATCACCCTCCTGAATACCAGCCTCGATCATGGAGTCACCTTTGACCTCCAGCAAATAGGTCTTGTCTTTGTCGTTGATCAGATACTCATCAATGCTGATAGTATCCAAAATCGTCTCTTCGGCTGCCGTCGGGAAGCCCGCTTCCACCAAACCGAGCATGGGTACTTCCCCCACTAGTTTGTTGGGAATAAGGCGACCGCTGGAGTCCTTGTCCAAAACACCTTCACCCACAAGCTTGTTGACCAGTTTGTAGACAGCGTTCTTTGACTTAAAACCTACCAGAGTCATGATCTCGGCATATGAAGGCATGCGCTTTGTACGCTTGTAAAAGGATATGATTTTGTTTTTATAGGAATCACTCATGGTGTAATTGTATCACGCGACTGTGTCATTGCGCCGTCATTACAGCTCACAAAGTAAATGTACTCGGGGAAATACGTTTACTTTATGAACTTGAAGGACGGCACATAATCTCTCTAACCTTCGCAACTAGTTGAACGCAAAGGTAAAGAAACTAAATGCTGACCTGCGAGGAGCGAGACGAGCAAGCTGGGCCATCAGAAACTTGTGTCGGAGCGCTTCACGCCTGTACGAAACGCCTTTGATGATCCGCAGGTCAATCTCCTGGTTGATCCGATCGATTTCCATGCGAATGGTTTTGATAGCTTGGTGCTTGCTCATACTCGTCTATAGTTAGTATTGATAAATGCAGTCATACGACTGCGGCTCTGCGGTTGCAGTTCACTACTGCCCTATCA
>CAZRRZ010000011.1:2716-8983 GCA_964602725.1 uncultured Candidatus Saccharibacteria bacterium | reverse complement strand
GCCTGCTGAATATCTTGTATGGCTTCAGTGATATCTACCTTATCCTCAGCGATCTGTGCTGGAGTAAGTCCCGAATTTTCTGGCGTAAGCTGTTCGACCAACTCCTCGAGGTCTTCTATGTCCGCTTTGATCTCTGCAGCATACGATGATACCTGCGCGGCAGCCGTTGGATTTGAGTTTGAAGCGGGGTTTTTGACAAGCTCTTCCCACTTCTTTAATATCTCTTGTATGTGCGCCTGTTCAGCAACAATCTTCACTTGGAGTGGTGACTGCGGCACCTCTGGCGTCGGTACTGTACCTTTGAGGGCCTCAATCTTTTTTGCAACAGTTTCAAAGACGTTTTCATACACCTCTTCGCGGACCGCGGCCAATGCCTCTGGTGCACTCGGATATGAAATAAATAAATTGAGACGTTCAAGCTCTGCTTGAGCAACCACACGAGCCTTTACAAGCTCAGCGCGCACCTCCTCGGCGCTCGCATGACCCGTAGCAAGCTGTTCTGCTTTTTTGACCAAAGCATCCTTGTCTCCCTCTTCGGAATAAATGCGCATCGATAGATATGCTCCTCCCACCATAAGTGCGAAGACGAACAGTGTCGCAATCATAAATGCAGGTTGTAGGAGGACTTGTTTCATTACTTATGCTTTTCCTAAAAATACTTTTTCCAACACGCCAGTAGAAATAATGTCGTGGGGCTTTCCTTCTGCGTAGACCTTGCCCTTGTCTAATACATAGGCGCGCGTAGTAATTTCCAACAATGATTTCAAATTGTGCTCAACCACAATGATGGCCATCTTGCGACGTTCATTGATCTCTTTTACTTTGGCAAATACCTCCTTCACAATCTTTGGTGCCAGACCAAGAGACGGTTCGTCAAGGAGAAGAATCTTGGGATCCGTCATGAGGCCTCGAGCGATAGCCAGCATCTGCTGTTGTCCGCCGGAGAGTGTGCCTGACTTTGCCTTGAGCTTGGCGCGAAGTGCTGGAAAGAGGTCCAATACATTCTCCATGCGTTCCTTGCGCTCTTTGGAGCTCGGTATAGACCAGCCGCCAATCTCGATATTTTCGTAGACAGTCAAATGTTTGAAGACGCGACGGCCCTGTGGCACAAATGAAATACCGCGGTGAACAACTTCGTGTGAGACAGGGGCAAACTCCTTGCCTTCCCAATACACCTTGCCAGTCTCGATAGGTGCCAGGCCAAATATTGCCTTCAATATAGTAGATTTGCCTGCACCGTTGGGGCCCATGAGAGCCACGACCTCGCCTTCATCTATGGAGACAGAGGCACCGGCGAGAGCTTTAACGCCACCGTAGTGAACATGGATATCATTGAGGCGAAGGAGGGTTTCGGAGGCAGGTCTGGAAACTGTTGTCATGGGTAAATTATAGCGTCTAGCGAAGGTTTGTGGAAGCTCGCAAGGAAAAAGGTGTGGTTTTTATTTCACCTCAACAACTTCACTTCCTTTAACTTGCTTAAGAATAAATGGGCGCTTGTAAACACCAAACTCATCAAACGAACCTGACGAATCAAGCTTCTCCTTTACACAAGACGCATCACCATCGCATTCCCTGAGAGCCGACGTCGCAATACGTGCCGCTTGTTTGGATAATTCATAGACAGCGCCTTGGGTGCCCGCCAAATCGCCTGCAAACGAATAGAATACGTCCGGAACCAGCGAGCGAACAGCTGGCAATTCAGTAACGTAGGTACCGAAAACAGGAACAGTCACCCCAAGCTGGCGCAACTTGATGACACCACTACCAAAAAAGAATGCTGCATCAGGTGAGTATATAGCATCCGGCTTTTCTGATTTTATCTTCGCCAATTCTGGTGCAACATCAACAATGTTGTCGACGAATACATGATCAATGATCTCGCCTTTGAATGCTGTCTTAAAGGCCTTCACATGGGCTTCAGAAAACGCATTGCGATAACTAACAACTGCAACTTTCTTGTATTCACGCTTGGTCATTTCCTGTGCAATAAATGTAGATTCGTTCTCAAGGGAATACTGCACATTAAAGAAACGACCACCGCTCTGTGTATACAAATCTTTTGATGCCGCCGATGGAACGAGGACAATCGCACCTGTCTCTTTGATGAGAGGAACAACTGCTTCCTGTGGTGATCCACACGCCGGACCGATGATGACATTAATTTTTTCAAATTGAACCAGCTTATTGAATGCCGAGACCGCATCTTTTGGCTCACACTTATCATCTTCAAAAACGAATTTAACACTCGGCGTCGATGAGGCTTCTGCTAACACACCTTTGCGAATCTCCTCACCATAGTCAGCGAATGGACCTGAGAGTACCGAGATAACCCCAATGCGCAAGTCTGTTGCGCTCGGTACTGGCTTCTCACCCTTGGTCGCAATCACCCAGATGATGAAAGCAACAACGATGATGGTGATAATTATTTTGAGGGGTTTGGATACGAGCATTATTGTACTTCAACTAATTATTTGCGTCTTATTTATTACTGATAAAATTCTATTTTCCCCGCTTTAATAATCTTTGGAACATACTCTCGAACCCCATCATGTTTTTCATTGATGGTGATCTTGCCCGATGCTCCTTCATAATCCTTGAGATTCGCTAGATGATCCTTGATCTTATCAGCATCAAGACCATATTTTTTTATAGCGTCAGCAATAATATAGACCCCATCATATGATTCCGCGGTGAATATACCGTATGGCGGAACATAGCCAAAAGTTTCTGTGAAAGAATCATTGAACTTTTTTGATCTCGTGTTGTTGATCGGATCATAATTTGGGCCGGCGAAAATAAGCCCGCTATATAAGTCAGGATTTTGATCCACGAGGGATTGAGTGCTCAGTGTGTCATTACCAAATAGTTGTGTCTTGATGCCAAGTTCATGGATTTGTTTCAAGAGATTGAGACCAGTATCAGGTGTTTGCGGCACTAGAAAAATAGCATCAACGTTTGCACTACGCACTTTGGCCAATACAGTCTTGAAATCAGTAGTGCCTGGCGCAAGACCCTCGTATACCTTCACCGCACCCCCTTTCCTTTCAATTTCTGATTTAAATTTTTCGCTAATGGGACGTGCATAATCAGTTTGATCGTATATCACTGCAAAGTTAGTGCCCTTCAGTTTGCCCATTGCAATCTCTGCCAAAATTTCTGATTGAACAACTGATACGGAAGTTGTTCTGAAAACATAGGCTCCTTTGGAAGAGAGAGCAGGGGTTGAAGTTATTGCAGCAAGCATGACTACCTTATTTTCTTCGGCAATCGGAGCAATCGCTACACTTTCCGGTGAACAGTGGCCGCCCAAAATAACTTTCACCTTATCTACTTGTATAAGCTTATTGGCTGCACCCAGCGCATCCTTACTAGTGCATTTTCCATCTTCAAAAATAATCTCCAAATTTTTACCATCAATACCACCAGCAGTGTTTATCTCATCCATAGCCAATTTTGCAGCTTCATAGGAACCGAATTTCTTGGTGGAACCAGATAAATCTGAGACGTAACCAATCTTAATAGTCTCCGCCTTTGTCGAAGAATTGCCCCCCGAAACGGCAAGAATAACGATTACAACAATAATGATCACAATCCCGATCAATACTTTTGCTGTTTTTGACATGATAATTGGTTATTTGATACAGCCCTATTGTACCCTTTTTAACCAAAAAGAAAACAGGCTACTCTTTCTTGTCCACGACAATGGTTTTTTCGAGCACAACTGGCGCTTCAGCCTGAGACAGCCTGCCCTTTGTTTCTGACAGCTCATGCTCCTTTTCGTCGAGCTTATTGGCCAGTTTCCTGTTGCGACTATTGAGATCCGAGAGACGCAATAGCTGTGGAAGCGAAAATATCCAGCTCAATATCATACCTATCAAGGCTGCAATAACGAGAATAAGGGCCAAATTGCCTTCCGTGTGCCAGCCGAGAAAATTGACCGCCACAACAGTTAGGTTCTGGAATACAAATATGAGCGTAGCCGCACCTAATATAATCCCAATGATAAATGGCATGTGAGTGTATAGATTAAAATGATAATCGCACTACCCACATATATAGACGTACAAACCCAGCGGTTATTTCAACAGTTATTTCTTCTTGAGTATCTCCCCTTTCTTCCAAATCCTCCAAAAATACTCGCGATACTGCATGGCAAGATTCTTACTTCGTACATGGATGACGATAGGATCGACAGCGGACGTCACAATGTAGACATGTTCTCCAGCCAGCCATACGGTATGAGGCAGTTTATATTCATCAGGAATAATCTTGCAGGTATATGGATCGCCAAGATAATTTCCAAGAAATTGCATAGCTTCGGCTTTTTCGTACTCAAAAAACGCAATGTGGACATCGATGCCAGAACGCTTGAAACGCTTCAACTCAGCGACATGTGCTGGAAAAAATGATCGCGTATGCTCAAACCACGCCTTGGTTTCTGAACGAATAACGACATACTCCTTGGCCTCGAATGCTCTACGGCGAAAATCAGCTGTTCCTTTCTCATGACTGGACTCGCCCGAAAAAAACTCCACCTGCTCTTGCTCTTGGGTGTGTTTACGTTCAATCATCCTTACCACCGAAGCTGCAATAACCTCCTTTTGTTTGATATCAGCAAGAAGACGTTGCGGGTCAGAGATCGAATAATGGTTTTTGCCGTTTTTCTGGGCAACCGTCACGAGATGCCGTGTAGTCAACTCGGTAAGTGAGTTATACACCACCTGACGGTGCTTTTTTGTATGTCGAACCAGCGGTGCCACAAAGCACGGACCAAGTTCAACAACCGCTTCATAGACAGCGGCGTCGTTCTTTGAAAAGCCAAGTTCAAGCAAAGTGTCAATCATGATATGACAATAATAACCTGTAAGGGCTTAGTATATCAATGTATTGTCAAACTGTCAATCAAAGTTATTGACAGTATTCATATTTGAACATAGAATAGTGATTATGAAAACATCATCATTTTCCATAAAAATCATCGTATCAGTCATTGTCATCGTACTCATTATCATAGCATGTCTCACGGGTCTCAAGTCACGTGATACGTCAACAATCAAAATTGGCGCGCTTATTCCCCTCTCCGGTCCCGGCGCCACTCTGGGAGAATGGATGCAAAAAGGCGCACTAGCCGCACAGGAGGAAATAAATGCAAACGGCGGAATTAACGGCCGAAGGATTGAACTCGTTATTGAGGATGATAAATGTGGGGGACCTTCAGGCATTGCCGCATATCGTAAACTTTATGATGCGCAAGGAGTACGCTATTTTGCCGGGCCACTCTGTGCCGCGGCTCGTATTCCAGTACTCAAAAATTCTGAAGCTGATAAATCGCTGATTATCACGACGGGCCTCGCTGTAATCTATGGCCAAAACACAACAGCAACAACATTCAACGTACTTCCTTCCGTAGGAATCGTAACAGAAAAGATCCTGAACTATGGTTTTGACACAATGAAAATCAAGGGTGTTTCCCTGCTTACGGTTAATGATGAAATCGGCACTGAAACCGAAGTTACCTTTAACAAACTATTGGCACGCCGAGGTATGGCCACGTCTCATATTGAACGCTTCACCAAAGGAACCAGTGATATGCGCACGGAGATCACCAAAATCATAAACGACTCCAGTGACGCTGTCCTTGTCGTCGGCTTTACTGCAGACTATGCAGTCTTCATGAGGCAAGCGCGAGATCTTGGACTCAAGAAAACTATTCTTGCCATTTCTCCTGTTCAAGCGCCAGATGTGGCCAAAGCAAATATTGGTACTGGCCTCGTCATTACCTATCCACATCCGTCAGCAACACAATCTGAATCTGCCCAGACATTCTTGGGCATGTACCAGAAAAAAGATTCAACAGCATCGATAATGTCCCCTGTTTATCTAGGTTCGGGGTATGACGCCGTAAAAATTATCGCTCTGGCAATTGAAACATGTGGAAATGACATCGCCTGCGCGGATAAGACTATTTCAAATCTACAAAACTACCCTGGCGCGAATGGTTCCATCACCTTTGGCGAAAAAGGTAACGTGAACAGCGCGGAGAGTATTGAAATCCGCCAACTGAAAGAGGGTGTGTTTTCGGGAGTGAAGTAATTACTTCACCTGAACCGGCTTGCCATCCTTGATCTCCCAGATACCTATAGGTGCTCGGAATGATGATGTTCCCTTGGCCTTGGTCAGAGTGCCCGCCTTGCCCGGATAACTGGTAACGCCGAGGAGATAGTCGAGAACCGACCCTGACTCAAATCCATTGACGAGTAGGTTGAA
>CAZRRZ010000011.1:0-2616 GCA_964602725.1 uncultured Candidatus Saccharibacteria bacterium | reverse complement strand
TGGACCTTTTCGACATTCACCAACTTTTGTGCGGCACTTGCAGCTTGGGCAGGATTGGTTCCGTCATCCTCGAAGACGAGCTGGTACGTATTCTTGGTTTCGCCAATAGAATCGAGCGCAAGTTGTACACCTTTTGCTAGATTGGTTCCATAGACTGAAGCCCCGCCTGTCATGGGTCCAATAACACCAATCTTGATAGTTTGTGCCGGCAAAAGACTGGCCTTGTATTCAGTGGTGGTACGACCGGCCATAACCGCAAGAACGACAAGGATAATAATAATGATCCCCCAGATAATTTTTTTGTTCATGAGGATGATGATAGCACAATCTTTCCAACACAAAAAGTGACCAAATTTTAGTCACTTTTTTGTAACAGAAAGACCCCTCGTCACCCCCCCACGAGGTGAATCCTCCGCCTTCTACTCGCCCAGCTTCACAAACTTCCCTCCCTTAAATATTTGAGTACCAGTAAATGCCGCCCTCGTTCCCGTCTGATCCAATGAAATTGACCCAGAATACCCTGAATACATGAAGTGATTATTGAGCGTACTGACCCATGAGTTTTTATCACCTTTCTTGATCAATGCTCCAATGATCTGAACTGCATCATATCCAAAATCGCTGCCAAATTGAGGGTCAGCAGAATATGCTGATTTGTAAGCACTTACGAACGCCGGTGATTTTGTATCTGCTAACACTGTGGCGACACAGCCTTCAAACGTATCGGCACCAACCGCTGAAATATATTGCCCAACCGTGAGTGCAAGGTTAGCATCGCACAGCAAACGTGGTCTTGAAGCACTTGGGTATTTTTTCATTTCATTCAAGATCTTCACACCGATCTCAAGTGGAACAAAGATAGCAAATGATTCATCACCAGATTTCGCAACCTGCGAAACTTCGGTACGGATATCTGAATTTCCTTGTACTGGTATGAGATTCACTTTGAGACTGGCCGGAGCGGCATCTTTGAATAGGTCACTATTTGTCTTAAATAAATTGCTGTCGCTGGCATACATGATGCTAATACTCTTGTAGTGCTTGGCAGCTTCGGCGGCCAATGATGTAAAGAGTCCCGCCCCTTGTGGCATGAGTTGAAATACGCGATCCTTGTCATGCGACAATTCATCGCCAAGGATAAACATGAGCTGTCCCGCCTTGTTCACTTCTGGTTTGGCTATTTCGACCGTTGGAGAACTGATAGAAACAATTATGTCAGCATGATCCAGCGAAGTTAGTTTTTGATATGCAGAAAGTGCGTCCTTGGTTGTGTATTTGTCATCTTCGAAAATGAGCTTAATGTTTTTCTGATCATCAGCCGGCAATGCTTTCAGGCTCATTTCCATACCCCTTTTTACCGTCTCGCCAATGACGCTGTATTGGCCGGTCAGCGGAAGGATGACACCGACGGTAACTGATTGAGTTTGTGAGCTTCTACCGTACAGCGCAACTACTATGATAATAGGTACCGCGATGGTCACGCCAGTCATGAGCCATTTTTTTGATGTAAACATGCACCCAGTATAGCGCTTCTGGGCCGCAATTCAATTCCACACAGTTTTAGGTTGTTTTTTGGCCTATTTTTGCTAGAGTACCTCGGTGGTACAAGGGTTCCGCAACAAACGAAAAGTGACCAAATTTTAGTCACTTTTTTGAGAAAGAAACACCCCTCGCCCCCCCGCCTGCAAAATATGGCTTAAAATCATGCGAAACATCCCTTCAACCATAGACGAACTCGATATCCTTGCTCTCACCCTCCCCGAAGAAAAGATTCTCGCGGCCATTTCTGTACAAGCACGACACGTTGCTGACATTGCGTCCCTCACCAAACTTCCACGCACTTCACTTCTTTACATACTCACCAAACTTCGCAAGCGCGGCCTCGTCAAACTTCTTCGACGTGGCAAGCGCGCATTCTACAAATCCAACTTTCATTCAACCTTAAAACAGCTCGCTGACATTCATTCATCACCACAATCAAGCCTGCCTGATTACGCACATGCGCAAGACGGGGTAATAGTTCACGAAGGGGTCACCGCAATCATGAACATATTCGAACGCCTAGCCGATCAGCCACATAACAGCCGCATTTATGGCATTCAACCTGACAATTCAATCAAATGGGCCCTCCGCAAACCACACATGGATGATTGGACACGAATAAATACCATTATTAAAGAAAAATCCTTCATCATAGAAGGTATTGTTCACGAAAAATCAGTAGAGACCATCCTCAAAGAAGTTGGTACAAAAAATGCCCTGGAAATATTCAACAGTTTTTTCGGCCGTCTACAAGACTACGCAAAAATCCCTGACGAGTTCGCGAATGTCGAAGCTGAATTCTGGAGTTTTGGCGGCTCCGCTTTTATCGTCAACTGGAATACTGAGGTTGCCATAGAAATTGTCGACAAAGACATGGTCACACTCCTCCTTGCCATGTTCTCCTGCGTCAAAGAACTTGGCCAGCGTTACAACCAGAATGAGAAAATGAAAAAATACGTGGACGTCCTCACTCCCCCAAATACGCCTCAATAACATCTTTCCGCGCCAACACTTCATCAGGCTTCCCTTGCGCCAGGAGTTGTCCTGCATCAAGTACATACAAGTGATCTGATA
>CAZRRZ010000010.1:16063-20080 GCA_964602725.1 uncultured Candidatus Saccharibacteria bacterium | reverse complement strand
AGACAAAAGGTGACTATTTCTATGGAGATGATGCGGATGTTGAAGAGGTGGTGTTCTAATACTGCCAAAGTTACAAAACCGATATATATAATTACTGAAGCCGGAGCAAATTCTGCCAGGTAACTGACCCCAAGAAGGGGTAAAATAATACCCAAAAGTATCGTCACGCTAAGGGTTATTGTTGTACCCATTAACAATAATTTCGCCTGAGATTTTTGAGGGTCGCCTGACTTTTTATATATACTAAAGAGGTACACAAAAGATAATCCAAAGGCTGCTATAAGATAAAAAAATAGAAAATAATATAGTATGCCCGGAGTGTACTCAATTCCCCAACTGTGAACAGTTATACTTTCAATGTTAAGATTGGTTCCACTAAAGATGATTATGACTCCAAACAAAATATATAAAATTTTTATAAAATTTCGCCGAGCATTTTCACTAGAATCATTTTTAAAAAAATAGAGGCTAGATACAAATTTATAGAATACTAGTGGCAAACTGGCCCCAATAACAGTCGCTAATCTAGTGACAAATAATGCAACACTGTAGTTGTGCACAATGTCGACAATAACATTTGTAAGAATCCACAACGCAAGTAAAAGACAGAATGAACTAAAAAGCCTGTTTGCTCCTGTTTTATGGTTGTTCAGGAGAACAAAAAGGCCAATAATAATGGTGAAAAACAGACAGATTAATGATATTAATAGATGTAGGGACATTGTAGCTTGTATTTTGTAGTTTAATACCAGATTAATTTTGAGGCCGGCATCCAGTTTTATTGGTCATATTATAATCTAATATATGGTATCATGATATAAAGTTATGAAAAGAATTAAAGATATAATGTCATATATCAATCAACATTCTCTTTACCCAGATTTAAGGGTTGTTGAGGGTCCTCAAGAGGCTGAAACGACAGTCGATGGAAAAAAAGTTATAATGTTTTGTTCCAACAATTATTTGGGGTTGTCTATGCATCCAGATATTATGCATGCGGCATGCGAGGCTATTAAAAAATATGGCGTAGGCTCAGGTGGTTCCAGGTTATTATCAGGTAATCTAGATCTTCATAAGCAATTCGAAGCTGAAATTGCCGCATATGAAGGGGGTGAAGATGCTATACTGTGGCCTACTGGATACTCTGCTAATGTTGGTTTGATTAGTGCAATGATGAATCCTTTGAAAATCCGTCCAGGTGATTTTTTTAGTCTTGATGGGGCTATTTTTAGTGATGAACTGAATCATGCCAGTATTGTTGATGGTATTAGGTTAAGTAAACAAAAAAAGGTTATTTACAAGCATCGCGATGTTGAAGATCTTGAAAACAAGCTTAGAAAATATCCATGGCGCAGGAAACTCGTTGTAACTGATAGTGTCTTTAGTATGGATGGAGATATTGCTCCCTTAGATAAAATGGTCCCATTGTGTAAAAAATACGGAGCGATGTTGCTGATAGATGAGGCCCATGCAACAGGAGTAATAGGTGAAAATGGACACGGTTCGTTGGAATATTTTAATCTTAAGCTGGGGAGGGATGTGGATGTGGTCATGGGCACATGTAGCAAGTCCCTAACATCTACTGGAGGTTTCGCAGTTGGAAATAAAGAACTTGTTTCGTACTTAAGGGTAGCGAGTAGGTCGTACATGTTCTCCGCCTCCATGACACCTGCTACAGTAGCAGCGCTTATCGAAGCCCTTAAGGTTATGAAAAATGAGCCGGAACGCCATAGACAATTGGTTCGAAACGCTGAATACCTAAGGTCAGGTTTTCATAAAGCAGGTTTTGATACACTATCGAGTCAGACGCAAATTATCCCTATATTAATTGGTTCAGATGAGGCAGCAATTAAATTTAGCAGAGATCTCTTTGAAAAGGGCATATATGCCCCAGCAGTTCGTTGGCCAGCTGTCGAAAAAGGGAAGGCAAGAATTCGCTTTGCTTTAATGTCAACACACACAAAAGAACACCTCGACACTCTAATTAAGGCTTGTATTGAGGTTGGGAAGTCACAAAAAATAGTTTAATGGCAGTAACACTTATTTGGGTAATAGTAGCGTTTCTAAACTTCTTACTAAGCTTTTTTGTCATAGCCCAAGATCACAAATCGATAAGTAATAGATTTTTTTCCTTACTCAGTTTTCTTGGAGGTGTTTGGACGGTTACTAACTACATGACTGGTATTCAACCTATACCATTTTGGTTACAAAGTACGTATGTATTTGGTGGATTACTAGTTGCTGTCGGATTGATCTGGACGTTAGTTATAACAGACAAAAAATTTAATAAGGTAAAGACTTTAATTATTGTTTTTATTGTTAGTATATTTTGTATTTGTTCATACATTCCTGGTTTTATTGCTGATCCGTTCACACGAATATATTTTGGTGGATTCGAAGGCGTTCCTGGTTGGGGATTGATTCCGTATACGATTTTTTATTTGTTAGGAGCAGTATTAATTCTGGTCAAATTATTCCTTGCTTATAAAAAGTCAGTTAATTCAGATGAAAAACTTCAGTTTTTGTCAGTGTTTTACGGTGCTCTCACCACACTCTTCATCACAGCCTTTGCAAGTTTTATTTTGCCGGCCTTTTCTATATTTAGTTTAAGCGGCATTGACTGTATAGGTTTTCTAGTCTTCCTCACCTTCATTGCTTATTCAATTACAAAACATCACCTTTTCAATATAAAGGTTATTGCTACTGAGTTAGTCACGTTCATTCTTTGGATATTCATTCTTATCCGTACCATCATTGCCAATAGTACACAAGATATGATAATTGAAGGTAGTTTTCTACTATTAACTATTATTGTTGGAATTATCCTTATTCGTTCAGTTATCAAAGAAGTCTCCCAACGAGAGAAAATCCAGCTTCTCGCTACTGATCTTCAGAAGGCCAATGACAGACTCACGGAGCTCGACAGGCAGAAATCAGAGTTCGTATCATTTGCTACCCACCAGCTCCGCGCACCGCTCACTGCCATGAAGGGCTACGCGTCATTGGTATTGGAGGGCGATATGGGCAAGATTACCAGTGAGACCAAGGAGGCGGTTGGACGCATTTTTGAGTCATCAAACACACTTACGAATATTGTTGATGACTATTTGAACGTCACGCGCATTGAGTTGGGCACGATGAAATACGCATTCGAAACACTTGACCTCAAAACACTTATCGAGGACGTCATTGCCGAACTCAAGCCGAACATAGACAAGGCGACCAACGTTCAGTTTCTCTTTGGAGCTGAGAATGTTGGAACGGATTACCGCATTACTGGCGATCGTGACAAGCTGAAGCAGGTTATTGCCAACCTCATTGATAATTCCCTCAAATATACGCCGAAGGGATCGGTTGGTGTCTCACTCTCGTTCAATCGCTCAAAGCACAAGTTCGTATTCATGCTCAAAGATACAGGCATTGGCATCGCGCCGGAAACATTGCCGCTCCTCTTCAATAAGTTCACCCGTGCAGGAAATGCGAACAAGACCAACATAAAGGGAACCGGTCTCGGATTATTCGTGGCAAAAGAGATTGTCACAGCGCATCACGCAGTCATTCGCGCCGAATCAGATGGGGAAGGGAAAGGGTCCACATTTATCGTTGAATTTGAACCGTTTGCGAAGGCGTAATAGGTCTGCTCACTATCCATGCAAAAATCAAGGCGTTCGCATCTCGAGGAGATGGAACGCCTGAATGTGGCGGGGTGACCTCATAGGTCAAGGTCCCCCGTTGGTTGGCTGGCTTGGACGCCCCAGTAGCGTCCTTCGAGTTGCCGCTGTACTTTGCGGCGGATACAGGGTCCGGGTCCTGCTTTCGTTAGGGGCGTGACGCCCCGTATGGTCACCGAGAACCGCTCGAACGACCATTGCCCGACAAGCACTTCATTTGGTACCGTGAGGCATGCCGCACGAAGTGCTGCACCCAGTTGGGCGGCAGACATGGCTAGTGTTTTCATATGTTCTTTCGTAACGTTTGTACTATTATACCATCCCAAATAGATATTTGTCAACCCCC
>CAZRRZ010000010.1:10197-15963 GCA_964602725.1 uncultured Candidatus Saccharibacteria bacterium | reverse complement strand
TCGATAGAATCTTTGCGTTGTTTGGCGCTGCGCTTCACAAGTGCAAGGACTTTTTCATCGGGAAGAAATTCGACCGTAGATCCTGTGGCAATGATCTCATTCAAACAGAGTGCGTTGAGGCCACGGAGTACATCGAGCCGGATGGTGTCCTTTGCACGAAGTGCCTCTTTGACACCGTCTTTGATTGTTTGATGAAGCATGGGTATGAAATTATGCCAATAAAATAATGACTAGCCAGCTATCTTCTTCATATGCTTGGCCAAGTTGTCCAAAGTAACAATCTCTTGGGCGTGCGTTTCGGTTTTGCGAACAATGGCAGTACGTTCGACAGCCTCTTTTTTGCCCATCACTATGACATAGGGGGTATGGTATTTTTCGACGGATGAAACTTGGGCGCCGAGGCGGTCTTTGGCAAGAGAGAGGTACAGGGGGATTTTCTGCTGGCGCAATCGCTCGATGACTTCAAGGGAAATGAGCTTTGATTCGAGACCAAGTTGCATGAATGACGCCATAGGTCGGCGCATCTTTGTTACGGCTTTGCGGAGCTTGGGATCAGTGTCCGGCGTGAGAAGTGATATGCCAACTCCAGGGATATCGCGCTTCATGCCGAGGCGCTTTGCAAGTCCGTTGTACCGTACACCTACAGCCAGTATGCGCTGTTGTTTTGTCTTTTTATCAGTACTATCTGTGTTGGTGATGGTAAATATGGTCTCACTGCAATATTTGCGATTGCCGATCAGGGAATTATTGATCATGTACGGAATCTGCAGTGTTTCAAGATACTCGAGCGTTTCCTCTAGGTGGCGCTTGCTAATCTCGGATAGAAAATCCATGGAGCGCGGCGCTTTTTCATTTATCTCACGAGCACCGGCACTGTGTGAGGCAAGGAGTTCGAAAACATCCTGCTTCATGAGCTGGCGGCATTCAGGTGTCATGCTGTTTATATTCTTGCGATAATATCCTGTCAGTTCGCGCGTAAATCGTGCGATAGAATCACGGTCGCCGATGGAGTTGATCTCGACAGCTGTGGAGGAGTACCCCTGTTCTGCGAGCATGACGCGCGCGGTCTGAATGAGAGTTGCTTCGGCAATAGCACCTGACGCCCCGAGAATTTCAAGGTCGGCATAGCGGTGATAGCCACTCTTCTTGATAGAGCCACGACATGGATCCTTGAAGTAGATCATAACAGGTTGGGGTAGCGATTGGAGGTCGTTGTCTTGGTACATGCGCATTACCGCAATCTTTTCTTCAGCGTGAAGGGGTAGTTTGCCATGGCGTTCGGTCTCATCGTCGACATAATCTCCTTCGAGTACGTCCTTTGCCGCATCGAGATCAGACTTGGTGACTGACGGGCTTTTCATGGGAAGAAAACCGTAGTAGATGGATATCTCACCGATCTTGTCCAAATGCTCGTATGGGATGAATTTCGAATCTGCGGATGAACTCTTCTTTTTTGAAGGCATGGTGGTAGGTTAAGTGGTTGTTGATACTATTTCGTATATTCTCCAGGAAATACACTGATCGCACTCAAAGGAGTCAGTCGTATGATCGGACGTCCAACGATCAGATCTCTTTTGAGGGGTCCCCAGACTCTCGAATCGGAACTCTGTGCCCGGTTGTCTCCCATGACAAAATACTCGGTGTCCCCAAGTTTCTCACGGATAGTATCGCTGGAATTGTGGGACGCATCGACATATGGCTCATCGAGTTTTAGGCCGTCGGGATGGAGGGTATTCATGACGAACACCTCGCCCCCCCTAACTTCGACGGTTTCCCCTGGAAGACCGATAATGCGCTTGATATAGTACACGCTCGGGTTGTTCGGATATTCAAAGACGATGACATCACCGCGATGAGGCTCTTCAAAGCGGTAGGTGACGCGGTCAACAATGAGAAATTGTCCGGTTGAGAAAGTTGGATCCATCGAAGCACCTTGTACTATGAATGGTTCGGCGATGAAAAAGCGGATAGGGAGGGCGACGATGAGCGCAATCACGATCACCTGTACCCATTCGCGAACATTTTGCCAAAAACCTTTTCCGGACACTGACGTTGCTGAAGAGATAGGTTCTTCTGAATCCATGATAGTGCCATTGTACTATCAAAGAGCATTTGACACAAGAGTTTTTGATGTGGCATACTGTCTTTATGTCATACATTATTGCAGGACTTGGAAATCCGGGAGAAGAATATGTGAATACGCGTCACAATACTGGACGATTTATTCTAGAGGCGATTCGTTCCGAGTTTTCCAAGGAAGAGTTTTCATACAATAAAAAAATAAATGCGCAGGTAGCCGAG
Source organism: uncultured Candidatus Saccharibacteria bacterium (assembly GCA_964602725.1). Taxonomy (GTDB): domain Bacteria; phylum Patescibacteriota; class Minisyncoccia; order Phycocordibacterales; family PALSA-1337; genus C7867-002. Next base: position 13,662 of record CAZRRZ010000010.1, on the reverse strand, counting down.
GCGAAGATCGGTAGGGAAAAAGTTATGCTGGTGGCGCCTGAAACATTTATGAACAATTCGGGCAAGGCGCTTGCGGGACTGGTGAAGAGTACAAAAGCTGCGGAAAAATTGATTGTGATCTATGATGACTTCAATTTGCCACTTGGTCGCATTCGCATTTCATACAATCGCAGTTCTGGCGGACACAATGGCTTGGAGTCAATCATCAAAGCAGTAAAGACAGAAGGCTTTGTCCGTATTCGTATCGGGGTCGCTCCGGAAAATGCCAAGGGGAATGCCAAGACTCCGCATGGTGATGAAAAAATAAACAAGTTTATATTGGGTCCGTACAAGGATGAAGAGATGAAAGAGCTCAAAAAAGTGGCAAAAAAAGTAGTTGAAGCCGTCGAGATGCTGATTCGCGAGAGCAGGGAAAAGGCAATGAGTGTGTGGAATGCTAGGTAATTAATGGCGCTGATTGTCCACATATGACTACGGCTCCGGATGGCCTTTACTGCTATACTAACAACAGTTATGGCTTCAAAATCAACACAAGGTGGATTTTACGACTACATCGAAGAGCACAATCATCATGATGCATGGAGGATGATTGTTTTGGTGTTTGTATTAGTGGCAATCGCTATTCTTTCGTGGTTTTTCTTTGGTGTCGAAAAGCCAATGCCACCTCCGGTGAGTCAAGTCGTCGACGATCAAGCTACCCGCCGCGAACTCTTGATGCAATCGAATATGTCCGAATCTATGACATCGGCAGAGATCAGGGATCGCCAGAAACTCTTGGACAGTCGTTATTCCCAGGCACAGTTCACGGTAAATGAGATTGAAAGTAGAATGAGATTACTCCAAGGAAATTGATACAGAACTATATTATCAACAAGGTTATTTTATTAAATCAAGCCAACTAACACATTAGTAACATCATGAAATCATCACGTATCACCCGCGTTCTCACTACCACAGGATTTGCTCTCGGAGCTTTTGCACTAGCTGTCGCTGCGCAGGGAGTCTGGACACCAGCTCCATCGTCTCCACCAAATGGTAATGTAGACGCACCGATCAATGTAGGCGATAACTTACAGACTAAATGGGGTAGTTTGTGGGTCAAAAAAGGATTGGAAGTTGATGGTAATCTGATTGTTGCAAGCGGTACACCAACCACTGTTGGTTACGTGTTGACAGCCGTTGATACTTTGGGAACAGTCGCGTGGCGACCGGCGGGTGGGGGAGGAGGGTCTAGTGCAGGGGTCTCACCAGTAGCCTATTTCTATTGGAATTATGATAACTCTGCAGATAGGATTGGTGATTCATACAATATCAGCAGTGTAACAAGAAATGTCGTTGATCCTTCCTTTGTAACAGTAACATTTCAGACTCCTTTAACTGGGAATGGATATGTGGTTACGTGTAATGGGGGAACATATTCTGGTGAATCAGGTCCTGTGTGGACAAATGCGTACGATAGAAGGACTACAGGTTTTAAAGTAAGGAACTTCTATGTATATAGTCGTGATGCTGGTCCATATACCGTTGGCAGTCTTAGTTGTGTAGTCTACGGAGGAACCGACACGGTAATCTATGGTAATGATAATGGTGCGAACAAAATAGTCTCTTTTGGTCAGGCTAGTCGATACTCCTTTGATACTCTCGGTACTTCGGGAAATGATATTGATGAAGCGATAGAAGATGCTACTGGCGCGGGTGGAGCTATATCGAACTCGATAACGCTCAATACTGCAAATACCTACCGAGTCACCTATACCTATACCCCAATCTCCGGTACAGCGCCCAATATCCGATTTGTGAGTACAAATGTTGGAAGAACAAGTGGCAACGGTAGTGGACTAATGACCAATGTGGCAGGAACTGGTGCAGTAGGTACAACTGATTATCAAGCTGTTTCGGGAACTCATTCATTCACCTTTGTCCCATCCGCGACAAATGGATATCTTGAAATATCAATAGGCTCAGGAAGCGCTACCAACTTCAGTATGACTGATATAAGTTTGACAATAGCAAATTAGTAGATACCTAACAAAAATTGCACCATACATCGGTGCAATTTTTGTTAGCCGAAGGTAAGAATTCCTATTTCTTCTCCCCACTATAGCTCAATGCCATCTTCTGTTCCTTTGGATCAAATAGAGAGATCTTGAATGGATAGGTTTTGCCGAGTTCGAGAGTTTTACGGAGCTTTTCTTCCGAACCGAACTCTGAGACATGGACAAGTCCCGCCACACCTTCTTCAATAGAAGCGAGAGCACCGTGCTTGTTGAACTTGATGATAACGCCGGTGACTGACATATCCTTCTTGTACTTCTTGCTAGCTTCGCTCCATGGATTCTGCTTCATCTGCTTCAACGACAGGGAAATCTTGCCATCCTTGATCTCGATGATCTTGGCCTTGATCTTTTGGCCAACCTTCACGAAGTTGCGCGGATCATCGACGAGTCCCCAGTCGATTTCTGAAATATGGACGAGACCTTCGAGACCTTCCTCAAGCTTGACGAAGACGCCAAAATCAACGACGCCAGTGACGAGACCGTCAACTTCATCGCCAATCTCATACTTGCTGACTACTTTCTCCTTTTCCTTTGTCTCCTGACCCTTTTCAGAGAAAATAAGTTTGCCTTCCTTTGGATCTGCAGTGATGATGGCAACCTGGAGGCGGGTGCCGACGAGCTTCTTTAGTTCTTCGAGGATCTTATCCTTGTCACCATCAGCAACCTTCGGATAGTGTTCACTCTTCAACTGCGAAGCAGGGAGGAATCCGATAATACCTTGCCATTCGATCATGAGACCGCCCTTGTTGGCTTCCTTGACCAACAAGTCCAGTGACTTCTTCTCTTTGATAGCAACTTCTGCTTCACTCCAGATGAGAGCCTGGCGAGCTTCCTTGAGTGACAATTCGTAGTAGCCGTCTTTGTGTGCCGTATCTACGATCTTGGCAGCGATGACGTCACCGACATTGATCTTCTTGATGACATCACGGGCGATGATGAACTCACGTCCATAGATGATACCGGTTCCAAACGGCGCGAGGTCAATATATACCGCTGACTTTTCAATGGCAATAACGGGACCTTCTACGAGGTCACCGATGATAGGCGGGTTCTTCATGGATGCAATAAAACTGCCCATGACGCTAGCTTTTTGCTCATCAGTGAGCTCCATATCTTCTTTTTTCTTTGCGTCCTGGACGTCGATTTTTGCCTCACTAGTCGCACGGGATTTCTTTGGCTCTGTGGCCTCAGTAGCGACGACCGTTTCTACCTCCTTTTCCTTGCCCACTAACGTTTCTTTTAATTTTTTGAACATGTGTGTTCTGCCGCCCCGTTTTTTAAAATAATAATAGTTAATTTCGGGATAACGCGCAGATTGGTAAACGAACTTTCAACTAAAAAAGGCTTCAAACCTTTACCACAGGATAATATCCCACAATTGCTTTTTTGTCGAGAGAGGGGTAGGATT
>CAZRRZ010000010.1:2331-10097 GCA_964602725.1 uncultured Candidatus Saccharibacteria bacterium | reverse complement strand
GTGCTGACCAGCGTCAATCATGCTGATATGAACGGCGTTGAGCAAGTTACTTTTGGCGATAAAAAACCTTTTGTCATCTCAAGTCCGGGAGAATATGAAGTTCGTGGAGTTTTCATCAAAGGATTTGCTTCAGAGTCTGGATATGATGGAGAAAAGAGAATCAATACTATATATACAGTGTCACTTGAGGGTATGAATATTTGTTTCTTGGGCGCTCTAAATACGACAGAGTTGCCAAAAGAGGCCGATGAGTCCATTGATGCAGTTGATATTTTGTTCGTGCCGATCAGTGGTGACGGTGTCCTAGATCCTACCAAGGCCTACAAGCTGGCGGTTTCTATCGGTCCGAAAATAATCATCCCGATCAACTATGGTGATATCGGTGACAAAGATGCGCTTAAGAAATTTCTCAAAGAAGCAGGTGAAAATCCAAAGCCAGAGCCAAAACTGACACTCAAAAAGAAGGATCTCGAAGGAAAGGAGGCGGATGTGATGGTGTTGGAGAGGGAATAAGCCTCTCTTGCGTGAGTGAGTAAGAGTGCTAGAATTAGTGCATCACTATGGCCCTACAAACTCATCTCGACAATCTCCGAGCAAAGCCCGAGCATGTCCGTAAGCGATTTGCCTTTTGGAGTTCCTTGGGTGTTACTGCAATTATTTTCGTTTTTTGGGCCGCTTCTTTTTCGGTAACAAATACTCCCGCAAAAACAGCCGTAGCTACAGCTGTTGCAAAGGCTGGTAGTCCAGGAAGTTCCATGATTGCAGGCGTTGGAAACTTTTTTGTTGATATAAAAGAGGTTATTTTTGGTGCAAAGAAGATCAGCTACAAGGAGGTTGAAGCTAGGCCAGGGCCGGTCAAGAAGTAAAGGGATCTGAGTTTTATTGATTCAAATAAAAATACCGTGGCAGTCAGAATGCTCACGGTTGCTTGTTTCGTTCCTGGAAAACTCTTAGGGTCCAAACTCGGCAGGAAGAATCTTGTGGGCCGGCTTGTTGTCGCTGGCGATGATGACCTTACGAACTTGTTCGGATGTCATTTCACCGGACATGCATCCGAGGGCAAGACAAATTGCTTCATCCAAATGTTCACTAAGCAGACCTGAAAACGCCATCAGCCGCTCGTCGTTGAGACGAATTCCACCGCCGACTTTGAATTCGGTAGGCATTCTGCTTTGCCAACTACTCACGTGGAGCGGGTTATCTGCAAGACGTACGCATTTTTCCAGTGCCAGCGTCGAGTATTTTTTCCGCTTGTCAGGATCAGGGACCTGACCTACGAGAAGACCAAATACAGGTGTTCCGAGATTGTCAGTTACGGCTAGGAATCCGCCGCGGCGAGTCGGATCCTTGCTTTCAAGTTGGGCGGCGGCAAAAACTGGAAATGCGTGGTTGATGAGATAAAGAAGGAAGTTTCCATCTAGTTGGTACATGTTACTCTCCTGGGGCTAAGTTGTTATTGGTTCGGGATTCCTACCGATTTAATCACAAAATAACATTAAGTCAAGGTGCGGCAAAGTCTTATTTTTGTTATAATTGAATGACTCAGGAATGGTATTCCTTTTTGATGTATGGCAAAAAAGAACGAAAAAATTGAAGCTGAACCAGCACCACGAGCACCGGGTGCTGGTGTTGTTGCCCGTAATATCACCACCGAGATGCGCGAGTCATTTCTCGACTACGCCATGTCCGTCATCACTGACCGTGCACTCCCAGATGTGCGAGATGGGTTGAAACCTGTACACCGCCGTATCCTCTTTGCTATGCACGAAAAGGGTCTGACGTTTCAGGCCAAATTCCGCAAGTCAGCCGTTGTGGTTGGTGACGTCTTGGGTAACTACCACCCACATGGTGACGTAGCTGTCTATGACTCTATGGTCAAGATGGCACAGGATTTTACCATGCGCTACCCTTTGATTCAGGGCCAGGGAAACTTTGGTACTGTTGACGGTGACTCGGCCGCAGCGATGCGTTATACCGAAGCCAAGATGGCGCGTGTTTCAGCAGAGCTTCTTCGTGACATGGACAAGAATACGGTTGATTTCCGTCCCAACTATGATGGTACCCGCAAGGAGCCCACCGTGCTTCCAACAGCCGTCCCAAATCTTCTGCTAAACGGTACACTCGGCATTGCTGTCGGTATGGCTACAAATATTGCTCCACATAACCTCAAGGAAGTTATTGATGCCACTGTGCATCTCGTCGATAACGAAGATGCCACAACCGAAGATTTGTTTGCCTTCATCAAGGGCCCTGATTTTCCGACAGGAGCTGTTATCTACGGAGAAAAAGATATTCATCATGCCTATGCCACTGGACGCGGCGGTGTGACAGTGCGTGGCGAAGCCGAGATCGTCGAAGACAAAAAAGGCCAGTTCCAGATCGTTATTTCTTCTATTCCATATCGAGTCAACAAATCGGAACTTATTATTCGTATGGCTGATCTGGTCCGCGAGAAAGTCATCGAAGGTGTCAAAGGTCTCCGTGACGAATCAGACAAAGAGATGCGCATTGTGCTTGATCTCAAAAATGGTGCCTATCCGGAAAAGATTTTGAACCTCCTGTACAAGCACACCCAGCTTGAAGAAGCTTTTCATATGAACATGGTGGCACTAGTACATGGCGTTCCACAGACACTCTCGATAAAGACTTTTTTGGAAGAATTCGTCACGCACCGCATCGAAGTTATTCGCCGCCGCACGGCATTTGATCTGGCAAAAGCAGAGGATCGCGAGCATATTTTGCTTGGTCTCAAGAAGGCTCTGGATCATATTGATGAGATTATTACGCTCATCCGCGCTTCGGCCGATGTCAGTGCCGCTCATGCAGGACTGATGAAGAAATTCAAGTTCAGCGATCGTCAGGCAACGGCTATTCTCGAGATGCGCTTGCAGAAATTGGCCGGTCTTGAACGCAAGAAAGTCTTGGATGAGCTCAAGGAAGTTCAGGCCCTTATCGAGGAACTCAAGAGTATTTTGAGCAGTGAGAAGAAGGTCCGCGGCATCATCAAGACCGAATTGGGTGAGATCAAAGAAAAGTATGGTGACGATCGTCGCACCAAGATTATTAAGCATGGCGTCAAAGAATTCAATCCTGAAGACTTGATCGCTGATGAAGAGTCCGTGCTCGTTCTCACCAAGGGTGGCTACATAAAGCGCACCAACCCAGATGAATATCGCAAGCAGAAGCGTGGTGGCGTAGGTGTTGTTGACCTTGATACCAAGGAAGAGGATTTTATTTCCCATCTTGTCTTTGCTTCGACGCATAATGATCTCCTATTCTTTTCTGATAAGGGCAAGGCATACCAGATCAAGATGTACGATATTCCTGAAGGCAAGCGCGCTACCAAGGGCAAGTCAATCATGAATTTCCTATCGCTCGCAGAAGGGGAGCACGTTACCTCTATTCTCCCGATGCCGAAGAATAAGAAAGAAGCGGAAGGATTATCCTTGATGATGGTTACAAAGAATGGTACAGGAAAAAAATCTTCCGGCACCCACTTCAAAGACGTTCGTCGATCCGGTTTGATTGCTATCACACTTGATGTAGGTGATGAGCTTATTTCCGCTTCGTTTGTTTCAAAAAATGATACGGTCACGATTGCTACAAAGGAAGGCCAGTCCATCCGTTTCAAAGAAGACGATGTTCGTGAGATGGGCCGCAATGCCGCTGGCGTACGTGTCATCAAGCTCGACAAAAAAGACAATGTTATTTCGGCGGATGTGGTGTCAAAGGATGCAAAAAATCCCGCATTGTTCGTGATGGGTGCCAATGGGTATGGAAAAAAGACTAAGCTTGATGAATACAAGGTTCAAAATCGTGGTGGTTCAGGAATCCTCACTATGAATGTGACTGCAAAGACTGGACCTCTGATGGCTGCAAAAGTGGTGACTGATGATGAAGAGGAGGCAGTAGCGATGTCAAAGAAATCGCAGGTCATCCGTGTTGATCTCAAAGAAATTCCTACCTTGTCGCGTGCAACGCAGGGAGTGCGTGTGATGAAACTCCGTGATGGTGATGAGTTGGCGAGTTTGATTTGTTTGTAGTATCCATACGTCTCCTCTTAGAAATATTAGGAAATCTACAACAGCATAGTTTTGTTGTTTTTCAATATTGCGCGGTTAGACATTGCTATCTATAATTAGTATTATTATTAAAATCTAATTTTAAAATAACATATGGTTGCAAATAAAGTACTTAATGGGCATTTAAAAACAATTAGAGGTATTGTGGTGAAAAGTTTCGTAAGAACTGAAACAAAACTAGATTCAATTGACATGCGTCTAAAAAACATCGAAAAGACCTTGGGACAAGGAAACGATGAGGTTAAGACAGAACACGTTTCGGCAATGCGTGAGTGATTTGCAGACTTGACTTTTTGATTTTTTCTACGTTATAATTGCGTTACAAATGCCTTTCGGCCCGCCCCTTGTTTATACGACTTGGGGAGAAATAAAAAGAAGCTATCAGAGAATCTTTCTGATGGCTTCTTTTGTTTTCTGGAAGGTTTCATTATCAAGAAATCCAATGTAATTTATGAGCCTCTTTGTATCAATGGGGCGCATCTGTGAGATTATCGCGGACGATCTTTTTCCATCTATGGTTCCGATAGGTACATAGTAAAGATTCTGTTTCGGGGATGTAGAGAGGGGGACAATCCAGCATAGTTGTTTATTAAAACCTTTAATGATTAGAACTGGTCGCTCGGAGTCCATCCCTTTTCCGTCTTCTTCAAATCCTACATTTATACCAAGTGAGCACCACCAAATATCTTGTTGATGATATAGATGATGCGGCTTATCCTGATGAATTATTTTCTTCGCCGTGTTCCAATTGTCGAAATCCTTTAGCATCATTTTTTCGTGTCAATTTAGTAGGAATACCAATAGTAAATGTTGTCCCAACCCTTTCCTTACTTTGGACATCAATAGTCCCTTTGAGTTCTTGTTCAACGATAGTTCGAATAGTAATTAATCCAATCCCTGACCCTTCAGTCTTTGTGGTGAACTGTTGTTTAAACATACGCGCCATATTTTCGGCTGAAATGCCACAACCTGTATCGCATACTGACAATTCGACTACGTCTTTGAGGTGTCGTGTAGATATGGTGACTGAATGTTTTTTTTCGCCCGCCTCTACACACGCGTCAATGGCGTTTGAAACGAGATTGAGTAGTAGTTGGTGCAGCCTGACGGGATGGATAGGAACGACGCACTTTTCTGGTATCTCACTGATAATTTCGACGCCCGCCATGCGTGCTTTGTACCCAAGCACATCTTTTACGATACTCGTTTCCTTTTGGATATCAGCCCACGTATGGTCTGATGTCGTTTCGGCCGAGCCAAGCGACCTTCTCACGCTTTCCATAAATGAGTTCATGCGACGTGAAGATTCGATGACAACTCGCAATGCATCCCTCGTTTTTTGCGGGTACTGAGACTGTTCCCCAAGCTCTTGGGCATAGAGTGAGACAGATGAAAGCGGACCGATGAGATCATGGAACAGTCCTTGGGATAACTTTCCAAATTCCGCATTTCGCTCCAGCTCCATCATGCGTTGTTCCTCGGCGCGCACAAGTGCAGTCGTACGTTCGGCGATCCTCCGTTCGAGTGAGTCGCGTTCAGACTCAAGTGTCTTTTCAGAAGCACGCAAAAGTGTCCGCGATGTTTTTATATGTCTGCCAGATAACCAGATAATGGATAGTATCAGTAGAACCGCTGGCGCATACATGACTATGTCTCCCGCAGGAATGGAGAGTATTCCTGCGGCAGACAATCCCTCGACATACACCTGCGGGGATGTGAGGGGTGTCATGTTATCGTGTGTGCGAAAGGGAAGATGCGCGTTCCATGTACGTCATCATGCACTTATTGGTAAATGTTATGTCGACACATAACTGAATATACCGTATCAGCGGGTGATAAAGAAATAATGAAGAAATGATGAAAATTCGCTGAAGATTCATTTATGTGGTCAAATCATGCTTGTAATCACTCGACTATCATATATCCTCGCCCGGCGATATTGCTGATGAGGTTTGGTTTGCCACCGACGTTGAGCTTTTTCCGGATGTTGCGTATATGGGCCTCAATAGTATTGGATAGAAGATCACTATCAGCCGTCCATACATGTTCCATAATGAGAACACGCGAGACAAGGGTTCCTTTGTGACGAATAAGATATTCGAGCACGCCAAATTCTTTGCGAGTAAGATGAATGTCCACGCCAGACCTCTTTACAGCATGGGTATCCAGATCCATGGATATGTCGGCGACGGTGAGCGTCTGTTGTTTCCTGATACTTGGTCGTCGACGGAGCGCATTGAGGCGGGCATGTAATTCTTCGAAAGAAAAGGGCTTTACCATATAATCATCCGCGCCATGGTTGAGCGCGGATATCTTGGTTTCGAGGGAATCTATGACGGAGAGGAATATGATAGGTGTCGATCGTCCAGCATCTCGTATCTCTTTACAGACCGTCAGCCCATCTTTTTTCGGCAACGAGTAGTCAAGCATGATGGCGTCATAGTCATAACTCTTTCCCAAGAATGAACCTTCGCCGCCGTCAGAGGCAACGTCGACAGCGTAGTTTTTTGCCACCAAGCTATTCTTGAGTATGTGAGCTAGATCGTGATCGTCTTCAACAATGAGAATCTTCATGATGTGCCGAAAGTATACCAAAGTTACGTAAGAAATCGAGCTGCCCTCCGTCTTATGTATAGGTACAACATGGGGACATTGTGTAGTACTATTGTAAGACAGATTTGTTTATATTCCTTATATTTAAATAATTATGAAAAAATATATCATTGCTTCAAGTATTGCGTTTTTAGCTATCGTTTCAGTTGTGGGTGCGGAAGAGTATACATTCACACAAGATTTATCAGTTGGCGCTAATGGTTCGGATGTTACCGCTTTACAGAAGTGGCTGATCTCAACTGGGTATGATATTCCTGCAGTAAGTTCTGGTGCGGCTGGATATGGCTATTTTGGTACGCAAACACGCGAGGCAGTTCGAAAATTCCAAGAGCGCGAAGGTTTGCCTAACACGGGCTATTTTGGCCGCTTGAGTCGTGGAAAGGTTCATGACCGTGGGGGAAATCGTACTACCGATCCTCGTTCGCCAGTCATCAATGGTGTAGATGCACCGACTGTTCTTGCAGTAAATGAGACTGGCACCTGGAACATTCGTGCCACCGATCCGCAGAATGGTACGTTGAGTTACTCTATATATTGGGGAGATGAGGTTGCTGTTGCTGCAGTTGCTTGTCCGGCTGGGTATTCATGTACACCTAATACCGGGGTCACTTTGTCACCAACAATTCAGCAGGGATCCACATTTACCCACTCATATGCTGATGCGCGTACATACAAGGTCACCTTTATTGTCCGTAATAATCTCGGTTTGAGCACTCAGTCAACTGCCACAGTTAAAGTCCTCAATTCCAACGCCAGCCCGCTCAATCTTATCTCTCCAAATGGTGGGGAAGTCTGGACCCGAGGGACGACGCAGAATATTCGCTGGAATGCGCCTGCATATTTCAGAGCAACGTATGCGGATATAAGCATCGTTGAATCTAAATGTACATTGGGTTATGTATGTACACCATCATTACCAATTAAATTAGTAATTGCAAAAAATATAAGCATCAACCAAAACTTATTCTCATGGAAAGTGGGTGACTATATTCCAGAAGTCATGACTATGATCTATCCACCTGTCTATCCAACAGTTCCCGATGGCCAATACATCATCCAAATCTGCGAAAC
>CAZRRZ010000010.1:0-2231 GCA_964602725.1 uncultured Candidatus Saccharibacteria bacterium | reverse complement strand
ACAATGCCCGGATTCCCGATGGCAGTTACCGATTCCGTATTTGTACGGCAGGATCGACGACCAACTGTGATTCCAGTGACCAATCATTTAAGATAACTTCGCAAACGTGTCCACAAGGGTCATCTTTGGAGGGTACTACATGCGTAGTAATTTTGCCTCATTATCCATAGAATTTGACACTCACTTATCCCCATGCTAAGCTGGCTGGGTTCGTAATTAATAACTTATAACAATTTATCTTTGACTCTCGTTGCCTGGCCCGTCTGCGAAAGCAGGCTTCACGCCCAGACACTGCGAGTCAAAGCACTAAACTAATATTATGGCAGAATTCAATCGCACAAAGCCGCACGTTAACGTCGGTACCATCGGACACGTTGACCACGGCAAGACGACTCTTACCGCATCTATTCTCGCGGTTCAGGCAAAGAAGGGTCTCGCAAAGGACAAAGCTTATTCCGATATCGCAAAGGGTGGTACGGTCCGTGACGCTTCAAAGATCGTTACCATTTCTCTTGCTCACGTTGAGTATGAGTCACCAGAGCGCCACTATGCTCACATCGATGCACCTGGCCACGCTGACTATATCAAGAACATGATCACCGGTGCCGCTCAAATGGACGGTGCTATTCTCGTTGTATCGGCCCTTGATGGTGTTATGCCACAGACTCGTGAACACATCCTCCTTGCAAAGCAGGTTGGTGTGCCAAAGGTGCTCGTTTTCCTTAACAAGTGCGACATGGTTCCTGAAAAGGATCTCCTTGACCTCGTTGAGGAAGAGGTGCGTGAACTCCTTACCAAGAACGGCTATGACGGCAAGACGGCACCAGTTATCCGTGGTTCAGCCCTCAAGGCTCTCGAAGGTGATGCAACATGGACAGTCAAGATTGATGAGCTCATGACCGCATTGGACAGCTACATTCCTATGCCAGTTCGTGATATCGACAAGCCATTCCTCATGCCTATCGAAGATATCTTCTCTATCGAAGGACGTGGCACAGTGGTTACTGGTCGTATCGAACGTGGTCAGGTCAAGGTTGGTGACGAAGTCGAGATCATTGGTTTCCGCGACACCACAAAGACCACCATCACTGGTATCGAAATGTTCAACAAGCAGCTCAAAGAGGGTATTGCTGGCGACAACGCCGGACTCCTCCTCCGCGGTACCGCAAAGGATGACGTTTCTCGCGGCCAGGTTCTCGCAAAGACTGGTTCAGTCAAGCCTCACACAGAGTTTGAATCAGAAGTATACGTTCTCAAGAAGGAAGAAGGTGGTCGCCACACTCCATTCTTTACTGGATACAAGCCTCAATTCTATATCCGTACGACAGATGTTACTGGTGAAGTAACTCTTCCTGAAAAGGTGGAGATGGTTATGCCAGGTGACACGATCACCTTCAAGGTCAAACTTGTTGCTCCAGTCGCCCTTGAAGCACAGATGCGTTTCGCCGTCCGTGAAGGTGGCAAGACCGTCGGCGCAGGAGTTATCACGAAAGTTGTCGTATAAATACTACGCATAATTACCGCTTACATGGCTACCGAACATAAAACAACCAAAAAGGCTCCCGCAAAAGCACCTCGTGCTCGCAAAGCCAAGGTAGCTGGTGAAGCTCCACATCTCAGGATTCGTGTCCGTGCATATGAGCACAAGATTCTCGATGCCTCACTCAAGCAGATCATGGATACCGCAGCTCGCTATGACGCGGAGATCCATGGTCCAGTGCCATTGCCGACAGAGATCAAGAAGTACACGGTCAACCGCTCATCATTCATCGACAAGAACAGCCGTGAACAGTTCGAGATGCGCGTCCACAAGAGACTTATTGATATTATCAATCCCAATCCGAAGGTCATCGAAGCACTGACCAATCTGAGTTTGCCTTCTGGGGTGAACATAGATGTAAAGATGATGTAAGTTGAAAAGGGAAAGGAGCGATGGAAAGAGATAAAACTCTTTCCATGTTCTTCTCTCATTTTCATCTAATACTGACATGAAATTTATTCTTGGAAGAAAGCTGAATATGACGCAAATCTTTGATGCCAAGGGTGCTGCATTGCCAGTAACTGCAGTTTCTGTGCGATCAAATGTGGTCACACAAGTTCGCACAAAGGACATCGATGGCTACGAAGCTCTCCAGGTTGGTGAGGGTTCACGCAACCCTGGCCGCATTGCAAAGCCACAGAAAGGTCACTTCAAAGAACTTGGCTCATTTGCTGCCGTCTCAGAATTCCGC
>CAZRRZ010000009.1:14242-24135 GCA_964602725.1 uncultured Candidatus Saccharibacteria bacterium | reverse complement strand
CTTTTGAGGACAGAGGGGAAGGAATATGTGGTCAAGGATGGGGACGTTATGGAGTTCAAGATCTAGCTTCCCAGCAACACCTAAATATGGTATAAAAGCCGACGGAATGCACGTTGCAGAATAGAGGCATACGTTCAACCAACCTTAACTCAGCCAACCAAATCAGAGAGGTGATTATGAAATCAAATATCCAATCAGGTACGGTTGTCACACGGCCAGCGCGATTCAGCTCGGATTACGCTGTGGAAAAACGAACCAAGTTGATGAGTGGACTCGTATACAGCGGGTTCTTCCTCCTCGTCTTTTTTGTGGCTACGCTGTACGTAATTTTCAAGATCAATACTAATTGACCCTATGCAACGAAGCACTATCAGTCGTCACCGCATGAATGCGAGCCGTCTCGGGTTCTCGTCAGAGCCGTTCCATGTCTTCGGCCTCTTTAGCTCCTCCCAACAGCATCATTCGGCCGAAAGTGGATTGTCAGCACAAGTCCCCAAAGGGTCGCGTGATTTTCTTCAGGCCGTCGAACGTTCCTTTGGGCGTCCAGGAAGACAGCCGTCTGGAACATAATTGGTCAGAATTTCAAAGCAGCCGCGCTTCGCAAGAGCGCGGCACTTTTATACCTTTTTGTAAATCTCCCCATTTTGAGCTATGATTTGACCTATGAAGAAATCAGCCCCCAAGGCCAAAGCGTCTGCCGCCTACGATCACAAAGCCATTGAAAAGAAGTGGCAGAAATATTGGGAATCAAAAAAAACCTACTCCGTCAAAGAAGATTCGAAGAAAAAGAAATTTTATGCGCTGATCGAGTTTCCGTATCCATCAGGCGACGGTATGCACGTTGGCCATATCCGCAGCAACACCGCCATGGATGTTATTTCCCGAAAGCGCCGTGCGCAGGGATACAATGTGCTCTATCCTATAGGCTGGGACGCATTCGGGCTTCCAACGGAGAACTACGCCATCAAGACAGGCATTCAGCCGGCCATTGTTTCAAAAAAGAACATTGATACATTTCGCCGCCAACTAAAGGCGCTGGGTTTCTCATTTGACTGGTCACGCGAAGTAGATACCACCGATCCTACGTACTACAAGTGGACGCAGTGGATTTTCCTGCAATTTTTCAAAAAAGGTCTGGCCTATAAGAAGAAGATGACCATCAACTGGTGTCCAAAGGATCTTATTGGTCTTGCCAATGAGGAAGTCATCGATGGCACTTGTGAACGTTGTGGAACGGCGGTTGAAAAACGCGAAAAAGAACAGTGGATGCTGGCCATCACCAAGTATGCCGACAGATTGGACAAGGATTTGGATCAAACTGAATTTTTGGAAAAGATAAAGATCCAACAGAGAAACTGGATTGGGAAGTCAGAAGGGGTCAATTTCAAATGCACCATCAAAGATCTCGGTATTCAGGTTGAGATGTACAACTCCGTTCCACAGACGTATCGCGCCGAAACATTTACTGTTATCGCACCTGAACATGAATTGGTCAAAAAACTTGTTGTCGGCACAACCTATGAAAAGGACGTCACGGCTTTTGTAGAAGCAATCAAGAAAAAGAAGGCGGAAAACAAATTTGATATTGAGACCGATATGGAAGGTATCTTTACTGGTAGGTACATCCAGAATTTTGCTGGGACAGGCAGGGATCTTCCCATCTGGGTCGCCTCATACGTTCTTGCTGACTACGGAACGGGCATGGTCAACTGCAGTGCTCATGATCTCCGCGATTATGCCTTTGCGAAAAAATATAGCATTCCACTACATCCGGTGGCCGAAGCTTTGTTCGTGAATACGCAAGGTGAAGATGCGGCACAGATGGACAAACCTTTTGTCGAACGTAACGCGGCAGTATGCGTCATAAAACATTGGTCAGAAGACAAATACTTGTGTCTCAAATGGAAAAAGAACAACTGGAAAGGATTTGTCGTGGGAGGCATAGAGGCTGATGAAAAAACCGAGGATGCGGCGTTGAGAGAGATTTGTGAAGAAACTGGATACAAAAATATGCGAATTGCCCGCACGCTTCCGAAGATCCACTCAAAGTTTTTTCAGCCACTGAAGCAGTCAAACAGGTTTGCCCACTTCCATCCCGTATACGTTGAACTGACTGACGGGGAACGTGAAGAAATGTCAGCGGAAGAACAAGCTATTCATGATGTTGTCTGGGTTGATAAAAGCGAAGTTGATTCTTTTTTGAACAAAGATGACATGAAGTGGATATGGAAATCGACGTGGGGAACTGAAGGTTCTATCGTGAAAAATGGCATCCTAACCGAACCTGAACAATTCAAAGGTCGCGAGTGGTCGGAAGTCCGTCCTGATATCATCAAATACCTCGAGGACCAAAAATTTGCGTCTCGAAAAACAAACTACAAACTCCGCGACTGGATCTTCTCACGCCAGCGCTATTGGGGCGAGCCTATACCAGTAGTGCACTGTACTGCATGTGGCGTTGTTCCTGTCCCAGAAAAGGATTTGCCGGTCGAGTTGCCTCCTGTCAAAAATTATAAGCCGACCGAAACGGGCGAGTCGCCATTGGCCGCTATTACTAAATGGGTCAATACGAAATGTCCGCAGTGTAAAGGTCCTGCTACACGCGAAACCGACACTATGCCGAATTGGGCCGGCTCAAGCTGGTATTATTTGCGCTATACAGATCCAAAAAACAAAAAAGCGTTTGCTGATCCAAGGAATTTGAACTATTGGACGCCAGTCGACTGGTACAACGGTGGCATGGAGCACACGACCCTGCATTTGTTGTACTCACGTTTTTGGCACAAGTTCCTTTTTGATCTCGGTCTGGTGCCAACAAATGAACCCTACATGAAGAGAACCTCCCATGGAATGATTCTTGCTGCTGGTGGGGTCAAGATGTCCAAGTCTCTTGGTAACGTGATCAACCCTGATGGCATTGTTGAGTCGGTTGGTGCCGATAGTTTGCGTCTGTATGAGATGTTCATGGGGCCATTCGACCAGTCTATCGCCTGGGATACCAATAACATTGCGGGAGTACGCCGCTTCATTGAACGCGTGTGGAAACTACGTGAAAAAGTTGTTCCAAAAACCGATGAGAAGGTAGGTGACTTTGTGGCGGTCAACAAAATCATTCACAAAGCTATCAAAAAGATTGGTGATGATATTGAAGCTATGAGGTTCAATACGGCGATTAGTACACTCATGATTACGATTAATGAACTCGAGAAAAAACAGGCCATAGATGCTGAACAGTACGGAATACTTTTGCAATTATTAGCGCCCTTTGCGCCGCACGTGACTGAAGAACTTTGGGCTTCTTTAGGTAATAAAAAGCTCATCCATACGGCAGAATGGCCTGCGTACGACTCTACATTAGCGGCCGATAGTGAGATCACTATCATTGTTCAAATCAATGGAAAGATGCGTGGCTCATTTATCGCACCAGCAGATATGTCAAGGGAAGAGCTTGAGAAGCGTGCGCAGACAATTCCAGAGGCGGCAAAGTGGCTGGAAGGGAAGAAGATACTAAAAATCATTGTTATTCCAAATAGACTAGTGAATATCGTCGTCGGCTAGTTCCTATGAAAATAGTAGATCATAGATTACACCACAATTTGACAATAGTATGTGGATAAGGTAAGGTGAACGGAACAAGCCTGGGCATTGGGGATGCGCACATTCCCACGAAATTGACTTTATTACAAGCAAGTGATACAAATATAGTACTTATTTATCAACAAATTACATGGCCACATCAACTATTTCGTTCAAGCCCAAGCAGATCGTCAAACGTCTCCTCTCTTCTCTACCTGATCGTGCGCGTGATGTCATTGTCTACCGTTATGGACTCGGATCCGATGTCCGCCGCATGACACTTGACGCTATTGGCAAAAAGTACGGCATCACCCGCGAACGTGTTCGTCAGATTGAGAACTATGCCCTAGGCATGGTTAGGAAGTCCGATGAGTACAAGCTTGAAAAGGCAGTTTTTGCTGAACTTGAAACTACGCTGCATGCCCTCGGTGGCATTGTAGTCGAAGATGATTTTCTTGGTCATGTATCCAAGGACAAAAATCTCCAGAACCACATCCATTTTCTGCTTGTTATTGGCGAGCCATTCAAAAAGCGCAAAGAAGATGATGATTTCAATCATCGCTGGCATGTCAACGAAGAGTTGGCGTCGCAAGTAGAAATTGCTCTCCGTAAACTGTACACCAATCTGAATACTCAGGACCTTCTTCCTGAATCGGAGATGATTAACAAGTTTCTTCAGCATCTTGAAGGTGTTTCTGAGCGCTACAAGAATCAGGAGATTATGAAGCGCTGGCTGAAGCTTTCAAAAGCTATCGGAGTCAACGCGCTCGGCGATTGGGGTGCCTCACATTCATCCAATATCAAGACAAAGGGCATGCGCGATTACGCTTTCCTCGTTATTAGGAAACATGGTTCGCCCATCCACTTCCGCGATGTTGCAAAACAGATCATGGTCATGTTCAAGAAAAAGGCCCATGTTGCAACAACTCACAATGAACTCATCAAAGATCCCCGTTTCGTTCTTGTTGGACGCGGTCTCTATGCCCTCGCTGAATGGGGATATGCGCCTGGAATCGTCCGCGACGTTATCCGCCTCGTTATCGAAAAGCACGGGCCGATGACAAAGGAAGAGATTGTCGCTAAGGTTATGAAGGAGCGCTATGTCAAAGAGAATACGATTGCAGTCAATCTTCAGAACCCAAAATATTTCAAGAAAGACAAGGATGGCAAATACACAGTAGCTGCATAATAGGGGTCTAGAACAACAAAACAGCACAGGCATTTTTGAACGCGGATATTTCTCTGCTGAGAAATTCCTATTCTCGGCCGCCTTCGCGGCCTGTGAAATGTTCAAAAATGCCTGTGCTGTTTTGTTGTTCCCACCCATTCTTGCTATAATACCTCCATGCCCATTGAGCAACTTTTTCAGATATTGCTGACTGAATTCAAGTCAATAATAGCACCGCAGGCGCTCCAGTACGTCATCTTCATCTCTCCTGTTGCGCTTGCTGTTATGTTGGTGATGATCCTCTGGCCGCTTTGGGTACGCTATATCCGCGCAAAACAATTTCTTTCGCTCAAATACACGGTTCTGGAGATAAAACTTCCCAAGGATACCTTCAAATCACCACTGGCAATGGAGGTTTTCTTGCAGTCCTTGCACAACACGTCGGACGGAAGCAACTTTGCCCAATTTTGGAAAGGGGAGACGCGCCCGTGGTATTCACTGGAACTTGTTTCTATCGAGGGTAAGGTCAAATTTTTCATCTGGACAGAAGATCGTCGCAAAGGAGGCGTGATGTCAGCACTCTATTCGCAGTTCCCAGGAGTAGAGGTTCATGAGACAGGTGATTACTCACAGTCGGTTCATTTTGATCCAAGCACCATGAAATTATGGGCGGCGGAGTTCAAATTCACGAAACCCGACCCATATCCGATAAAAACATATATTGATTACGGCTTGGATAAAGATCCCAAAGAAGAATTCAAAGTGGATCCATTGTTGCCACTTATCGAATTTTTGGGAAGTGTAGGTCCAAATCAGCAAGTGTGGATACAAATACCCGTCCGCGCCCACAAAGATGACCAGCGAAAGCCTGGACACTGGTTCAAAAAAACCGACTTGTGGCAGGATCAGGCAAAAGACTTGGTCAACAAGATCCTGATCCGTGATGCCAAGACGAAAGTATCTGGGGAAATGAATCCTGATACCGGCTATGCAAAATTGCCAACAGTATCCAAAGGCGAGCAGGTCATTATTGAGGCTATAGAGCGCAGTGTGACGAAGCTGGCTTTTGATTGCGGCATCCGCACTATATATATGGCCCGAAGTGATCTGTTTAGTAGGCCATTTGGCGTTGGAGGTATCATCGGAAACCTCAAGCACTTCAATACCGAAAGTCTGAATGGCTTTAAACCAGATGGTAGCGTCTGGCATAACCGCTTGAGTGATCCGTGGCAGGATTACAAGGATATCCGCCGCAATCGTTATGCGCGTGAAGCTTTGTCTATGTACAAGCGCCGCTCATATTTCTACGCGCCCCATGAACGAAAGCCGCTAGTGCTCAATACAGAAGAGTTGGCGACCATATACCATTTCCCTGGATCTGTTGCGGCTACGCCGACCTTGGAACGCTTGCCGTCAAAGAAGTCGGATGCGCCATCAAATCTGCCAGTCTAACCCAGCCTGTTACGGCTCGAGTCATTTTTCATGAAACGAACATACAAATCATTACGCCAATTCATATCGAAATTTAGGCTGGTCCTAGCGGCCATGCTGATAGTATTTTGTATTGCAACCGTTACCGTTATTGCTTCATCAGTTCCGCCGCGGACGTTCCCGCACAACGTGATCGTACGCGTAAACAAAGACATGACGGTGAGTGCCGTGGCTACTATCTTGGAGCAGAAGGGATTGATCCGCTCACCTTACTTGTTCAAAATATACTCATTATTTTTACGAGAGGGAAAAGGGGTTCAGACGGGAAGTTATTTGTTCAATGAGCCACAGTCCGTGCTCCGTATCGCGCACCGCATGTCCTATGGCATAAAAAATATAGAGAAGATTAAACTGACTATTTTCGAAGGGACTAATACAAAGGAAATGGCGGCATTGCTCAAAAAAAGTATTCCGAATTTCGATGCGGCTGCTTTTTTGACGCTGGCGCGGCCGCATGAGGGCTATCTTTTTCCTGAAACATATTTTGTTGAGCCTGATGTCGAAGCGGCCGATATTGTCGCGATGATGAGGAAACAATTTGACCTCGCAATCAAGCCGCTTGAGGCTGCGGTGGCGACTTCGACGCACTCACTCAAAGATATTCTGACCATGGCATCTATTATAGAAAAAGAGGCAAATGACCCAGTCGATCGCCGCATGATTTCGGGTATTTTGTGGAAGCGTATGGAAAAGGGTATGGCTCTGCAAGTTGATGTGCCGTTCTATTATTTCCTCAATAAAACGTCTACGCAGATCACTTTCAAGGATCTTGCCACAACCTCCCCATACAACACCTACTTGAATAAAGGCCTGCCTCCGACGCCGATCACCAATCCTGGCCTTGATGCGATCAAAGCGGCCTTGTACCCTACATCATCGCCATACTACTTCTACCTCGCTGATCGCAGTGGTGTGACGCATTATGCCACGAACCATGACGGACATATCATCAACAGGGGAAAGTATCTGCAGTAGCATCTTTTAGTAAGAGCCGAGTGCACATTTGCCCGAATTCACTTTTGGCTATATATTACTTTCTATGTTAAATCAAGATACAGAACGCTCTGCTTTTAAAGGCAGAGTATATGTTGGCATGTCAGGTGGAGTGGATTCGTCTGTCTCTGCCGCACTCCTAAAAAAGGCCGGCTATGATGTTACTGGCGTTTTCATAAAGGTCTGGCAACCTGATTGGCTGGAGTGCACCTGGCGCGAAGACCGGCATGATGCCATGCGAGTAGCAGCACACCTCGACATTCCTTTTGTTACACTCGATCTGGAAAAAGAATATAAAGAGGAGGTGGTTGATTATATGATCAGAGAATACAAGTCCGGCAGGACGCCGAATCCGGACGTGATGTGCAATCGGCATGTCAAATTTGGTGGATTTTATGATTGGGCGATGAAGCAAGGGGCTCAATATGTGGCGACAGGGCATTATGCGCGGACCGTGAAAGGTGATGATGGTTTGTACCAATTGCACATTAGCGAAGATGCAAACAAAGATCAGACATATTTTTTATGGACTCTGACGCAAAAGCAGCTTTCAACAACACTTTTCCCCATCGGCGACTTCGAAAAAAATGAGGTTAGAAAAAAAGCCAACGCGTTTGGATTGCCGACAGCGGATAAGAAGGACAGTCAAGGGCTCTGTTTTATTGGCAAGATCGATGTCAAAGAATTCCTTTCTCATTACATACCAAAGCAAGAAGGTGCTGTATTGGATACGGAAGGCCGCACTATTGGTACACACGATGGCGCATTTCTTTTCACGATAGGTGAGCGCCACGGCTTTACTGTCACCAATAAAACGCCGAACGATAGCGCACTCTATGTAATTTCAAAGGATATCGTTGCAAACACCATTACTGTCTCTGCAAAGTCCGCTTCGGGAGAACTCCCGCGTGCGCGTACGGAAATAGCACTACGAGATGTGCATTGGAATCAAGGCGCCGCTCCGCTCCATGCTGGGCTCCAAGCGCGTTCGCGCTACCGTGAACCGCTTCAGGATATCAGACTGGTGACTGGGTCGACAATTCATTTTAGCCAGCCACAGTCAACTCTTTCCTCGGGCCAGTCAGTTGTAGTATATGCGGGTACACAGTGTCTTGGTGGAGGCATTATTGTATAATGTTTGGATGAACCATCATCGTCTGGGAATAACTGCGCTCATTCTGCTTATATTCCTGACGATACTACACGCTCACCAGATTTTGAGACCTGTTGAAAGTCCTCTCACTCCACTCGCGCCAGTTTATTTTTCTGGAAAAATTCCTTCCGAAATAACGCATGGCAGCAAGGACAAGAAGCAGATAATATTTACTTTTGACGGAGGAGAAGGAGCACAATCTGCATCGGTGGTGCTGGATGTTCTACAGAAGCACAATTCACAAGGCACATTTTTTCTGACGGGAAAATGGGTCTTGCGCAACCCTGAGTTGGTAAAGCGGATGCACCAAGAAGGGCATGAGATCTATAACCACTCATTGACGCATCCGCACTTGCCAACGTTGACTGATGAGCGCATTGCTCTTCAGTTGGACACCATGGAGCAGATTCTTCTGGGTCTTGTCGGCACTTCGACCAAGCCTTATTTTAGACCTCCGTACGGAGATTACGACGAACGCGTGCTATCCGTAGCTGCCCGCCAAGGATATCGCGCAGTCATGTGGACTGTTGATGCTGGCGATTGGATGGAGTCCGAAGGTTTTACCAAGGAGGAAGTTCGCGCGAGGATTTTTAGCCACATTAAACCTGGCGCGATTATTTTGATGCACATTGGAGATACTATTACCGGCGCTATACTCGATGATGTTTTCACCACGATAGAATCGCAAGGGTACTCGCTCGTTTCGCTCAGCAAAGGAATGGAATAGGTCGAAGAGTTCTTGTTTGATATACTGTACGCAATGAATCATTTGATATATATCACCAAATCGGATGGAACCAAGCAACTTTTCGAGGAAGGGAAGTTGATCAATTCTCTCAAGCATGCCGGTGCGTCCGATGAAAGCATAGAAGAGATCATTGGACAGGTTGAAACGGGCATGAAAGAAGGTATGACGACGAGTGAGATATATGGTCACGCATTCGCGCTTTTGCGTAAGCATTCCGTACACACCGCCGTTACGTATTCGGTTCGTCGCGCCTTGGCGGAGCTCGGACCAGACGGTTTTCCATTTGAAAAATTCGTGGCACGGATCTTCCATGCCTGGGGATATGAGACATTGACCGACCAGCATATTATGGGTTCATGTATTGAGCATGAGATCGACGTTGTGGCATGGAAGAAGAGTGCGCTGGCGATGGTAGAGGCAAAATTTCATCATGAGTTCGGACTGAAATCAGACGTCAAAGTCGCCCTATATGTGAAGGCGCGTTTCGATGACATTGCCGGCAATACGTTTGATTTTGGCGGCACAAAAAGATCGCTGACCGAACGCTGGCTGTTTACGAATACCAAGTTTACCGAACAAGCCATCAAGTATGGCGCCTGCAGCAAAGTGAAGCTCATCGGATGGAATTACCCATCAAGCGGCAATCTGCACTCCATCATCGATCAGTACAAACTGCACCCCATCACCTGCATCACAAGCCTTTCATATCAACAGAAAAGAGACCTGATAGGCAGAAATATCATCACCTGCGCCGATGCCATCAA
>CAZRRZ010000009.1:0-14142 GCA_964602725.1 uncultured Candidatus Saccharibacteria bacterium | reverse complement strand
GTACTTTAAAGACGCTTTACAATAAAAAATAAGGTGTGATACCCTTGTGGTCAGAAGCTTATGAGTACCACACTAACATTTGACGATGTACATTACCGCCACTGGACGCCGGCTGACCGTCGCGCCCTCCAACGTGCAGGTTCATCACTCCCCAGATTGTGCGACATCGCACTGGAAGTGAAATCACGGATGCCTGAAGAGATCCATCTCATCTCGGGATCAATAACAAGTGGAGGAGTCGGTTCAATCGAAGGTAACTGGCTCGTTTTTCGCCGGACCATCGAGCATTTGATTGTTCACGAACGCCTTAACGTGTTTAGTGTTCACCCGTTTCAGGCGGGCATGCATTCGTACCACACAGAATGGGCAAGACGAGCGAAGCCTGGCGATTATTGTTGGGACATTCTCTTTGAATTTTACCTGCCATTCTTTACCTCGTGTACGAGCGCTATGTTCCACTTCATTCACGGGTACGAGAGTTCGAGGGGAGCTACTTGGGAGCACCAGCAATGTCTCGGCCGCGGCTTCAAACGACGTTATTTGCCAGCGGAACTCTCTGCGGCATTGCTCGAAAAGCCAGTCATCTTGGAAGTGTAGGCCGAAGTGTTCGATAGTGTGCAAGGTCTTTACGCCGGTGCAGGTTGCGCCGGTATTTTTATTTCTATATTTGGTAGAATACTCCTATGAACAAAACCGACCTGATGCGTGCGATACGCGATGAACTACTTGTTCTCAAAGAGTCTCCACTATATGAATACCGAACAAGCAATGGTTTTTTTCCGGTGATAGGAGAGGGGAGCCATGATGCCCGCATCATGCTTGTCGGTGAAGCTCCTGGAAGAAACGAAGCCAAGACGGGCAAACCTTTTTGTGGAGCGGCTGGCAAGGTGCTTGATCAGTTGCTTGCGCATGTCGGCATTGAGCGATCCGCAGTCTATGTGACCAATATCGTCAAAGACCGCCCGCCAGAAAATCGCGACCCCACGGCGCGCGAGATTGAAGTGTACGGTCCGTTCCTTGATCGACAGATTGACATCATCAAACCGCGCGTGATCGTGGCTCTTGGACGCTATGCCATGGGATATTTGATGGCCAAATTTGACCTTGAACTCCAGCTGGAGCCTATAAGCCGCGCTCACGGCAAAGCGTATCAGGCGAAGGCTGCCTACGGTGATCTGGACATCGTGACGCTGTACCACCCTTGTGTTGCCGTGTATAATCCCAACAACCTTTCCAATTTAAAAAAAGACATGGAAATATTAAAGAACTACATAAACTAAGCATGCTACGCATTACACACAAAACATTTGTATCGAAATTCTCTTCAGCTTCAAAACTGTTGGATCATTTGAATACTGCGTATAACAAGCTTCATACCCGCTACGAGAATTATTTCTGGCTGTCATATATGGGTGATCACGGCGTTGATGCAAAAATGAATGCCGCGCAAGCCAAGCGAGATGCTTTCAGATCTAATGCGAAGTTGAAAGCGGAAACGGAATATCACATAAAAAGAGCTTCGGGCGAAGGGAAGCACCGTCTGCAGTCATGGAATCATTTTTTCAGTCTCTACCAAACTCCTGCTCAGGCTGTTCCATTCAAGAAAAGGGCAATAGAGCTTGAAGCGAAGATATTGCAAAAAAGAACCAAACGAATCGAAGGATACACCGATCCGAACACCGGTGCTTTTGTCGAGGCTTCAGAAAATAAAATGCGTACTATTATGCGTACAAACGCGGATGAAGCAACGCGAAAAGCCTGTTTCGATGCCATGGAAAAGCTTCCGTACGATTACCTTGATGAATACATCGAGATGATCGGGGCCCGAAATGAGTTTGCTCGAGCGCTCGGTCATGCCGATTTTTATGAGTACAAAGCGCGCATTGACGAGGATATGAGCAAAAAGGAGCTCTTCTCAATTTTTGAAAGAATTTATGAAAAGACCAAATATGCATTTAGGAACGTGCGTGCGCTCGAAAAAAATAAACCAGGATTGCGCAAGCCGTGGAATTTCGGTTACATGTTGACGGGTGATTTTACCAAAGAAGAGGACCAGTATTTTCAATTCGAAAACGTTCTTTCATACTGGGGCCGTTCATTTGCCGCATTGGGAGTCAATTTTCAGGGAGGCGACGTCGTCCTCGATCTTCTCGATAGAAAAGGAAAGACGAACAACGGCTTCTGCCACTATCCAAAACTTGTTGAATATAAAGGCGGCAAACGTCTGCCGGGCTCAAGTGGCTTCAGTTCCAATGCTATACCTGGACAGATCGGTTCTGGTGCCCAAGGCATCCACACAGTTTTCCATGAGGGTGGCCATGCAGCCGATCGTCTCAACTCGTTTCAAAAAGATGCCTGTGTCAATTCTGAATACCCACCATCGACGGTATCGTGGGCCGAAACACACAGCATATTCATGGATACGCTTTCGAGTAGTATCGAGTGGCGCATGCGCTACGCGCGCAACGCCACGGGCGACTCGTACCCATTTGAGCTTTTTGAAAAGAAGGTTCGGGCCCTACACCCTCTGATGCCGCTCGATATGATGCACATCAACTTTGTCGTATTCTTTGAAAAAGAGATCTACGAATGCAAACAGTTGACCCCGGAATTTGTCATCAAAACCGCCAAAAAAGTTTTCAAAAAATACCTTGATCGCTCGGAAGATTCCATCTGGATTCTCAACATACCGCACATCTATTCATGGGAAAGCTCCGCCTATTATCACGGATATGGCTTGGCCGATCTCGGCGTCAGCCAATGGCGTGAATATTTTTTTAAGAAATACGGCTATATTGTTGACAATCTGCGCGTAGGCAAGGAGCTTCAAAAGGCCTGGTCGTACGCGTCAGTCTATCCGGCAAAGAAGCTGGTGACCATGGCTACTGGCAAAAAGCTAAGCCCCGATGCCTTTATCCGCGATGTGACAAGAGACCTAGAAGGTATCCTTCTTGAGGCCAAAACTCGGATACGACGCCTCGAGAAAGTGCCGCGCCACACAAAACCCGTAAATCTCAAGGGTCGCATCACTATGATGCACGGCAAGAAGCGTATAGCGGATAACAAGGTGTCATTTGAGGATATGGATAGGAAGTACCAGGCATGGCTCAAGACTATGCACTAGTCTCCCCTGAAATCTGCTATACTATAGACCTGTATGAAGCCTGAAGAGTTCGCACACTATGTTGATAGTCAACTTCGTCAAGGAATCCCAAAAGATTCGTTGGTCAATAATCTTCGCGCGGGCGGCTGGACCGAAGATCAGATCAGGAACGCATTTGTCGTGCACGATGCACGCGTACGCAAAGAGCTTTTGCCAATGCGCCAGCACTCCTATTCGTTCGGTGAAGTGATATTGTCCATCATCCTATTTTTGGTGCTGATGCTTACCGTCCTTTTTTACATCGGCGGGCAATAATCTTAATATTTTAGCCATTTTGTGCTACCATCCGAGACATGCAATCAGCCGAAATCCGTTCCCGGTTCCTGAAATTTTTTGAAAAGCGCGGCCACGCGATTATTCCATCTGCATCGCTGGTGCCTGAAAATGATCCGTCAGTTCTTTTCAATACTGCCGGCATGCAGCCCTTGATACCTTTTTTGCTTGGAGAAAAACATCCAATGGGCAAACGTCTAGTGAATGTTCAGAAATGTGTCCGCACCCAAGACATAGATGAGGTTGGTGATAACACGCATGATACTTTTTTTGAAATGCTCGGAAACTGGTCGCTGGGGGATTACTTCAAGGAAGATGCGATAAAATGGAGCTTTGAATTGCTAACGAATAAAGAAGAAGGTTTTGGTCTAGATCCAAAAAGACTATACGCCACTGTTTTTGGAGGCAATGACGATGCTCCCAAAGATATAGAGAGTTTTGAAATCTGGAAAAAATATATTCCTGAAAACAGGATCTATTTTCTGACGTGGAACGGAAAAAAAGATCCGAATTGGTGGGCGGTTGGCGATGATGGTCCTTGTGGTCCAGATACTGAAATGTTTTACGATATTACCCCAGACGGATTGGGTGATTTAACCAAGGAGGAGTACCTCAAGGCTGACGATGAACAGAAAGTGGTTGAAATATGGAACGATGTATTCATGGAATACCTGAAGAAAGATGGGAAAGTTGTAGGAAAGCTAGCTGCAAAAAATGTTGATACAGGCTCGGGACTGGAACGTGTCACCACTGCAATACAAGGAAAAGATAACATATTCGATACTGATTTATTTGCGCCTCTAATGGGCCAGATTGATTTACTTTCTACCGAGGATTCTTCCTCTTTAAAATCAAAGCGCATTGTCGCTGATCACATTCGAACATCAGTTTTCATGATAGGGGATGACGTTGTTCCAAGTAATACAGATAGGGGATATATTTTGCGACGTTTATTGCGACGCGCTGTTCGTCATGCTGATAAAATAGGAATGGAGGAAGGTTCTATATCTATGCTGGCTGACTCGGTCATCAGCAATTACCAAGCCACATATCCAAATCTGTTTGAAAAAAAGGATTTGATTAAAAATGAGATTGCCACTGAAGAACAAAAATTTCGCACAACACTACACAAAGGTCTTAAAGAGTTTGAAAAAGGAGTCGATGCCTTTACTCTTTTCTCAAGCTACGGATTTCCTTTGGAATTGACCCTTGAGCTCGCAAAAGAAAAGGGTATCTCAATCGATGTGGCAGATTTTGATGTTAAATTCAAAGCACACCAATCCCTTTCTCGTGCTGGCGCCGAACAAAAATTCAAAGGTGGACTCGGTGATGCCAATGATCCTATGGTCGTCCGCTACCACACAGCCACACACCTCCTTCATCAGGCACTCCACGATGTTCTTGGGGAGAGTGGAGGCAACCAAAAGGGGTCTAATATTACCGCCGAGCGCCTGCGCTTTGATTTTACGGGTGCAAAATTGACCGATGAGCAAAAAAAGCGCGTTGAAGATATTGTCAATGAAAAAATTACAGCCGCATTGCCGATGAATAACGTTGTTATGGCTCGTGAAGAAGCCGAAAAGACAGGTGCGCGGCATTTCTTTGGTGAAAAATACGGCGATCAGATCTCTATCTACTTCATAGGGAAAGATTTGACGACCGCATACTCAAAAGAATTCTGCGGCGGACCGCATGTCAAGAATACGTCCGAGCTAGCAGGGCCAGAAGGGAAGTGGAAGTTCAGGATTCAAAAAGAAGAAGCAGTATCGCAAGGAGTCCGCAGAATCAAAGCTGAGCTTGGATAGGGTGTGGTATAATAGTTTCAATGTTTTTCTCAAGCTCACAAGGTGAACTGAAGCTCATTATAGATGTACAAAGCTCCATCGTACGCGGTTCGCTCGTACATGTACGTGCTGACGCTATTCCTACCGTTCTCTATACCCATAATGTCTCCGTCCCGTATATGCCCCAGGGGGGAAGTTCGTACCTCATCAAGATAGCTCTTCGTGGAGTCGAAGAAATAATCCAGGCTGTCAGGGCCAATATTCAGTCGGGAGCGAACTCCGAGGAGCTTCCTCGTCACGTCTCCAGCGTTCACTACGTTCTGTCTTCTCCTTGGGTTGTTTCGCAGGCAAAGACTATTTCTACAACATTCAAAACGGACACCGCAATCAGTAGGGCATATATTACTGGCATGATCTGGGAAGAACGTACGAAGATGACCTTGAACGCCGCCGATGATACCAGGGTTATTGAGGAAAAAGTTTTTGATGTTCAACTTAATGGATACTCCGTCTCATCGTGGGAAAGCAAGCATACAAAAGAGCTTGGTATCTCTTTTGTGGTGAGTATTGCCGGCGGTCGCATGATTGATCGTTTTATTTCTGCCTGCGAAGGCATAGTACACCACAAGGATCACATACAATTCCATTCTTCCTTATTTTTACAGCATGTCGGTATTCAGAAGATTGTTCCTGACCCCTCAAACTACGCACTTGTCCATATTCATGGCGAATTGACTGATGTAGCCATTATCCATGCTCACTCCTGTTCATTTTTTGGTTCATACCCATTTGGCATCCAGCATATTGTACGGACCATAGCAAAGCGGACCAATACGACTGAAGATGCGGCTGAATCCACGCTCAATCTGATTACCAAAAAGGATATAGACGCTACCAAGGCGAAAAAGGAGTTTGCGGCCATTGAAGAGATGAAGCAGGGATGGGTTGGAGAATTCAAAAAACTTCTCAAGACAAGTCCGACGCCGGAGGCCGTTCCAGTGAGGGTTATCATTTCAGCGCGTAGCCATGAAGATTTTTTTGTCAAAAGTTTCAGATCGGCATATCCACAGTCGGCTCCAGAAGTGCTTTCAATAGAGAGCATTATTCCGCATGTTGCATACGGAGCTCACGCTGAACAGCTAAGACTTACCGGGTTATATGTCATGGCTATTCACAGTTTATTAAAATAAGCGAAATTATGGTATAATTTTTCAATATGCCTCGACGTGTTCAAGATATAGTTCCGAATACCCACCGTTCGATCCGCGATATCCCCGTAGATCGCCGATCTATTATCGCACCCATACAACCGCCAAAGAAAAAGTCTGGAAGAACGCTTTTATTGCGGAAGTCCGATGTTGAAACTGTGAACGATGCGGAGGAGACGGAGAGGGTTGAATCTCCAAAGGTTCGTGCTGTAAAAAATGCCCTCGAAATGAGGTCGAATTCGCCGATTATGACACCTCGTGCACTCAAAAAATCTGGTGGCAAGAGGTGGCTCCTCATATTCATGGGTATTGTCGTGATCGTGGCGGCCGCTGGATATGTTGCTTCTGTCTATTTTTCCCGCGCCACATTTACAATCGTTCCGAAGACTATACCGTTTAGCGTTAACAGCACCTATCTATCGCAGAATACTCCAGGTAAAGGAGTGCTGGCGTATGATCTTGCGACGATCAAGGGTGACTTGAGCGCTACAGTGGCCGCGACTGACGGTCCGCAATTATCCACGTCAGCAAAAGGAAAGATTACCATATACAACAGCTATAGCATCCAGACACAGCGTCTGATTGCAGGAACACGTTTCGTGGATGAAAGAGGGCGCATATACCGACTGGCCAGCTCCGTCGTCATCCCTGGATACGTTTCTTCAAATGCGAAGATTACTCCGGGAAGCGTCTCAGTGTCGATAACGGCCGACCAACCGGGTCAATCATACAATATTTCAAAATCGGATCCGATAAGCGATTTCAAGATTATGGCATACAAGGATAGCGCGAAATACGACACTATATACGGGCGTATTGCCTCAGATGTTAGTGGTGGATTTGTAGGCGCAAAAAAGACTATTGATCCTGCCGCACTTGCCTCAACTACATCTGAGCTCAAAACAAAAATTGTTGATGCACTTCTCATCAAACTAAAATCAAGTATTCCAGCGGGATACATCATGTATCCGAAAGCTTATGTGTCGACATTCTCTAGTCCGACGATTGGCGGGTCTGATCCAAAATCAGCGTCAGTTACGCTTCAAGGAACAGTCTACGGCATACTCTTCAAGCGCGATGAGCTTGTGGCACGCGTAGCTGGCGATCAGACCGTCGCATTTTTTGATGGTTTCTCTTATGAAACACCGGGATTGGAGTCCCTTGATTTCAGTATTGCCAATGCGAAGGATTTTTCTCCAGAAAAAAAGAATACCCTTATCATCAAACTGAAAGGGAATGCTATGCTTGTAGGTTCAATACCTGTGGATACTCTCAAAACGAAGCTGGCAGGGCTTTCTTTGGCTGAAACAAGTACAGTATTTCGTTCTTTCAAACCAGTAATCGAAATAGAAAAAAGTTCAGGGTCAATAACCCCGCCATGGTCGAGAGTCCCGAACGATCTGGACCGTATTACGATAGAAGTACAAGCCGCGAGCGTGCGAGCAGAGCCGTAGTCATGCGACTACGGCTCGGGAGTAACGCACTCCCGGTTGTAGTCATGCGACTATTGACGTAATAGCAGGTTATCTGCTAGTATGTTCGGACGCGCCAAATAACAGATGGAACCTGCGCCACAACCAAAAAATATCTCCAAAAATAGCGCGAACGGCATTGTCGTTGAAGCACTGCCGAATACGTTGTTTAAGGTTGAGCTTCATGAAACAAAAGAAGTCATCCTGGCATATCTTGCTGGCAAAATGAGGATGAATCGCATACGAGTTCTCATTGGAGACAAAGTTGAGTTGGAATTGGATCCATACGGTGGGCGAGCACGTATCACACGAAGAACATAACACCATGAGAGTCAAAGCATCAGTTAAAAAAATCTGTCCAAAATGCGTCCTCGTTCGCCGAGGCGGATATCTGTATGTCGTGTGCAAGTCAAACCCACGCCACAAACAGCGCCAAGGCTAATCTTATACTTTTTTAATTTCACTATTTTAATACATCTATGCGTATCCTCGGTATAACAGTTCCAGAAAATAAGCGACTTGAGATCGCTTTGACTGCTATATACGGCATCGGACGTTCTCGCTCCCTCCATATTTTGAAAACAGCAAAGGTTGATCCAGCTCTCCGCTCTACTGCTCTTTCTGTTGAACAAGAAAATGAGATTCGCAAACTCGTTGAGAGCTTCAAAATCGAGGGTGACCTCAAGCGTGAGGTTGCGGGCAACATCAAGCGCCTCAAAGACATCAAGGCGTACCGCGGCAATCGCCATGCCCGCCATCTTCCAGCCCGTGGTCAGCGTACCAAGACCAATTCCCGAACTGTGAGGGGTAACGTAAGAAAGACAATGGGATCCGGTAAGCGTAAGGAAGAAAAGAAATAATCAACCACCATGGGTAAAAAAAGAATTGTTACAACCGAAGGAGCAGAATCATCTGATGCAAAGAAAGCACCAGTTATTTCGGCCAAAAAGCGTATTGAGTCCGGTATTTTGCATGTCCAGTCTACCTACAACAACACCAAAGTTATGTTGACCGACACCAAGGGCAATGCTCTCATGTGGGGATCTGCAGGCGGAGCTGGTTTTCGTGGCGCAAAGAAGGGGACACCATTCGCGGCCGCAAAGGTTGGCGAAACCCTGGCTCTCAAAGCTGTTAACATCGGCCTCAAGGAAATCGCTGTCATTGTCAAAGGTGTCGGTTCAGGACGCGAGTCAGCAATTCGTGGATTTATCAGCAAGGGAGTCGTCATCACATCCATCAAGGATGAGACCCCTATCCCATTCAATGGACCTCAACCAAAGAAACCTCGCCGTGTTTAATTTTTAATACTACTCTACTACTATGCTTATTGGCCCACGATACAAAAAAGCTCGCTACCTCGGTGCTGCCGTCTTCAGAAAGACACAGACGCCAAAGTATGCCATGCGCATGCAGGCAAAGACAAAGACCACTAAGCGCCGTAGCACCAAGAGTGAATTTGGCCGCCAGCTTCTTGAAAAGCAGAAGGCTCGCTATAGCTATGGTATTTCAGGTGGTCAGTTCACCAACTACGTCAAAGCTGCACTCAAGACAACTGGTGACAACGCCAAGAACCTTCTCCGCATTCTCGAAGGCCGTCTCGATAACGTTGTTCTTCGAGCTGGTTTTGCCTTGAGCCGCGCCGCAGCACGCCAGATGGTCAACCATGGACATATTTTGGTCAATGGCAAGAGGGTCAACATTCCATCGTATCAAGTGCGCATTGGCGACATCCTGACTATCCGTGAAGGTAGCAAAAAGAAGGTTATTTTTACCAAGTTGGACGAGGAGCTCAAGACCACAAAAGCTCCGGCATGGATTTCAGTCAATCCTGAAAAGAAAGAGATCAAAGTAGAAGGTGAACCAGTAACAGACATGAGTGAGCTCTTGTTCGATGTGCGCGCAGTGCTCGAGTTCTATACTCGCTAGACAAGTATCATTTTTAATGTATAATTAATCGTCTATTTTACAAATACCATGACACACGATCTCATCCTTCCTTCAAAGCCAAAAATCATCAATGAACAGGGTACCAGCGGTACCTATGAGATTGATGGCCTTTATCCTGGATACGGACATACGTTGGGTAACTCGCTCCGTCGTATCATCTTGTCTTCACTTCCCGGTGCGGCCGTCACTAGGGTTAAAATCAAGGGTGTTGAGCACGAATTCTCCGCTATAGACGGTGTTAAGGAGGATGTTATTACAATTCTCCTTGCTCTCAAAAAGCTCCGCGTACGTATTAGTGGCGATGAAGCTATCCTTCTCAACCTCAAAGTAAAGGGCTCAAAGGAAGTTACCGCAAAAGATATTGATGCTCCTGGACAAGTTGAGATTTTGAACCCAGAGCTCTATATCGCATCACTTACCGAAAAATCATCGGAACTCGACATTGAGATTACCGTCGAAAAAGGCCTCGGCTATGTTTCAAAAGAGGTTATCCAAAAAGAGCGTGTCGAGATTGGCGCCATCACTCTCGATGCTGCCTTCACTCCTATACGCAAGGCAAACTATGAGGTTGAAAATATGCGTGTGGGAGATCGTACAGACTTCAACCGTCTCCGTATGACTATCGAGACAGATGGTACCATCTCTCCTCGTGAGGCTCTCGAAAAGTCCATCACCCTCATGATCCTCCAGCTCAAGGCAGTTGTTGGATTTACCGAGCCAGAGGCTGAGACAGACTCAATCGACGATTCAGATGAAAAGTCAGAGTCACCAGAGGGATCACTCAAGGATATCGACGCAGATCTTCTCAAGACCCGCATCGACTCACTTGGTTTTTCAGCACGCACAGCAAAGGCTCTTGCAAACGGCAACGTACGCACACTTGGAGGTCTTGCCCGCAAGAAGGAGTCAGATATTATGGATGTTGATGGACTTGGTGCCAAGGGTATGCAGGAGATCAAGAAATTGCTTGCACAGCATGGTATAACATTGAAGCAATAATTTTTTATGAGACATCATTCAAACAAAAGAAAATTCGGTCGCGAGAAAAATCAGAGGAATGCTTTGATGTCTTCTTTGGCTAGGAACCTCATTCGTGATAGTCGCATCAAGACTACTACTGCCAAGGCCAAGGAACTCCGCCCCATGGTCGAGAAGCTTGTCACCAAGGCCAAAGTCGCTACTGTTGCTACACGTCGTCTCATCATTTCGAGCATTCACAGTACTGCCGAGACCAAGAAGCTCGTCGAGGTCATTGCTCCAAAGTATATGGATCGAAAAGGTGGCTATACCCGCATCATCCGCCTGCCAAACCGTGATTTGGATAACAGTCCGATGTCGTTGATCGAATTTGTATAATTTCCTACATTACTTTTATGAAACACACCATTGACGCACAAGGAAAAAAGATCGGACGCATTGCTAGTCAGGCAGCTTCTATTTTGCTCGGCAAACATTCTCCGGCATTCCAGAAGAACAAGGTTTCAGCTGACACGGTAGAGATCATCAACGCCTCAAAAGTTGATCTGACTCTCAAGAAGAAAACTGATGATACGTATGTGACCTATACCGGTTTCCGTGGAGGATTGAAGAGTGAGTCATTGGGTGAGCTTATCAATCGCCGTGGCATGACAGAAGTTTTCCGCCGCGCAGTTGGTCGCATGATTCCACGTAACCGTCTTCATGATGACCGCATCAAAAATTTGATTGTTAAAGAATAATTATCATGACTCCTACCAAATCAACAACTCACAAATACTTCGAAGCTGTCGGCCGACGCAAGACTGCCATCGCCCGCGTACGTCTTTTCCCAGGAGCAAAGGCTGGTTTTGAGATCAATGGCAAGACCTTGGAGGCATATTTTCCCGTCCGCGAAATGCAAGCGAATGCCACCGACCCATTTACCAATGGCAAGGCTGCAGAGAAGTTCCATGTGACTGCAAAACTCACTGGAGGAGGTATTTCAGCCCAATCAGAGGCACTCCGCCACGGTATCTCTCGCGCACTTTTGGTCTACGATATTGAACTCCGTGGCAAACTCAAGAAGCTCGGTTATCTCAAGCGTGATCCTCGTGCCAAGGAACGTCGCAAGTTCGGTCTCAAGAAAGCGAGAAAGTCCCCACAGTGGTCAAAGCGTTAATATCAAAAAGGGGTGGAAACACTCCTTTTTTCGTGATAGCCTTGAAGCTGAACTAGAACCCCAAAACCCCAGGAATTCCATATGCAATTAGTATCTCTGATGGTTTTATCGCTACTACCATTATGTTTAGTCGGTATAACAGTGCAAATCGAACGACGTCGGCGCGAAAAAATCGTCGAGATCATCCTGCTCTCAGATCATTTTTATGCTGATTCCGGAGACTCTCGAGCTGTCGAACACTTTAGGCAAATGACACAACTGATGGACGAGTACGGTATCATTCCGGATGAAGTTGGCTATCGGGATTACATTAAACTGGCTCAAGATGCCGAGTCGGCGTTCCACAGAAATCTCGCATGGCATCGACTCTACATATGGAAATCTCTTGCTGGCCCTGGTATGAATGCCAATATTCTGAAATCAGCAAGACAACACCTCGCTGATATGAGAAATGCTTATCGGGATTTTAGAGCTTTCATCGCAAGACACCATTGTCAGTATTCGGCCTTGAGTAATGTGATTGACGCGATGGTCCGTTCCGAGGAGGCCCATTTCACTACTTGAGCCCTAATTGTTATTTGGTGCACGCTTGGCACCATCACGTCGCGCGGAGTGCGCGACTTTTCATTGCCCAAAATTGGGTTTTCATATAAGCTATCGGTATTATGTTCAAAAAGAAACCCTCTGATAATACAGATGAAAACGACGTAGTACCGCTTGAAGGCGCCGAAGTAAAGGCCAACGCTGTTTCTGCTGACGATTCTGACACGCTCGACGATTCTGTCGTAGCCGAAGAAGCCATGGGCGAAACCATAAAGAAACTTCGTGAGAAGCTCAAAAAGACCGAGACTGAAAAGCAGGAATACCTAACTGGATGGCAGAGAGCAAAGGCTGATATGGTCAATGCTCGTAAACGTGACGAAGAAGATC
Organism: uncultured Candidatus Saccharibacteria bacterium; assembly: GCA_964602725.1. Lineage (GTDB taxonomy): Bacteria > Patescibacteriota > Minisyncoccia > Phycocordibacterales > PALSA-1337 > C7867-002. The sequence continues at coordinate 1,228 of CAZRRZ010000009.1, read as the reverse complement.
GCAAGGACTTTATGAAATTCGCCAACGAACGTTTGATTGAGGATTTGATCCCTGTTCTTGCCAGCTTTGACATGGCCATGGGTAACAAGGAGTCCTGGGAAAAAGCTGACAAAAATTGGCGTGTTGGTGTTGAATACATTTACTCACAATTAACCAAGGCGCTAACTGACAATGGCTTGAAAGAATTGAACCCCATCAACGAGAAGTTTGACCATGCACATCATGAGGCGACTACTTATGAGCCGGTGACTGATGAAAAGTTGGATCACATCATACTCCAGGTTATTCAGAAGGGGTATTCGTTGAAGGGAAAGGTGTTAAAGGCTCCGATCGTGAAGGTAGCCGAATTTCGGCCTTAAACAAAAATCCGCCTAATAGACGGATCTCTGTAGAGCTTAGTTTTTGTGGCCTCTGACTTATTCACACCTCATCAATAGCATTAGTGTAGCAAAACAATCATCGTTGTCAAGCATATACTGGTAGCCCCGGCGGGAGTCGAACCCGCAGGCTCACATTGATGAGGTGTGAGTCAGAAACCATTCCACAGGGCCACAAGGGGGTTTATTCCCTTGTTACCTACTGTATCAGACGGTGATAAAGTTTTGCTGAAGAAATGATAAGGAGTACCTTCTTTCAGCGTCGACTCGGATGTTGTGCCAGCGAGCTGTCACACATCCTCGCTAGCTGAAATAAAGATTCGCTGAAGATTTAAAAATGTGGTCTAATATGTTGACACCTGTATTTTTCTGCTATAATAGCCTTATGTTAAACCCCTTCAGAAAACAGCTTTTCAGCACTCAGAATCCAGCCACCCTAGCCCTCCAGCATGGCCAGTTTATTTCTCGTATATTCACTGATACTTCAGGCCAGCAATTTCGCCTAACATTCTTTGTTACTATTGTTGCTGGTGAACCACGCGGTCATCTAGTTTCAGCACAGCCAATCTCAACAGCCGCACACCTTCGTCTTGCCGGTAGCTGTGCTTCTTCAGAAGGTTTCTGCCTGCCAAGTGTTTGTTCAAAAAAGGAAATCGAGACTACTTATATTCCTTCATACACGCCCGTCGTTTCTCCATACACTGAACTTTACTTTTTCACCAGTCAACCAACTCGTGCACCGTCTCGTGCCTAACTCTCCGCGTATGCTCATCAAAGTCCGAGTGACTGTGGGTGCGCGCGCGGAAAAGGTCGTCAAGAAAAAAGACGATCTCTATGTCGTGTCTGTCAAA
>CAZRRZ010000008.1:25093-27613 GCA_964602725.1 uncultured Candidatus Saccharibacteria bacterium | reverse complement strand
CTTCTTTGTGGAATGGTCCATAGAAATCTTTCAGCGTCTTCAAATAGGTATGCGTCCCGTTAGCGATACCGTCGAGTTTGTCTTCCATCTCCGCAGTGAAGGTGTCGCTGATATAGGTGGGGAAATATTCTTCGAGAAATGACGAAACCACTTCACCCGTATCGGTGGGTTTCAATGAGCGTCCTTCTTTGCCCGCATACCCGCGATCTTCGATGGTTTTGCAAATAGACGCATAGGTAGAAGGGCGTCCGATGCCGCGCTTTTCCAATTCTTTGATGAGACCAGCTTCGGTATAGCGAGGTGGTGGCAGGGTCTGCTTTTCGAGAGAATCGACTGCGACAAGCTCGAGCGCTTCATCCTTGGCGCATTTTGGTAGAGTAACTTCCTCGCCGGTAGACTCGGGATCAGCCTTGAGCCAGCCATCGAACAAAACACGTGAACCGGTGGCATCAAAGTTTGGCACCGAATCCTTTTCGGTGTTTGCAATGATTTTGGTGCGCATGATGTTGGCGTCGGCCATTTGTGATGCGACCGCGCGCTGCCAGATGAGACGATAGAGTTTCTTCTGTTCATCATTTGCTCCGGCATTCAATTTATCAAAATGTGATGGGCGAATAGCTTCGTGAGCTTCCTGGGCATTCTTGCTCTTGGTGGTGTATTTGCGGAATGACAAATACTTTTCGCCATACTGTTTCTTGACCACACCAGCGATCTGATCCAGTGCTTGCTGACCCAGGTTGGTAGAGTCGGTACGCATATAGGTGATAGCACCTGATTCATACAGTTTCTGTGCTATGCCCATGGTGCGTGAAGGGGAAAACCCAAGACGTGAGCTAGCAGTTTGTTGCAAGGTAGAAGTGATAAATGGGGCACGCGGAGACCTCTTAACTTCAGTTTCTTCAACATCAACAACCTGCCACTTTTCGGCGCGAGCTTTGGCGAGGATGGAATCAACTTCTTTCTTATCGCGTGGCTCTTTTGAACAGGTCAAGGTAACAGCTGCACCAGTCAGCGTTTTGAATTGGCCAGAAATAGCCCAATAAGTCTCGGGAATGAATGCTTGAATCTCACGCTCACGTTCAACAAGAATACGTAGGGCCGGCGACTGCACGCGGCCAGCTGAAAGGCCGTAACGAACCTTTTTCCAAATCAAACCCGACAAATCATATCCGACGAGTCGATCCAAGACACGTCGTGCTTCCTGTGCTTCTTTGAGATTCTCATCGACGATGCGCGGATGCAACAGCGCTTCTTCGATAGCTTCCTTGGTAATTTCATGGAACGTAATACGCTGTATTTTCTTGGCCACAGCTTTGCCAAGACGCTCCTTGAGGACTTCGGAAATATGCCAGGCGATCGCTTCTCCCTCACGATCCGGATCGGAGGCGAGGATGATCTCATCAGCTTTCTTTGCTTGCGCAGAGATGTCGGCCAGGACTTCTTCTTTCTTGGCCACGACTTCATAGTGGGGGATAAATCCGCCTTCTATATCTATTGCTTTGGTGGCTGATTTTGGCAGATCACGGACATGGCCCACCGATGCGCGCACGACAAAATCTTTTCCAAGATATTTGGAAATGGTTTTTGATTTTGAAGGTGACTCAACGATTACTAGTTTCATTGGAGGTAGTATTACATGATATATAGAGGAGTGGCAAATTGTGGGAATAAAAAATGGGCAAGAAGAAAGCGCGTCCGGAATGAACGCGCTTTAGATACGAAGCTTCTCAGCATGAATGAGTCGGTCTGCTTTCGCTCGGGCTTCGGCGATGTGCATGCGCCAGAGTAGGACGGAGCAGCCGAGCGTGCCACGAAGTGAAAAGGCAAACGCTAGCCAGTCATCGCTATAGTACGCTGTTCCTGCGGCGAAAAGACTGCTTACGTTTATGCACCACCAGGTGAACAATGGCTCGGTATTTTCACGGGCGTGCCAGAGTTTCTCTGCAGTGAAGGCATATCCTACCAGGATAAGAACCTGGAGGAGGATATTGGGCAGAATTCCGCTCCCGTGAAGTCCTCGCCAAAGTACGATGAGGATCCAGAGGAGGAAGATACCACTTGCCCACGCCAAGATTTTTTTCTGACGCGGGCTGAAGTGTACCTCGTGTGGGTCATTCCTGCTTACCCACAAAATGGTAACCAGGATGGACAGACAATTGAGCAGTCCCAACGAGTTTCCGATGTTACTCACGAGGTTGTGCCTCGGTGCAGTCACATAGGTGAGTAGGGAAAGTCCAATAGTTACGGACAGCACAATCCATGTTGCCAGGACCGGCTTCACTTTCTTTCTTTGTACGAGCAGGTAGATGTACCAGCTCGTACTGGCTAGTCCCACAATCGTGGCCACTAGCGCGGAGAGTTCGCGAGCATTCATGCGTGACCTTTGGTTGAGGGTTTGGTTTGTGAAAAATCTGTGCGTTACGCTATATATTATAGCATATTTTAAACACAAATGTCAATGCCTTAGAAAATACACCCCACCGCTTTGCACCACCAGCCCCTTCATCTCGAGTTCTGAAA
>CAZRRZ010000008.1:18956-24993 GCA_964602725.1 uncultured Candidatus Saccharibacteria bacterium | reverse complement strand
ATTTACACGTGATGAACTGGCGTGAGCATCGCCGATCATTTTCCCCGCCAATCTCGCCTCCTCTTTTCGCTTCATCTCAGCCAATGTCGCCGCCAAGCGCTCCGGACTGCGTGCAACTTTTGCAATACGATCTTCGGTGAAGGCTAGTTCGCTCACGATTTCAGCGCCAGTGGTCACTGGTGTCGCACCTTCTTTCATGAGGAGAAGTGGACCGTAGGAAAGTTCTGAAAAAATAGATCCAGGAATAATGAGGACGTTGCGATTGAGCTCGGTGGCATATGTCGCAGTGCCAAATGTTCCAGACCCTTTCATTCCTTCTACTATGAGTACCGCATGCGACATGCCGGCCATCCAACGATTGCGGACAGGGAATGTCCACGGTGCTCCCGTTTGTTCTGGTTCGAATGAAGACATCAGTGCGCCACCGGACTCCATGATTCGTTCTGCCAACCCACGTCGGCTCGGCGGGTAGAGCACATCGGGAGAAAGTCCTGAACCGGGGAATGCGATAGTTTTGAGTCCAGCTTCTATCGCGGCTTCATGAGCGATCGAGTCAATGCCAATAGCCATGCCTGAAATGATCACGACCGGCTGGCCTTGAAGTTCGAGGATAAGTTTGCGGCATGTTTCAATGCCGTACGTGCTCGGTGTGCGTGATCCAACCACGCATAAAAATTTCTGGTCATCAGGAGGTATCGTACCTGCAACGTCCAGGAATTTTGGCATTGGTTCGATCTGTTGTAGAAGCCATGGATATTTGTCTGGAGTGATTCTGTAGGTAGTAGATTTCATAGTGGTTGAGTTTAGTAGTAATTGAAAGGCACCCCATTTCGAGGCTGTAAGTAGTACTATTGGGTTTTATTGGCTACAAAGAGGAGAAATTCAACATTCGCATTGAGTATGTTACACTATTTATATGTTAGATATCAAATTTATCAGGGAGAATAAGGATCTGATTGCTCTTGCTGCACAGAAAAAGCATCTTGATTTTAAGGTAGATGAGCTCATTGCTCTCGATGACAAACGTCGCACTCTCCTCACCAGTGTTGAAACTCGCCGTGCTGAACAAAATGCGGCCAGTGCCAAAATTACTTCAGCTTCTCCAGAAGATCGAGCAAAGCTTATCGCTGACATGAAAGTCGTCAAAGCTGCCGCGGAGAGTGAAGAAGAATCGTTGAAACTAGTTATGGTTGATTGGCAGAACCAGATGCTTCGCGTACCGAACATTCCTGACATGTCTGTACCAGATGGCGTCAGTGATGCGGAAAATAAAGAAGTTAAAGTCTGGGGAGAAAAGCCGGTCTTCACATTCACGCCGAAAGATCATATAGAACTCATGACCAAGCTTGGTATGGCTGATTTTGAGCGCGGAGGAAAAGTTCACGGCTTCCGCGGATATTTTCTGACTGGTGATGGTGTGAAGCTTTGTTTTGCTATTTGGAATTACGCGCTCGACTTCTTCTCAAAGAAAAATTTTACACCTATCTTGCCGCCTATCGTGGTGCGCAAGATTAATTTGTTTGGCACTGGATATTTGCCACAAGGAGAAGAAGATATGTACAAGACGCAGGATGGTGACTATCTCGCTGGTACTGCCGAAGTTCCGCTCATGGGCATGCACAGCGATGAGACTATTCCAGTGACAGAATTACCAAAACGCTATCTTGGATTTTCTCCATGCTATCGCAGGGAAGCTGGTGCTCATGGCAAAGATACCAACGGCCTGATTCGCGTCAACGAATTTTACAAGTTTGAGCAGGTTATTATCTGTGAGGCCAATCATGAGACGTCAGTCAAATATCACGAAGAAGTCAATCGCAACACTGAAGAATTTATCGAGACCTTGAAGATTCCGTACCACACTGTCGTTAACTGCGGAGGCGATCTGGGCTTGGGTCAGGTCAAGAAATATGACATCGAACTGTGGGTGCCAAAAGAGAATACCTATCGCGAGATTTCTTCAGCTTCGTATTTCCATGATTTTCAGACGCGTCGTCTCAACATCCGCTATCGTGATGCTGATGGCACGCTTCGCTATACTCACTCACTCAATTCAACCGCCATTCCAACGCCGCGCATCCTCGTTTCGCTTGTCGAAAACTACCAGCAAGCTGATGGTACCATCCGTGTTCCTGACGTCCTTATCCCATATCTTGGCAAAGAAAAGATAGGGTAATACACATGCGTTCCCGCTATTCATCACGACAGTCAAAGATGTTTACGGCAAAGCGCCGCGCGCGAGGCATTACGCGTGTCATAACAAGCGCGGGAGTCGTGTGCGTTATTTTTCTTATATGCTGGGGCATTGCTTCGTGGAGCGCGTTTACGATCACTAGTGTTCAGATATCGGGCATAGATCAGGAAGAAGTAGCGGCCGTACATGACAAGGCCATGGAGCTCTTGTCGGGAACATACGCGGGCATATTTCCGCGGAACAATTCTCTAATATATCCGCGCTCGGGTATTCGAGCGAGTATCGAGGGAACATATCAAGAAGTGGCCTCGGTGGATGTGCATCGAACCGATCGTCACACCATCACTATCGCTCTTGATGAGAAAAAGCCTGCGGCACTGGTCTGCGCGACTCTGCCTGATTTTGATGGCGATGAAGTATCACTCGCTGATGCCGGCGCTTGCTACTTTACCGATGAAACGGGTTTGATGTTCAAAAAAGCACCGGCTTTTTCTGGGACGGTATATAACAGATATTACATTCCCGATCTGGCTTCCGGCAATGGCGGAGCAACCTCGACGGCGCTCGTAGGAGCCTATGCTACCTCGACGGCAGAGTTTGCGGCCATTCAGCGCATATATGCCGCAGTCCAGCAAAGCGATATTGTCGCCGATGCCATGCTGATGAAAGGTGGCGGCGAGTACGAACTTTATGTGCGCAACCCTGATATGGGTTCAAGTACCGCAGTCATCTATTTCAATACGATTTCGCCGGTGGCTGAGCAGATATCAAACCTTGTTTCCTTTTGGAATCACGAAGTCGACGTCGCCCGCACAAAAAGACAACAAGTCGAATTTGATTATATCGACGTCAGGTACAGTCCGAACGTCTACCACCGCTTCGCGCGCTAGGAGTGGCGCGTGTAGTATACTGTAGCCATGAAGCAATTCTTTACGGTAGTTTTTGGCGGCTTGTGCGCGATAGGCGTGGGTATCGGCGTCGCCTATGGAGGATCGTATGCATGGCGCGCGCTCGAGCCGCGCGTGGCTTCACTCGTTTCTTCACTGTCACTTTCAGCGGCAGTTAGTTCCGCCATCACGCCGACTGACGGTACCTCTATTTCAGGTACCCGTCGGACCATACGCTATTCTGCAACGGAAGAGGAGGGTTTCATCGATGCTTCCGCCCAGGTGCTTGTTCCATATTCTGCCACAGGGATTAGTGCCGTGGCATATGTGGTCAAGAATGTGACTACCGGCAAGAATGTTGCCGGCACCAGCGTCGATCGAGCGCTTCCGATAGCCTCGCTGACGAAACTGGCTACGGCGGTTGTAGCCCGAAAGTTCATCAGTGCTGACGAACGGGTGACCATCACGCGCGACATTATCGCTACCTATGGCAACACCGCCTATTTCCGCGTCGGAGAAACATTCAATGCATCGGATCTGTTGTACCCACTTCTACTTGTGTCGTCCAACGATGCAGCCGAGGCTTTGGCGCAGGATTATGGTCGGGCCAAATTCATCCGCGCCATGAACGATTGGGCGCAATCCATCGGAGCATACCGCACGTATTTTGCCGATCCGTCAGGATTGTCCGCGCAGAATATTTCAACCGCCAGCGATATTGCTCTGATGCTGGAATGGATACGCGCCAACGACCCGACTATTATTGAGACGACGGCGCTCAAATCAAAGACTATTCGCTCGCATACATGGGAGAATCCGACGCACTTTTTGAGCTGGTCATACTATATTGGCGGTAAAAACGGATACACGACGGAGGCCAATAGGACGGGCGCTTCAATGTTCGCGCTTGGCAAGAATAAAAATGTATATGCAGTTGTGGTGCTGGGGAGTAGCAATCGTGATGCGGATGTGGTTAAGTTGCTTGGTAAGGTTGCGGAATAAACACTGATATATGTATATGTCGACAAAGCCTAAAAAATTGCCTAAAAAGTCAGCGGCTCAGTCTTTTTGGAGCACTCTTTCGCGTTCGCGGCCTTTTTTCGTACTCGCACCTATGGCCAACGTGACGGATGTGGCTTTTCGTTCGGTGATCGCCAAGTATGGCAAGCCTGATGTGATGTGGAATGAATTTGTCTCTGCCGATGGTCTGTGTTCGCCTGGCCGCGAGCGGTTGTTGTTTGACTTGAAATTTTCAAGGAAAGAGCGGCCCATCGTGGCGCAGTTGTTTACGGGGCATCCTGAAGCGATGAAGAAAGCCGCGGCTCTGTGCGCCGAGCTTGGGTATGATGGTCTTGATATAAATATGGGATGTCCGGATAGGGCAGTGGAGAAGCAAGGGGGCGGTTCGGCTATGATAAAGGATCCAGCAAGTGCCATGGCGGTGTTGCAGGCGGCACGGGAAGGGTGGGTGGAGGGTGTGATGGGAGTGGGCGCGAAAGGAGGAGGTCTGACGAACAGGGGTCCCGCAACTCAAAATCACGACGCACTTGTTGCGAAACTTTCGCAACAACTCAACGGAGAAATAAGGGTTTCTGGGAATTTAGTTGCAAAAAATTCGCAACAAGTATCACTCAAAACAAACACGGAAGACCCACGTGCCCCCATCTCCACCACCGCCGGAATTTTTCCAACCGAAAACATTCCTGTCAGCATCAAAACCCGCATCGGCTACAACAAAGTCGATCTCGACTGGCTCCGCCTTCTCTTTGAACAAAAACTCCCCGCACTGACCGTCCACCTCCGCACCCGCAAGGAAATGTCCGATGTGCCAGCTCATTGGGAACTCATGCCAGAGATCGTGAAGCTCCGTGATGAGGTGCAGGCGGACACGCCGGCACATCAAAGAACCCTCGTTATTGGAAATGGGGATGTCGAATCGATTGCAGACGGTGCTGCGAAGGTCAAAAAATATGGCAACGACGGCGTCATGATCGGCCGTGGCATTTTCGGCACACCGTGGTTTTTTGAGAATTGTCGAAAGGGAACAGATGCCCGTATTCGCACCCCAGAAGAACGTCTTACTGTCATGCTTGAACACACCAAACTTTTTCAGAAAACATTTTGCGGCAAGATTGGCAAAAATGGCGCACATAGTGAGAAAGGACTCAAAAATTTCGCTGTCATGAAGAAACATTTCAAGGCATATGTCTCCGGCTGGGATGGTGCAAAAGAGTTGCGCGTCAAACTTATGGAAACCGAAAACGCCTCCCAAGTTGACAAAATCGTAAAAGAGTATCTTAACCAATAACTGGGGGCAAATATTATGATAGAAAGCAGTCTCTGGGATTGGGGAGAAGCGGCGAATTTTTTATGCTACAATCCAAGACATGCCCGTCCTCTACCGCACATATCGTCCTTCAAAATGGTCCGAAGTTATCGGACAAGACCATATTGTTGCCGCGCTCAAAGAAAGCGTCGAGAGTGGCCGTCCCGCACATGCCTATCTTTTTTCCGGTACGCGCGGCACAGGAAAGACCAGTGTGGCCCGCATTCTTGCCAAAGCTGTCAAGACAGCGGATGAAGATGTCTACGAGATCGATGCGGCTTCGAACCGTGGTATTGATGATATCCGTGAACTCCGTGAGCATGTCTCGGTCTTGCCGTTCTCGAGCCCTTTCAAAGTCTATATTATTGACGAGGTTCACATGCTCTCAAAGGATGCCTGGAATGCTCTGCTCAAAACTCTTGAAGAGCCGCCAAAGCATGTCATTTTCATACTAGCCACCACCGAGCTCGACAAGGTTCCTGATACTATCATTTCTCGCTGTCAGACATTCTCATTCCGCAAGCCGTCGCGCGAAGTGATGCGCAAGCAAGTAGCTTCCATTGCCAAAAAAGAAGGGTACGATCTCGACGCCGGCGCCTCCGATCTCATCGCGCTTCTTGGCGACGGCTC
>CAZRRZ010000008.1:0-18856 GCA_964602725.1 uncultured Candidatus Saccharibacteria bacterium | reverse complement strand
ATCGAAGCTCAAGCCGCTAAAAAAGTGGTGACACCTGCCATGCTGGCTGCGCTTCTTGAAGCCGCCGATGGGGTAGGCAGGGCGCATATAGAGAGTTTGCCACTGGAACTTGCGGTGGTTAGGGTCTGTTCATAGAGTAACGTAGCATTCTTGAGTATTCGAACAATCCTATTGTATAATGGGAGTGTATAATCATGGTTCGAATATGGCTAAAAGTATTCTTAAACAAAAGGCAATCCAACTCCGTAGGAAAGCACACACCTACTCAGAGATTCAGAGAATTGTTCCTGTTGCAAAATCTACCATTTCACTCTGGTTGCGAGAGGTTGGTTTGAGTGTGCCACAAAAACAAATGATTACGCAAAAAAGAATTGAGGCACAAAGAAGAGGTGCACAGGCTCAAAAGGAAAAGAGGATGCGGAAACAGATAGATCTTATTACAGGTGCTCAAAAAGAGATTGGTATGATGACGAACAGAGAACTGTGGCTCGTTGGGATTGCTTTATATTGGGCTGAGGGTGGCAAGGAAAAAGAAAATCGACCTGGTTGCCCGACGAGTTTCTCAAATTCTGATCCCGCAATGGTCGCTCTGTTTCTTAGGTGGCTAAAGGAATGTGTTCAAATTAAGGATGAAGACGTACATGCTGATCTGTATATTCACGAATCGCACTCAGATAGCATTGAAGAAGTTCTTCGTGCTTGGGGTAATATCTTGAGTATGAATCGTTCATTTTTCAGGGCGGTGTACTTTAAGAGAAATAAAATACATACCAAACGTAAAAATGTTGGAATCTTGTATATCGGACTTATACGAGTTACTATAAGGTCTAGTTCCGATTTAAATCGTAGAATAACTGGCTGGATTAAAGGAATTACAGCATATTGGGGAATCGTCTAATGGTAGGACTTCAGGTTTTGGTCCTGAATATCTTGGTTCGAGTCCAAGTTCCCCAGCAAAATGAAGCCCTTCCCCGGAACGAGCTTGGGGAAGGGTGAACGAATTGAGTCTTCTTGGGGACTGTTACTGCGCCCGAGCGACACTTGCCGCCCGACAGCGCTGACCTTTCTTATGGAAGCGCGTGGTTGTTTGGGCCGTCGCCAGCCGATAGGAACCGTGTGACTGTGACGATGATTTTGTTTGTTGCCCTTGCGTTGCTTTGCGTGCCATGTGGTACCTTGTGTTCTTGCCTAGGTTTTGTTTTTGATCCCGGATCGTTGACTCATGATCCGTAGGAAGAGATAGTACCTCCGAATAATGTCTCGGTCAAGTGGATATCTTTTCCTTATTCCCAAAACTCATCCCGCTTCATAGCACAATGATATTTTGTGTATTATAATCAGACTATGAAAAATAACGTTGTCGTCATTACGGGTGCGAGTCGCGGCTTGGGCAAAGCTTTGGCAGAAGCGTATGCCGCGCAAGGTTCCTCGGTCGTCATTTCAGGAAGAAGCGAAGAGGAGCTCAGAGAAACCGCTACACGTATCGGGGCGTCTCATATTGTCGCTGATGTGACCAAGGAAAGCGATATCAAAAAACTGGCTGACTATGCTGTATCTCTGCATGGTTGCATCGATATCTGGATCAACAATGCCGGTATCTGGTTGCCATGGGCGCCGCTTGAGGAAGTAGACATGAAGAAGGCTCATGAGATGTTCGAGGTCAATGTATTCGGGCAGACCTACGGTTCGAAATACTCAGTTATGCAGATGAAGAAACAGGGTCATGGTACGCTCATCAATATTATTTCAACTTCAGCACTAGAGGGTAGGCCACTTTCAGCTATGTACTGTGCAAGCAAGTTTGCAGTCCGTGGTTTGACAGAATCATTGCGTGCAGAACTCAAGGGCACACCTATTAAAGTCGTTGGTATCTATCCGGGAGGCATCAAGACGCATCTCTTTGAAGGTCACGAGCCGCCGGAGTTCGACAAGTTCATGACTGTCGAGCACGTGGTGGGCAAGATTATGGAGCACATGAGCCAGCCAGAGCCAGGACCGGAGCTTGTGATCTATAGACCGGGACAAAAATAATACTTATACATTCATCAGAAGAAATAGGAGGCGACAAGCCTTGACATTTTTGGTATTCACAGTAGTATTTGCACTTGTATCCTGACACAACGAGGTGTTGGGCAAATAGCAATTGAAACCAAAATAGATTGGGAACTAAACGAATGAAAATCAATCCTGAAACGATGGGAAGTTGGACTCTGCCAGAGATCCTGGAACGTGTGAGCTGGCCGGATTTTCCGGAAAGTGCGGAACCGCAGAAAAAAGTGGGGCCTGGCGAAAAGCCGATCGGCGTCGTCGCGTCCTTGGTAGCTCGCAACTTCTATACGATGGGCGAGATGATCAATCGGCCGGTGGCTGGACTTTCATTGCCTCGTGCGGTTACTCGTCACCGCGGTGCGGCCCTGAACGAATTGTTCTGGCTTACCGTGATGGAAGAGCATCCTGTGGTCGCACAGACTGGTGCCGAAATTTGCGAAGGCTGGGTGCTTGTGGGTCTGAAGAAGAAGGAATCATCGGGTGGCGAAAGAACTTTTGCCCCTGATGACTCGATCCTCCGGACCTATGGTGCCCGGATTGTCGAAATCTTCAGCAGCAAAGTCGTCGAGGTTTCCGGCGAGGAAATCCTTGACCCACGCGCAGATGGTGAGGGGCTCCTGTATGTCGTTGAGGACGCCCGGCTCCGCTCACTGCGCATGCTCCGCGCCCAGCTCAAGGCTGAAGAGCGTCAACAAACGCCAGCGAACCTCAATGTTGATAATCCCGAGAGTTTGGAGGCGTGGTTGAGGAATATCGCTCCGGCGGAAGCCAAGAAGGTCATCGGCCGCATTAACGAATACCGGGAGGCGGAACGCCGTCTGGCTGCGATTTTCTTTGCCGGCGTCCGTGATGAGATGCCCCATGGCCATGCGGTTAGATGGCTTGCTTTGCGCCAAGGTTGGGAGATTGTTGAGTCGGCATCGCCGCGCATCACTGATGCTGGTGTCATTGCAATTCCCATGGGTCTCGGCGGTCCGCTGGGGCTGGGCAACGTGTTTGGTGATGAATTCTTTGCCTCGCTTTTGCGCGATGACATCGTGCGGCAGCGTCGCTGAAGTCCGATTCGTTCGCTCGTGCGTGCATGTACCTGTTAAGGACTGCACGCTTTTTTGTACCCTGCATATAATCAAAAATCCGCCCACTGGCGGAAAGATTTGCTGAAGATCTATTTGTAAGGTATTCTTGAGCTAGTATTTTGTCCTCTTTTATTATCTATTTATATTTAATTTATATGTCTAAAACAGCCAAAATCATCATCGGATTGATTGTGCTCATCCTCATCATTTGGGGAATTTCAAGTTCGACAAAGGAGACCACAGATACGCCGTCAGCATCAAATGAACCTATAAGGATCGGTTTTATTGGAGCCTTGACTGGTGATGGGGCCGTATATGGTGCAACAGAGAAAAATGCGATTACCTTGGCTCTAGAAAAAATAAAACAACGTCCCGAGTTTGCCGATCGTACGATTGAAATCATATATGAAGATGGCAAATGCTCCGGCAAAGATGCTGCGACTGCTGCACAGAAATTGGTCAATATTGATCAGGTCAAACTTATCTTCGGAGGGATCTGTAGTGGTGAAACTTTGGGTGCCGCGCCGATAACAGAAAAAGGGGGCGTGATTCTCTTTGCAGCATTCTCGAGTGCGCCAGCTATTACCAACGCGGGCGATTATGTATTCAGAAATTCACCTTCAGATATTGATGCCGCAAAACTTGATGCAGAGGTTTTATCACAGAAGTACAAAAAGATTGCTATTATCTCTGAGACGGCCGAATATTCAGAAGGCCTTCGTAAATCACTCTCAGAACGGTTGGCTGCTAAAGGGGTCACTATTGTCGCTGACGAGACTTACGCAAGTGGCATCAAGGATTTTCGTACCATTCTAACTAAGGTGAAAAACGCCAATCCGGATGCAATTTATTATAATTCTGGAACATCACCGGCCTCAGCGGGACTTCTCTTGAACCAAGCTCGTGACCTTGGCATCAAAGCTCCAGCATACTTCAACTTCCTTATGGGCAATGAAGAGACCATAAAGATAGCGGGAAAAAATGCAGAAGGTGTAATATTCTCTGATGGTATTGGTCTCAGGCCAGAAAACAAGAATTTGCTTGATGAATACAAGGCACGATTTGGATCCAACCCAGGCAACGAATACGAACTTGGTGCCGCGTATGATCGCGTCTTCATTTTATTCAATGCAATAAAGGCTGTTGGAACCGATCCGACAAAGATAAGGGATTACCTCTATAGCATGCCTGATTACAAGGGTACTATCGGCACATATCACTTTGACCAAAATGGTGACATGACACTGGTTGGGTATACGAGTTACATTATCAAGGACGGAAAGAAGACCGCTTATACACCAGAATAGTTTTAATACACCTACTATTATGAAAAAAACACTCGGAGTTATCGTTGTAGTGATCGTAGTCATCATTATTCTCGCATCGACGGGAGGCAAGAAAGGGGATACTGGACCGATCAAGATTGGCTTTATTGGACCGATGACGGGGGATGGTGTGGCTATGGGTCAAGCTAGTCGGGCGGCAGTTGAAGTGGCCGCAGAAGAAATTAATGCCACTGGTGGTATCAATGGAAGGGAAATAGAAATAATTTACGAAGATGGTAAGTGTTCGCCTGTTCCAGCGACCAATGCCGCACAGAAGCTTATTAACAGTGATAAAGTCAGTGCAATTGTTGGAGGATTGTGCTCGAGCGAAACAGCTGCATTCGTAAAGATTGCCATGGAGGCCAAGATCCCTACAGTTTCATACTGCTCTTCGGCGCCAAATCTAACAGGCTCTGGAAAGTATTTCTTTAGAGATTATCCATCCGATGCGTTCCAAGGGAAGTTTGCGGCTGAATACTTATACAGTAAGCTAGGTACTCGTAAGGTCGCTATCCTCTATCACATCTCGGATTGGGGTAATGGTTTGAAAACAGTCTTTAGTGATCGCTTCAATGAACTTGGTGGCACGATCGTAGCTGAAGAGGGGACCGCTCAGGAGAACCGGGAATATAAAACACAATTGGCCAAGATCAAAGCTGCAAATCCTGATTATATTTACGCACCGCTTTATCCTGAAGGGGGATATGTAGCAGTACAGCAAGCATTACAACTTGGCATCAAGACCAAAATCTTTGGCGGCGACGCATGGGCAGATACGAAGTTTATAACGGACGTTTCAAAACTCAATCCAGATATCATATATGCTGAATCAGTCAATGGCATGACATCAGAATTTGAGAAAAAAGTGTTGGCCAAGACCGGTGGTGTACAAGTTTCCATCTGTGCTCCTCAGGCGTATGATGCGCTTGGTATCATTGCTACAGCTATGAAGAGTGTCGGCACCGATCCCGATAAGTTGGCCGATGCTATTCGAGCTACCAACATGAACGGTGTTGCCGGTCCTGTCCAATTTGATCAAAATGGCGATATAACCTCCGCAAACTACAAAATCAAGAGTATCGCCAATGGAGTTTCAACTGAGGTGAAATAAAGCACGATAGTTTACAAAAACCTACTTTTATAGTAGTGTCAACTACGGACGCGTCATGACGGCGCATTCCTTGAAATATAACAATCAGCGAAAG
Source organism: uncultured Candidatus Saccharibacteria bacterium (assembly GCA_964602725.1). GTDB lineage: Bacteria > Patescibacteriota > Minisyncoccia > Phycocordibacterales > PALSA-1337 > C7867-002. Next base: position 13,201 of record CAZRRZ010000008.1, on the reverse strand, counting down.
GGTTTCCATGAACATGCATGTTGTATCGGCCCGATCGTTTCGATTGGGACTGACCGCCGCGGTTGTGGCTTGGCTTTCATCAATGGTAAGCGTGCCGTTTGTCAAAATGCTCAAAAACTTCACCCCGGAACAGCTTCTGGTGTGGCGGAGCGTTATTACTATGATCGTGGCCTATGGATTCGCTCGTGGCCGAATTTGGGGATTTGATAGGTATACCATCATAGCAAGTCCGGTATTGGCGATCTCCAGTCTGAGCTTCTATCGTGCGATTCGTGTGTGGGATTTTTACTCGGTAATGCTCGTTCTTGTCGTCTCCATGTTTGTTAATGTGGCGGTGGCTTGGCGGGAACACAAAAAGCTGTCCCCACGGTTGTTTCTAGGTCTCGGACTTATTGTTTCCGGCATTACTGTTGGCATGCAACCATGGAGCCGTTCCATGAATTGGGAAGGTCTCGCGTGGTCTCTCAGCGCGGCAGTCACTGGAGGTATCATTTTCGAACTTTGGAACCGATCATCAGTGGTTGCGACGCCAATGTGCAATACGTTTTGGGCCTGTGCTACGCTCGCCGCTATTACAGGCTTGATGGTATGTTTCCAGCCTTTGCCACGGCTTAGCGAACAAGGGATTGTACATGATGTCACCGCACTTGTGTGGTTCGGCATAGTCGGCGGCGCACTGTATTTTAGTTCCAGCGTGTACCTGTTCAAACTACTACCGGTTGTTCCTGCTTCACTCATGAATCAAGGAACAACTCCGGCCATCATATTTGGCGGGTACCTGCTTGCCCATGAGACGATTAACGTCGTGCAATGTGCAGGCATGGTTGTTGCGCTCATTGGTATAGCAGTAGTCATCTACTGGCTTCACAGCAATTCTGATGCGTCGCACCAGGCTTCATAAGCGCCGCCCGGCAGTTGGGCGGCTTTTTTATTTCGCACCTTTCCAGGCCAACTCAAAGATACGTACCATCATATCGTGGATGGCTTTGTCTTCAATAATGATTCCCACCAAATGTTTCTCGTCAAAGTTAAAGATTGAGACACGGTCTGTTCCGTAGATGGTGATTTCTCCATTGAAAGGGAATTGGTCTTTCGGAATGTAGCGTAAGTTGAGCCAAATGCTTTTCTTGATACCTTTGTAGACGCGTTCGGTATATGTTTTGTCGGTCGTTGAATCCGGAACAATACCGCGCGTGGTAATACCCAAAGCCTCCTTTTTCTTGGCATAGGCGCGGAGATAATCGAGTCCAGCAATCTGTTCGAGTTCTGTGGTATTAGCAAATCCAAGCATTTCGTATTTCTTCCATTGGCCACTGATGTGATCTTCAAAAATAGAGCGCACCCCATCCATATCCTGAAAATAGCGAATCTTTGGTTTGTTTGGTGTTATCTGAAATAGTCCTTCGAGATCGGGCATCAGTGCTTTTGTTTTTTCATATGCTTCAGCAGAAATCTCGTGCTGCATTTTTGCAAAGCGCAGGAGCTTCTCCGGCTTTTCAACTTGGTAGAATAGTTTCTTTCCTTTTTCAATTTCAGTCACGAGACCCTTAACGGTGAGATCCAATAGGATTTTATATATAGTACTGCGATTGAGTTTAGTCTCATGAGCCAAGGCAGAAGGATAGGCACCGCCCATTTCCAAGAGAGTAGTGTAGACAATAGAGGCTTTTTCTCCCAAGCCGGTTTTCTGCAGATGCTGGATGATCGAGTCGTTTTTTAGGTCGTTTTTCATATCTAGCATAGTAACACAGTATCTGGATTTTGTCACTAATGACGAACAAAAGTCGCCACAAAAGGTATCTTTGGCCTTGTTGAGCCATATTTGTACAAATGTATTCACACATCGAGGTAACAATCTGGACATATCTGCTATACTCATGGCGTACCATTAATACACATATTTATGAGCAAAACATCTAAAATTATTGGAGGAATTATAGCGATCGTGGTAATTGTGCTCGTTATAATCTCGTTGGCTTCAACCAAAGCTCCGGCGCAACCAACTGCCAAGGAAACTATCAAGATTGGCTTTGTTCTGCCATTGTCTGGCGGTGCATCGTATCTCGGTGAAGGCATGAAGCGTGCCGCGGAACTTGCACTCAAGGATGTGAAAGCTATGGATACGAAGTATAACTACGAAGTCTTGTTTGAAGATGATGCATTCACGCCTGCAAAGACCGCCACGGCATTAAACAAACTTATTAATATTGATAAAGTGGAAGTTGTTTCAACTGTTGCGTCAGCCGCAGGTGGTGTTGCCAATCCAATCGCCGAGAAGTCAAAGATTGTTCACATCAGTACTGCTTCTGACCCAGCTATCGCCAAAGGTGAATTCAACTTTACCAACTGGACCCCACCGGTTGAAGAAGTAAAAGTTTTCATTGCAGAAGCACAGAAGCGTGGCATTAAGAAGATTTCTATCTTTGGACAAACGATTTCCGGCATCACCGCAGTCTTCGATGAACTCAAACGCCAGCTTCCGGGGACTGGTATAACCGTAGTGTCAGAAGATATCTCGAACTTTGGTAACAAAGATTTTCGCACGGCTATCCAGAAGGCCAAGGCTTCAGGTTCTGACTATTTTGTCATCTGTATGTTCTCACCTGAACTCGAAGTCTTGAACGCGCAGATCAAAGAGCTTGGTATCAAAACACCAATCACTGCTATCGAATCATTTGAACTCTCTGATACGCCAGCCATCTTCGAAGGTCTCTGGTATGTCAACGCCGCTGATCCTACCAAAGCATTTTCAGATCAGTATTTTGCCGAATACGGAAAGCCAGTTTCTATTGGTACACCGAACGCATACGATATCACCAAGATGGTCGTGCAGGCCGCGGAAACATTTGATGGAAAAACCAAACCAACAACTACACAGCTTGCACACGCCATTGCCGAAATCCGAGATTATGATGGTGCGCTGGGAGAGAATATTGCTATTGGTCCGGATCATGTGGTTATCACAAAAGCGGTACTTCGTATGATCAAGGATGGCAAGCCGATGACGTTGCCGCAGTAAGTTGTCTCATATGTGCCGATTATAATCACCATCCCCGCTCGCCACAGAGCGGGTTTTGGTATATATTTAAGGGCGTCCTGACTACCATTTCTTATGGATATCATCCCACAACTGATAGTCAACTCGATCATCGCCGGAGCAATCTACAGTATGGTTGCCCTCGGTTTTAATTTGATTTATGGCACCGTCAAATTCTTTGACCTCGGTTACGGTGCACTGACTGCTGTGGGCGGGTATGCAGTCTACTATTTCTACAAGACGCTGGGTATGAATATCTACCTTTCTATTCTTCTCGGTGTACTCATCGCCGGTATTATCGGATTTCTGCTCTACAAATTTATCTATGCGCCACTGCGTGTACGCAAATCATCTGGTATGGTGCTCCTAGTGGGTGCACTCGGAGCATTCACTGCCATCCAGGCCATTATCGCCATCCTCTTCACTAGTCAATTCCAGACCTTGACCCAAAGTGCTGGCGCAGGCAAGGTCTATGATATCTTTGGTGGTATCATTACCGAAGTTCAACTCATCATCCTGATCTGCGGCTTGGTAATCATGGCGGTCATGGCGCTGGTGCTCAAATTCACTATCTTTGGAAAAGCAGTCAAGGCGGTGAGCGATGATGAAGAAGTCTCCAAGATTGTGGGTATCAACACACCCAAGATTATTGGTTGGATTTTCTTTATTGGTTCGGCCATCGCTGGTCTTGCCGGTATCCTCATCGGATTTGATACGGGTATCGAGCCTACTATGGGTATGTCGCTTCTCTTGAAAGGTGTGATCGCCTCCATCATCGGCGGTATCGGCAATATCTATGGTGGAGTCCTCGGCGCCTTCTTCCTCGGTTTCGTTGAGAACTTCGGTATCTGGAAGATTTCAGGAGAATGGAAAGATGCGATTGCGTTCGGTGTGCTTATTATTTTCCTGTTGTGGAGACCGCAGGGGATTTTGAAGAGGTAAGTTATAATATTCACCATGAAAAAGATTATTTTAATAATAGCCCTTGTAGTAATAGGTCTTCTTGTCTGGAAGGCTAATGAAAATTCACCCACTCGTGTTTTCGATGGAGAAACATTCAAGATCGGTATAGTTATTGGTCTAACAGATTGGACAGCGTACTGGGGTGAAGATGCAAAAAGAGGTATTGATTTGGCAGTGGAAGAAATAAATAAGGAAGGTGGAATTAATGGAAAAAAGCTTGAAACAATTTATGAAGACTTTGGACCTGTCGATCTTAAATTAGCAGCTAGTGGAGCTAATAAGCTAGTAAATGTAGACAACGTGAACGTATTATTTTCCTCCTGGCTTGAAGATACAACTGTCGTAAGTCCTATAGCACACAAAGCTGATGTCCCATTAATTTCATTGGCGGCTGGAAATAAAGGAGTTAGTGATACTGAATATTTATTTAGAATTAGACCATATTTTGAAGGTGTCTTTCCCAAAGTATCAGCAGAATATTTCTTGAAAAAATGGAATGATAAACCAGTGATCTTATACGAGAAACTTCAGTATTATCAAAATTATAGAGATGAGATCAGTGATACTTGGGAGAAAATAAATGGTTATCGACCAGAATCATTTGCCATTGTAGGTGATGCTAGAACTATATTGGCGGAAGCCAAAAGCAAGGGTTACAATTTGATGTATGTTGTCGCTCCTGCGCCCACTGAAATTAAAGTCATGAAAAGTGCACAAGAACTTGGTTTTTCAGTTCCGATTATAGGAGCTGGAGAAATTGACCCAGTTCTTATAAGTGCTGGTGACCTTACTGAAGGTATGATTTTGTATGATTATAAGACTTCCGATCTTGTTAACTTTACTGATTTCTATAAAGAAAAATATGGACTTGAACCAGGTAGTCCTTCTCAGTGGGGATACGATGCGGTGTATGCTGTTTATGAAGCTGTGAAAAACCGTGGTACGAGTACCCGAGATATTATTGAAGGATTGAAGAAAGTTAACTTTGAGGGTGCGAGTGGGATAGTTCAATTTACTACCGATCGGAACCGAATTATGGATATAGATAGAATCAGAATTAATGTTAAAAGAAATGGAAAGTTTATTCCAGTAACTGATTAAACTACTTACATGGAATACATCATCCACCTCGCCATCCTCATCTGCATCTACGGCATCCTCGGGTTGTCGCTTAACCTCATTGTAGGGTATGCAGGATTACTGTCGATCACGCAAGCTGCATTCTATGGCATTGGTGCATATGTCACGGCGATCTTGCTCACCACGACAGGGATGAATTTCTTTGTGGCGCTGATTCTCGGCATGATCATCACGGCTGTTTTATCGTTGGCAATCGGTTTTGTTCTATCCAAATTCAAAGATGACTACTACGCGCTGGGCTCATTCGGTTTCAACGTCATCATCTACAGCGTCTTTCTGAACTGGCAGTCACTGACGCGCGGACCGCTCGGTATCCCCGGTATTCCACGACCATCGTTGTTCGGATTTACCTTTTCTGATAATTTATCATTCCTTATATTGGCGATCGTTCTTGGACTCCTTGTGTACGGCGTCTGTGTCTTTGTGACGCGCTCATCCTTTGGTCGTGTCCTCAAAGCCATCCGTGAAGATGAAGAAGCAATCCGCGTCTTTGGCTACCACACACTCTGGTACAAGCTGGCCATTTTTGTCATCGGCGCAGTCCTGGCCTCGGTGGCTGGCGCATTGTTTGCGAGCTACATTACCTTCATCGATCCATCGACATTTACCTTGAATGAATCTATTTTCTTACTGGCAATCGTCATCCTCGGTGGATTGGCTAACAACAAAGGTGCGGTGCTCGGTGCGGTCTGTTTGATTCTCTTGCCTGAAATTTTACGCTTCGTTGGCTTTCCATCGGATATCGCTGCGCAAATGAGGCAGGTTGTGTATGGGGTAATCTTGATAGTACTCATGTTGTATAGGCCACAGGGGTTGGTGGGGGAATATAGGTTGTAGTTTTTGCAAAGTTTTTCTTGACAGAAGGAAAATTTTTGCTACACTTCTTGATAAGAAAAGACTCTCGGCCCCGTGGTTTATGCACCACACTTGCGGAGGGTTTTTTCCGTTTATGAAGGAAACACCGAAATAAAATGTTTATTATGACTTCTAACCTCTTCTTTTATGTGGACAAAAAATATTTCTTTATCCTTAGTTTTGCCTACAAAACGAAAAAGTATTTCTGATGATTTATTGCTATTTTTCTTTATTGTAGGTTTAATTCGAGTGTGTCGAATCAAATCCAAAGCACATGAGTAGTATTTACGACTGACTTCCCGATAATCAGTTCCTGCAAATTTATTTGATTGTGTCTGATATATACCTTGCACACAAAGACTGTATCAGGCTGTGATAAAGAAACGCTGAAGAACCAATGAAGTTTTGCTGAAGATATGAAATGATGGTGTAAATATATACAAAAAAGCCCAGCCGACGAACCGGCTGGGTGTTTGCTTTTGCGCACGTTTCAACTTTCCTTGATTTCTATTTCGCCAAAGAAACGTTTGGCTGGAGAGAGCAACGCTTCGACCAGATCAATGAAAATGAACAGGTCAATGGTGTTGAACTCTTTGTCGATGAACGGTGGACCGCAGAACTTGGCCCCCATGGACATGTAGAGCCTCATCAGTTTGGGCATCTTTGGTGCCGGTATGATGATAGGCTTCAGTGGACATGCTCCGTGGGGAAGCGGACTAACCCGAAATTCCTGCGGTGACAGGTTATTGAGATTGGCGTGGTAAATGCTCGCGGCAGCCACGGTGTTTTCCTTACCGGGGATCGAGCCGCAGCCGACGAGGTACCTACCACCACGCTTCATTGCGTAATGAGCGATTCCTGCGAGGAGTTTCATGAGCACAGGTCCTTGCCGGTGGTCTTTGTGAACAACCGCACGTCCCAACTCGATAATTTCCTTACGGAATTTTTCGAGCTGACTCATGTCAAATTCTTGTTCAGTGTAGTACCCATGGTTACGCAGTGCATCCATCCCTGTTTGCAATCGGTATGTTGCGATGATGCGTCCGGCTTCATTGCCGCCATTGGCTCGTACGAGGAGGTGATCACACCTTTCATCGAACACGTCGGCATCTCGGCCGGTTGTGGCTGATTGGGCCAGGCCTTCACCGTCAGCGGAGAAGACCTCGTGACGTAACTGCTGTGCCTCATCGACGAGCTCCGGGTTCCTGCTCATTGTCGTCAAAATCAGGTCGTACGTAACTGCTTGACTGGTCATTGTTGTTGTCATGGTTCCTTCCTCGGAGGCGAAATATGCCTACGTTGTTGTTCCAAATTCCGCAAAATAGTATCAAAAAAATGGGGAATAGTCAATGGGAGTGTGTAGGTGTCACCTCTCCTGGATATGCAAAAATCCTGCCAGCTTGTGACCGGCAGGATTCGCGTGTTGCTCGATTAAAACAAATTCTTGAGTCCCATCGCGAGCAAAGCGATGGAACCGTTGAGGACTATTCCACCGATTGGAAAGTAGCGATTGGTGAACCCACCTGGTGCCCCTAAAAGCATCACGGCACACCCGAGGGTGTTCGCACTCCAGAAGTAGGGATCATATCCCGTGGAATCATTCCACACATCTAGGAGTGTCGGCATGCCCGCTATAAGCATGGCCGTCGTCCCCATGTTGATGGTCAGACTCTCACTGGCGCTCAATTGGCGAATGATCAGTGCAACCATGAAGCAAGCGGCAGTGATCGTCTCTTTTGTCTGCCACATCAGTTTTGTTTCGCCTCGAACGATCTGGATGATCGTGAGGAGGGAAATAATGCCGGCTCCGATTGCGAATGCTCGCATGACGCTGTAGCCGGTGTTTTTGCCCTCCTTCATCCAACGAGCGATGAGGGTGTCCAAGAGGGTCCAGAGGACCCATGTGGCCAGATTGAGTGGGACCGGGTGCACCATGAAGGTGCAAGCTAGATAGACGAATGCCGCAATGATGATGCGGCCGCCCCACTGTGGCAAACTGCTTTCTTTCTGCATAACCGAGACTCCTTCGTTTTCAGGGTTTTAGGTTTAATGGATCTCAACTTTTGGAAACGGTCCTCAAGTTGGAAAAGTACGTCGTTACTGGTATATTATAGCACATTTTGTATGTAAATGTCAATGTGTGGAAAACCTAGATATATAACCACAGCTTTGCTATAGTTTGCCTATATCAATCAACCTTCATATTTATGAAAAAGCTTGTTCTCATTGTCGTCATAGCTATCATTGTCATCGTTCTCATTGTTCTTTCCGGCGGTTCAAAGTCTGATAGAGCAACTACTGCGCAGGTGATCAGGATTGGCGGAGTACTTTCGTTGTCGGGTGCCGCCGCTCAAGATGGCGAAAGCATCAAAAATGGCATGGAGCTCGCCAAAGTTGATCTCAAAAAACAGGGCGTAGATGTCGAATTTATATATCAGGATGATAAGACGGAAGCCAAAGACACGGTAAGCGCAATCAATGCGGTGGCGGTACAAAAGGTAGATGCGATCATTGGACCTACATGGAGTTTTTTGGGAGATGCGGGTGTACCTGTTATAAACCAACTTAAATTGGTGGCTCTTATGCCCGCCAATACTTCCGAATATGTGAGCTCGCGCAGTCCGTACGCATTCTTTACAACCTCAAAAGTTGAACAGCTCATTTCTCCACTGGCCACGTGGCTGAAGGAACATAACAAAAAGAGGATAGTCCTTGTCTACAATAAAGCCGCATGGGGTGAGGTGGTCGGTAAAGCTGTTGAGGTTGCAGCCAAGCAAGCGGGAGCCGAAGTTGTATATATCGAAGCGGTGCAATATGGTAGCGAGGTTGAGACGTTGCCAACGACTCTTGCTAAAATACGATCGTTGAATGCTGATCTGCTATTTTTTGAGATTGACGATGATAAAGGTTTGGCCACCTTATTCAAGAAGGTTCAGGAGCTCAACATTCCTGGGGATATCATGTCAGTTACCACCAGTCTTGCTCGGGTATTGAGTAGTGGTGTGGCTGCTCCTAAAAATGATTTTTACATCGTATCACCGACGCTTTCAGTGGAATTTAAGAATATATATACTGCGCATTACGGCAAAGCTCCGGGTGCCTATGCCGATCGTGCATACGATTCGGTCATGCTTCTCGCCGATGCTATGAAGAAAAAAGGAGAGGTTCCTCTGGTTGAATATTTGAGGACACAGACCGACTATCCGGGATTGGCCGGCCGTTACAAGTTTGATGTTAACAATGACATCATTGGTGGTGATTGGGTGGTAGAGAAATTAAAATAACTAACTGATCATACATGAAAAAACTCATACTCATCGCCATTGTCGCCATCGTTGTCATCCTGCTTATCGCACTTTTTGGTGGATCGAAAACACCAGGTTCGTCGAATGGCAAAGAACCGATCAAGATTGCTGCTATTATTTCCGAGACCGGCGTGGCCGCAGCTTTCGGTGAGATGGCTCATAAAGGCATGGCACTGGCCCAAAAAGAGATCAATGACGCCGGAGGCATCGATGGTCGTATGCTGGAGATTGTCTGGGAAAATGACCAGACCGATCCGAAGGTTTCTTCGGGACTTTTTCAGAAAGTGACCGGCATCGACAAGGTGAGCGCCATCATCGGCAGTAACTTTGATTTCGTCACGCAACCGTTGTTCTCGCTGGCTTCTACCAGCAAGGTGGTCGTCATTTCTCCTTCAAATCCACGCATTCCTGGCGCCTTCGATACCAACAGTCACGCATTTGTGATGATGACCGAGTTTGACACTATTATTCGCAGCTTCAAAGACTATTTGAGTAAGGAGTCATACACACAGCTTGGCATTGTCCGGTTTGAAAGTTCATTTGCAGAATCCATCCAAAACACACTGGGAGCATTGCAGGCCGAACTTGGCAAGAAGCCGATCATTTCAGAAACCTACAAGCAGATTGGTAACAATGATTTCAAGACCCAGATCCTCAAACTCAAACAGGCAAAAGTTGATCTGGTCTTTCTTGATATGATTGGCCCCGATCCAATGACTTTTGTTCAGCAGGCCAAGGCGCTCGGTTTCAATCCGAAATATATTACTCACATTGGGATCCAAGATGCTTTGTCCATCCAGGGTATAGACCCGAACATGTTCAACGGCATGGTTGTGATCAACTGGAATTTCTCCCCGGCTTCGTTTATGGAAAAATTCCAGAAAGCATATGGCATAGCGGCGGACAAATCAGCTGATCGTGCGTATGACGGAGTATATGTTCTGGCACAGGCTATTTCACAATCAAAGGAACCGGGTGATCTGGCGAGCATTCTCGAACAGGGTACGTTTGTGACACCAAATGGTCCATTCAAGTTCAATGCCAAGCACGCGGCTGATCAGACGCCGGTCTTGATGCAAATTATCAAAGAGGGAAAATTAGTTGATTATGTAGCACAATAAATCAAGCATATGAAAAAATTCATCGGTATTATTATCCTCATAGGTATCATCATTATCATCATCCGCGTAAGTTCGAGTGGTACGCCGGAGCCTGCTCCGACAGCCAAAGAGCCAGTCAAGATTGGGGCGGCACTCATGCTCACGGGGCCGACGGCGCTTCTCGGTGAATTGCAGAAGGGTGCAATTGCTATGGCGGTCGAGAAAATAAATAAGGACGGTGGTATCAATGGCAGACCACTTGAGGTTATTATTGAAGATGCAGCATATGATCCAAAGACTGCCGTGAGTGCATATCAGGCTCTCAAACTTAAGGGATTGAAGAATTTTATTATCGACGGAAGTTCAGTAGTCGCCGCAACACATAGTCTTGTTGTCAGCGATGGCAATTTTAGCATTGCTGGTGTTGCGACGGCGCCGAGCTATTTTGATGGCAGCAACCGGACATGCCGCATTGGTACGACTGCCCGAAACATTGGACCAACTATGAAAAAGATTGCGCTTAGCCATGGATACAAAAAAGTCGCTCTGTTGTTGCCTGATAACGAATATGGTCGCGGTTTTGCTGATGAATACACCAAAGCATTTTCTGCCGAAGGAGGGACTGTCGTCATCTCTGAATTCTACAGTTCAGCTCCAGGGGTGACTGATTTGCGAACAAATATTACCAAAATTAAGGCTGCGCAAGCGGGAATAGATGCGATTATTTTCTCCAATATACTGAACAGCGTAGAGCCGACATTGAAGCAAATCAAAGAGATTGGCATCACCAAGCCACTTATCAGTGATTTTCCAACTCTGACTAATCCTGCGCTAAAAGACTTGTCACTTATGGAAGGTGTCGAGTTTGCGGATATTGAGTATAGTCAATATGACAAGGCAACAGACTCACAAGAGACCAAGGATTTCAAAACTGCATACCGCGCGAAGTTCAACGCGGAGCCAATTTATTTCACCGCCTCGCAGTATGACATTACATTGTTGCTAGCAAAAGCCATTACCACGGTCGGGGAAGAACCGGGCAAGATTGCTGATTACATAAGTTCTCTCAAGGAGTATCAGGGCATTACCGGTATGTACTCATTTGATAGTGATTGTGAGGTCAGCAGGAAGGAGGTTGTTAGTAAGGTGGTAGGAGGGAAGTTTGTGGAAGTAAAGTAGTTCAACAATGAATTGTGACAAAACAAAAATCCGCAACTTCTGCGGATTTTTGTTGAATCTTGAAGCGATCTTTCGATCGCCCAACCCCTTCTCGTCAAATGTAATAAGAGTATATTTGATTCAAACCCAAAAGTCAAGCGCTCTATATATTTTGTGGACCCGACGGGAGTTGAACCCGCAAACCCAATTTGACGAGAATGGATTGGAGACCGCTCCACGGGCCCACGTGGAGAGAAAATTCCTCCCACAGACAGACTGTATCAGGCCGCGATAAAGAAATCGTGAAGAAACGGTGAAGATTCGCTGAAAATATTATTTTGTGGTATAGTTTATCCGTATGGGATCCTTCGGTTCCCGCGGAGGTTTGAGGGGTGTGGTGCCAGTCAAAAAGAACCCATATCCTCCGCCCAGTGAGAAGAAGATCGCCGCAGATCTAAAGGTTGCTGCCAGCACCACGCCGCAGCCATTCATTGATCTGAGGAAAAAGGGAGGGTGATACGTCACCTCTCCAACATTGCACGGCCGGGCGCATGATGTTTCGCGCTCGGCCTTTTTTGCTGATGCGATGCTGCTGTGTTAGAGTATGAGCATGAAAAAAATAATCTGGCTCCTGATCGCTATTATCATTATCGTAGTTATTTACTTGGGCACTACCAGCAAAACTCCAGCCAAAGGTTTCAATGTCGGTCTTATTAGCATCTTGAGTGGTGACTACGCTGCAGTTGGAGAGAACTTGAAAAATGGTGTTGTGCTCGCCAATGAGGAGTACAATGCAAAGCATCCTGATGCACCTATCAATCTTACGGTTGAAGATGATGGATTTAGCGGTGGCAAGGGTGTGAGTGCTTACCAGAAGCTGGTGAACGTCAACAAGATTGATGCTTTGATTAATGTGTCGACAGTAACAATTGATTCAATCTACGATCCAGTTACAAAATCGGGTATACCAGTCATGCAGGGAGGAGAGCAAGGTAGTGAACCGGCCGATGATAATATCATGGGAATGTATCCGGACAGTATTCCTTCTGAATACGACTACGGTGTCTATATGAGAAATAAGGGCATCACACAGATGAACTTGGTATATACCAATCATGCGGGTATGATTCGCTTCGTGGAAAGTTTCAAGAAAGGATTCCAAGGATCAACAACTGATTTTAAAATTGATGCCACAGAAAAAGATTTCCGTACGCACGCATTGAAGGCGGCTGCTGGCAATTCACAAGCTGTGGGCCTCTTTATTTTTCCGCAACAGGGCGCGCAGTTCATCAAGGAATATCTCAATATCGTAAAAACCAAGCCGATACTTTTCTTTGATACAAATTTTGTATCTGGATTTACAGATTATGAGAGGCTGTTGGGAGATTTGAGTGTGCTAGATGGAGCTATTATTGGTGGTATGCGATTGGAATCTACTGACGCATTCAAGACTGCATACAAAGCTCGATTTAATTCTGACGCAGGATTCTTGGCTGATATCGGATATGATGCCTTCAACATATTGGTGCAGGCACATGCTGATGATGCGGGAACATGGGTGGGCAATATAAAAAAGATTTCATTCCCGGGCGCCAGTGGCACGATAAAGTTTGGTCCAACAGGCAACAGACTTCCTGATACAA
>CAZRRZ010000007.1:0-28312 GCA_964602725.1 uncultured Candidatus Saccharibacteria bacterium | reverse complement strand
GGTTCAAAGGGTGTCCCAAAAAAGAATATCTACCCATTGGCAGGCTATCCATTGTTGGCATACTCAATTATTGCTGCAAAACTCTCCAAAGACATTGAGCGCATCATTGTCAGTACAGATGATGAGGAAATTGCGGAAATTGCGCGACAGTACGGAGCAGAAGTTCCATTCCTTCGACCTGCTGAATATGCAACCGACAAATCAAAAGACATCGACGTTATTAGACACGTACTTGATTGGCTTAAGAATAATGAAAATCATCACCCCGACTTTTTGGTGTACCTACGTCCGACCACTCCCCTCCGCGACCCGCGCCATATTGATGAAGCCATCAAACTCATGCGCACATCAAAAGGGTCGACGTCACTGCGTTCGGGTCATGAGATTCGTGAATCACCCTACAAACTATTTGGTATCAATAATGGACACTTTACCGGGCTTTTTCCTGATGATCCTCGTCCTGAATATTACGACCTACCACGACAGACATTTCCTTCTGTCTACCAGCCTGATGGCTACGTCGACATTCTCGTGACCAAGCACATCACAAACTCCTCGAGCCTCCATGGCCCACGCATTCGCGCTTATGCAAGTCCTGATACGGGCGAAATAGATTCAAAGGATGACTTCGTATTCACCGAATACACCCTCGAGAAAAACATCTGGGCTGTTTACGAATACCTCAAGAAACACTTTCCTACAAAGTAATACCAAGTGCGTTTCGGATGACATCTGAGGCCTCACGTATCGCCGCAGCTGTAATAGTAAGCGGTGGGGCTATCTTTATAGAATTCCTATTGGTGCACACAGGTAATACTCCATTCATGATGCACTCTTTCACAACACGTGTCGCATCTTCGGTCTTTTCAAAAATAAGAGCGGCAATCATGCCTCTCACATTTACCTGACGCACCATCGGTGACTTCTCAAAAGATTTCATCTCCTGCCCAAATACTTTCATAGTCTTTTTTTGAGCACTTACCTGTTTTGAACTTGAAAGAAACTCAAGGTTCGCGAGAGCAGAAGCACAGGAAACTGCATTTCCTGAGTGTGTACCATGTAGGTCCGCCTTTGGATCAATATTCATAATCTTCTTATTTCCAAGAAGTGCTGAGATTGGTAAAGATGAAGAAATGCCTTTGCCCACAGCGACCAAATCAGGCACAATATCTTTTCCGTAAGTCATATATCCATATATCGGGCCGAGACGGTAAAAGCCAGACTGTAGTTCATCAAAACAAACCAGCGCGCGATGTTTCTTGGCGAATTTTGAGAGGTCATTGAGAAAACCATCAGGAAAAAACCACGCACCCCACCCTTGGAATGTTTCAATAACAAATCCAGCAATCTCTTTGTGTGGAGGAAGAATGCTTGGATCAAACTTTGCCGTAGGATCATAGGGAAAATCTAGGAAACACACTGTCTCATCAGTCATGCCTGACCATGCGGCTTTTTGTTTGCTTCCAGCGATAAGGTCATTGCTCAGTCCACGGCCATGATATCCACCACCAAAGGTAACAATATATTTTTTCTTGGTCTTCGTGCCATACAACTTGATCAACTTGTAGGCAATATCCACTGCTTCTGATCCAGAATTGAGTAACGTGGCACAATTGAAATGTCGCGATGCAGCCAGGAGCTTCTTGAGAAATTGATACTTGATCTTGGTCGGATAATTGTACGCAAACAACATGTCCGCATCGACTTGATCCTTGATGGCTTTCTTGATCCGTGGATTTGAATGACCCGCATTGGCGACAAATATGCCAGAAGTAAGATCTATAAATTTATTACCTTTGTCATCCCAAACGGAAAAATCAACAGCTTTAGCCCACGTGAGAGGGATAGTATTGGCAACTGACAGTGGCTCAAGATCGGCAATTTGCTTGTAGAGCTTGTTATTTTTGAGCGAAAAATCATCACGCACCTGTCTGTATGTAGTCTTTATTTTCATGCAAAAGTAAGCATACATGAGAACGAATACCGTCGCAAGGATTCATTTACACCCCTCCAGTAATGCTATAGTATACCGACATGAATATGACCTACTCGACCCTCGGACGGACCAGCCTCAAAGTCTCCCGTCTCGGCCTTGGCACCGCCGAAATCGGTTTTGCATATGGGATCGGCGAGAGACCCCTCCCTTCCGAAACTGAAGCCATCGATCTCCTCAAAAAATCAGTTGACCTTGGCATTACTTTTTTTGATACGGCGAGCTATTACGGTGTTGCAGAAGAACGTATCGGCAAATCAGGAATACTAAAAAATCCCAACGTTATTGTAGAGACAAAATGTGCGCAATTTCTCGAAAAAGGAGAGAGGTACCCACTACCAGAACTTACCCAAAAAATACATGCTCAAGTCGACGAAAGTCTAGCCAAGTTGCAGATAGATTCTCTGCCAATCCTCATGTTGCACGGACCAAGCGTCGAAGACATCGAACGAGGTGAACTAACGGGCATATTGAAAGATCTCAAGCAGGCTGGAAAAATCCGCTTCACTGGAGTTTCGACTCGAGGTGAGGAATCGCCTCTCACAGCTATCAATTCAGGTTTTTTTGATGTCATCCAGGTGGCATACAACGTACCCGACCAGCGTATGGATCCCCTGGTATTCCCTGCAGCACAAAAGGCAGGCGTTGGCGTCGTAAATAGATCAGTTCTCCTCAAGGGCTCACTGACCACACTTAGAAGAAAATTACCTGCAGGTCTCGAACAGCTCCAACATGCAATCGACGAGGTAGAAGCGATCGCGCACGAAATCGGTACAGACTTACCAACACTTGCCATCCGTTTTGCTCTCAATAATTCATTCATTTCTTCATCATTGATTGGCAGTAATAAAATTGCTAATATTCAAAAAGCAATAGGCGCACTCAAAGCCGGTCCGTTACTACCCGAGATTGCCACCAGACTGCACAAAGCCGCACTTAATACACCTAACCAAGTCGATCCTGCTCAATGGCCAAAACTATCATGAACTGCCCCATCTGCAACAAACCATCACCAAAAGTAATCACCAACACTCTGCGCACCGGAGAAAAGCGAAAGGTCTTTGTGTGCACACGCTGCGAACTTGGCATCCTCGACGCCCACATCAACGCTGCTGATCTCAAAAAATATTATGCCAGCGAATACCGAAAAATTGGCAGACCAAAGCTTGCGGCCGCATCTGAGACTGATGAGCTTTTTTCCATTTATTCACGATTCCAAAGAGATCGTCTACGTTTACTCAAACCATATCTCACCAAGAAAACAAAACTACTTGAAGTGGGCTGCTCAGCGGGCATGTTTCTTCACCATGCGAAGCCCCTGGTAAAAGAAATCGTTGGTATTGATTTTGACCTTGCTTCAGCAGCTTACGCGGCAAAAAAATGTGCTTGCAAGGTATACACGACAGATATCAAAGAAACTCCACTCAAGAAAAAGTATTTTAATCTGATCGTGGCTTTTCAAACACTCGAGCATGTGAGCGACCCTAAGGCATTTATTGCAGGCCTTGAGGAATACCTAGCACCGGGCGGTATTATTGCTATCGAAGTTCCCAACCTCAACGACGCCCTCGCACATGTGTATGATCTACCTCATCATTATCAATTTTTCTATCACAAGTCCCACCTTTGGTATTTTACGGAAAAAAGCCTTGAAAAAGTTATGGCTTCATCAGGATTCAAAGGAAAAACATTTTACACGCAGGATTACAATATAATGAACCACATGAACTGGATTATTAATGATGCACCACAAGGAACACCACTGGCTGGATTGTCTGCACCTACACTACCTATACGAAAACACGTTTCTCCACACATAAACAAAACACTTGATACATTCATCAAACGTATGGATAGTGAATACAAAAATATTCTTGCCGACCTACAGATCACGTCAAACATTATCTTCATCGGAAAAAAGAATGGAAAAAGATCTAGCTCGTAACTTGCAAATTGGCATTCTCCAAGGCCGTTTAACCCCGTCAAACGGACGTGGTATTCAATTTTTTCCCGACAATGAATGGGAGAAAGAATTTGAAACTGCACGCACCATAGGTTTTTCTTGTATTGAGCTATTGATCAAAGAGCAAGGGTACAGCGCAAATCCTTTGTTTACCAAGCTCGGGGTGGAGCGTATCATGACACTTAAAAAAGAACACTCAATCGAAACTCTTTCTATACACGGGTTTTATTCTCTAGAAAGCTGGTACCCAGATGTCTACTGCGAACTTATCAAAACGGCCGCTCACCTAGGCGCCAAAGTCGTACTTGTGTCATTCTTTGGAAACAAAACCTTGCATACTGAATTGGACAAATCTAGGGCACGGACTCAACTGGCACGACCTATTCAATGTGCTGAAGAACACGGAATCTCTATTGCAGTAGAGGCCGAAATTGTTGCTACAGAGCTCAAGCAATTCATCGAATCATTCAATTCCCCATCGATAGGCATTTACTACGATATCGGAAATATGGCCAGCATGAATATTGACCTTAGGGCAGATATACTGACCTTGGGTCCGCTCATCAAGGGTGTTCACATAAAAGACAGGAAACGGGACGGGGGTGAAAGCGTACGACTTGGTACTGGAGACGCAGATTTTGACGCAGCTTTTGACGCTCTCCGCCTCATCGGCTACAATGGGCCATATATTATACAGGGCGCCCGCGACACAGATATTGACGACATCACACTCAATACAAACTACCTAACCTTTACCAGCAAACGAATAACTTAACTCCTTCTTAAGCCATGACTGATACCAAAAAAATAATCGACCTTTTTTCACTTGAAGGTAAGACGGCCATCATCACTGGTGGTGCAGGAAGGCTTGGAATTGAGCATGCCATCATCCTTAAATCCGCAGGAGCAACTGTAGTATCATTTGATGTGACAAAAAGCACTGCGCTCGAAGGTATTGCGGAGCAATACATTGTCGACATAACCAAACCTCTAGATATCAAGACCGCCGTCGACACCATCGCCAAAAAACATGGCGGTATTAATATCCTCATCAACAATGCTGCAATAAATCCGAAAGTAGGAAAGGATGCAACCGCTGCAGACGAGGCAATGTTTAGTCCATACGAATTATATCCACAACTTCAATGGGACAAAGAGCTTGCTGTCGGACTATCGGGGTCCCAATTCTGTATCCAAGCAGTTGCCCCTTATATGATGAAACAAAGAGAAGGCTCCATCATCAACATATCCTCAACTTCCTCAATCACAGCTCCCCAACATGGCAAATATGAAAAAGGTAAATTCAAATCAGTCGCCTACCCCACCATAAAGACTGCACTTCTCGGACTCACCCGCGCTTGGGCGTCATATTTTGCGGCTGTAGCCCCTGGGGTACGAGTAAACTCGGTCTCATTCGGCGCTGTCAATTTTGGATCAATGGAACCAGAATTTATTGCCAAACTCGGTGCTAGAAACATGCTCGGTCGTCCGGCACAGCCCGATGAATATCAAGGCGTTATTTTATTCCTTGCATCAAAAGCATCAGAGTTTATCACTGCAAGCAATATGGTAGTCGATGGTGGTCAAACTGCCTGGTAATACAGCACTTCACTATACAGTTAAGAGATTCGGCTTGGCATCCGTCTTTTAACAACTTTTTTTATGTCCGCATACACATTTCTCAAAAATTCCCTGTCGCTATCATCAAATCTGACCATATATTTCCAATCAAGAGCAACATCCAAACGTGCCCTGAGTAGATATGTATGCAATATCGCATACAGAATTATAGAGAGGACGATGACTTGGAGTACCAACCCCCACATTCCAAACCAAGGAATGAATACTACATAGAGAATGGCACCAATCAGCCCCTTGAGAAGTTTCTGGACAAGCAGAAAGCCTTGTTTTCGATAAACTGTAAGGAAAATGGAGGCCACAATACTGAGCGCACTTATCGGCAACGTTACCAACAAAACACTAAAATATGGCAGGGATGCTGCATATTTAGGGAAGAAGAGATAGATAAAAGGTGGTGCGAGCACTAACCCCACGAGACCGATAGCAATAGAAAAGATGACGAGGTATTTGCTTCCCACATTATATATTTTCTGGAGTTTTTCCTTGTCCGCGACATGAAGTGGGACAAGGGCGGAAAGAGTATTGACCGGAAATAGATTGGCCAACGTACCGAGCATAGTTTGTGCAACAGAGAATATAGCAACTGCCTCGGTTCCGATAAAAATCTTGGTTACCCACACCTGGACAAAATCAACTACTTTGCCAGCAACGGGACGGAGTAGTTCCCATTTACCGTATGAAAATAGGACGCTATAGATAAGGGCATGTTGTACAGACCTAACAGGCTTCCAAGACTTGACGTATAGAGTAATAACTGATACGGCCACGATAGCGAGTGACACAAATGAGGAGATCACAATGGATAAGATAACTTCCTTGAGCCCGACAACTGCAAAAAAATAAAAATATGCCACAATCCCCAGCTGGATAAATCTACCCAACGAAGCTCGACTGGCTATAAGATTGAATTTCTTTTCTGATTCCAAAATCAGACGGAATGAAGGCAGGATGGCATCATGCAAAAAGAGAAAGGAAATAATTTTTATATAGACAATAAACTCCGGACTATACTGCGTAAAAAACAGAGGTGCTCCAAAGAATACTCCAGCCCACAGTATCACCGCAATAACCAAACGAAATACTGATGATTCCCAAAAGAGCTTTTTGGCATATTCATAGTTACGCACACCGACATACCTCAAGATGTCATTGCGTATTGTCTCTCCACCAAACCCCATAAAAACCGCCAGACCTGAAAATGAGGTCAAGATGAGCTGAAAAACACCGTATTGGTAGATGGTCAACTGAGAAAGGACTATCAGGGTGTTGAAGAAACCAATCCCACGCGAGACGACATTCCACACACCAAAAAAGAACTCCCCTTTCATATACGTCTTATAAAATGGTTCTCGCGGAATAGATTGTGCGGGAGAAGAATATTCCATCTGGATAACCTGCTCGGCAGACCTTGACTGTACATTACTTTTAGAAAAAATTCTAGGGCACACAAAAATAGGATTGGGGTGACAAAATAAGTTGACTACGCTATCATTGGGGCTACTACTAATTGCCTATATGTACGTCCCAAACTACTATAAGAAAATCCGCAAGATTCTCCGTCCGATAAAGATGCAGCTCCGCTATTTTCTAGTGAATACGTGGTATGGGACCAAACGATGGATTTCCCCGCCAGTACTGCCAAAAAATGCCGACGGTAAGGTATTGATTCACCTTGGCTGCGGATACCAGGATGACAAGAGATACATCAATGTCGACGGAGCACCTTTTCCACATGTGCACTATCTTTCCCGTGTGGAAAAATTGCCGATGTTTTCCAATGATTCTGCCGACCTGATCTACGCATGCCACGTATTGGAACATCTTTCCCATCAGAAACTTGATGAGATTTTGAGAGAATGGGGGCGAGTTCTAAAGAAAGATGGCGTGTTGCGTCTATCGGTACCTGATTTTGACAAGATCATTGGTATCTACGAAAAAGAAGGACGGGACATCTATCGCATCATCCCTCCCCTCATGGGCACTCACGAAAGCGGAGAATTCGACTTTCATCGTGCTGTTTTCAATAAAGCATATTTGACGGATATTCTTATGAAGGCCGGTTTTTCATCTGTACGTGAATGGGATCCAGAAACGGCACCTTATTACTCATTCAAAGACTGGGCGGGTCCGAGAAAAGTCCACGGTATCTACCCTATCGGCTTGAACTTGGAAGGCGTAAAATGATGATATGTCCATAACCCTGAGTATTGTAACGCCAACGTATAATCAAGATCAGTATATTGGCCAGACGATCGAGAGTATTTTGTCGCAGAAAGGAGATTTCTATATTGACTACATTATTATCAATGATGGTAGTACGGATACTACACAGTCGATTATTGAAAAATACGACACCCTCGTAAAGAGTGGCTCATGGCCAGTGCAATGCCTAGGTATTTCCTATCGGTATGTAAACAGAAAAAACGGAGGTCAAACAAGTGCCATCAATCAAGGCTTGAGAATGTCCCGCGGCTATGCGTGTGCCTGGATGAACTCAGATGATTATTACATGCCTGGGGCATTCTCCCAGGTAAGTCGGATGTTTGATGATAATCCTGATATCGACTTTATCTATGCCGATTGCCTTAAGGTATATAGCAATGGCAGAGCGCCCTCTATAGAACCGAGACCACGAGAGCAGGAGGACTTCGAAAGTCTTCGGACACGAGGAAATTCCTTCGCTCTCAATTTTTTTACTAAGCGAATTATAGAAAAAGTTGGATACCCTGACGAATCGTTTAGTTACTGCATGGATCTGGATCTATGGTTTCGTATCTTCAGGGTCTCAAAAGCAAAGTACCTACCCTATACCGTTGGTGCATTCAGAATATGGGAAAAATCAAAAACATCTACCAGCCAGGACAAATTTGCTCTCGAAAGAAAACGTATCGCCAAAAAATATGGTGGCAACCTTATTCCTGCAAAAAAAATATATGCGCTTCGCGGGAGGATGAAGATTCTTGATGGGTTCAAACAGAAATTCCCACAGGCGTACGCCATGCAGAAGAAGCTATTTTACCAACTCCTCGACCTATTCAAATATCGTGGTAGTACAATGTTCAAACAGTAGAACGATCGTTTTTAAGACTGTCATACAGCATACCAAACGCCTCACAGACACTTTCCACACTCGTCTGTTCCAACGCTTTCCGTGATAGCTCCACCGATCCGGCATCATGAAATGCAAAGATTGAAGGCTCAACCGGAGGGTTCGGCATGACAATAACACTTCGAGGGCCAGAGAGTAAAAGCTGTCCAGGACATACCGGTCCGATTATATCTACCAGTGGAATACCGAGCGCGTGGGCGATATGCATGGGTCCGGTATCACCACTCACAAAAAAATCAAAGTTTTTAATGAGGGATGGTAATTCTTCAATGGAAAATGTTGTGGCTTTGGTGATTGAGCGTCTCTCTGATGTGTCAACGAGTGCCATCATCGTATTGATCCGATCATTGTCTCGTGGCGACCCAATAAAAACAATGGAGACGTCATATTTCCTGATCAGTGTGCGTGCTACTTCCAAAAAGTTATGGTCGCCCCATTCCTTTATACTATTTCCGGCGGTAACACTCATACCCACCAGCATACGAGATGGTGCGAGTCCTTGTTCGAGAATGAATTGTTTGGCCTTTTGATCCGCCTCCTCGAAGGTAAAAACTTCTTTTCTTTCTTGATCAGTATGTATACCTGCGCATTCTAATAGGCCAAGATACACCCGCGGCACATAGCTATGATCATCGTACCTTACCTCGTCAGTGGCCATCCAGTCCGTAAGAACTTCGCTGTATGGACGCTTTGAACGAGATATCTTGGCTCGCCTTTTCACACATCCCATAAAACAAATGAGTGTACTTATAGAAGTTCCTGACAAACTAAAACTCCAATCAAAGTTACTTTGATATATCTTTTTTATTAATCCCAGCCAAGAATAATCCTCGAGCACAATAATTTCGTCTACCGAGGGATTGTGGACAAGTAGTGAAGATGTCATAACCGACACGAGAACCGATACACGACCCTGCGGAAAAGATTTTTTAAGACTATACAAAACAGGCGTAGAACACACCACGTCCCCGATGCGGGTCAACTGAGGAATTACCAGAAATCGCGGGGCATTCGTCGCTGGACGTCTCCTCAGCGACATCGCCAGAAAAACAAACGGTGCGCATGCATATCCCATGACAATAGCAACCGTAGTCCTTATTTTACGTTGAACATTATTCATGTGCGTTCATATAGGTGAGTATTTTTTCTGCCCGAGCCTGCCAGGTATACGCACGGACATCCTCCTGCGCCCTTTCGGACAGTACTCGAGAAACAGAGTCGTGCTGGATCACCTGTTCGATCCCAGCGGCAAGTGCTTGAGGATCATCAGGTAACACGAGTACCGAATTTTTATCATTGAGTATTTCTTCAATCGATGGAATGCGTGAGGCTACGATTGGAGTTCCTGAGGCCATGTATTCAAACAATTTCATAGGTGAAGTGTAATACAAGGAAACCTTCTGCATTCCCGTATTTGGAAGGATCAACACATTGGCAGAGGTAAGCCACAGAGGCATTTCCTGATGGGGTCGAAAATCAACAAAGTGAATATGCGGGTCAGAAGATTCCTTGACTCTACCCTTTGTATCTAGCACATCCTGTGCTGTGCCTCCAACAATATACATCTGAATATCTTGCTTCATGTGCGCAACAGCGCGTATGAGAGTATCCACCCCTTTCCATGGAAAAAGTTGCCCCGTATATACTCCTATCGTACCAGATGAGGGTAGTCCAAGTTTCTGGCGAACCTCCGTGCGTGAAAGATCCGTCGCAAACTTATCTATATCCGTTCCGTTGGGCCAGTATACAACTTTATGTTTGACAATACCCCACGTGTTTTCCAGTTCGGTGATTTTCCATTTGGTCTGAACAGCAAAACCAAAGCTGTGATGCATCAATCGTCGGTACATAAAATTTCTTCCTGGAAAATGATGGATATCATAAAAGACACGGGGTGCAATCAAGCTCGCAAAATAGAGTGGAATATAGTCATGCGAAAAGAAGACGCAGGTAGATTTTCGACCAAATGAACATAATATATAGAAAAAAGAGACTACAGAAAATGACACTATCTGTACGAGAAATGTGATCCTATTAAGAACTGGCAGGGGCACCACGTTAAGGAAGTCAAGGCATGGAATGCGCGTGACTAAAAACTTTCTCTGTATCCCGTAATAGGAAAAAAGATCCTGGGAAGATCTTCTCCAGAGTCGTGGAATAATGAGTTGAACTTCATACCCCGCGTCAGCGAAAGCTTCGCATATTTTGGCTGTGGCTAACCCGTGGGCTTTTTCGGTTGGGAATCTCGTATTGCAAATGTAAATAATTTTTTTCATGCGTGCAGTAATATATGTACGAATGGTGATACATACTATTTGCGAGCCTCAAAATAATACCCGAGCGGCATATATGTCGCCCCCATGGTATTTCCCGGCTTCACTTTTTCAAGAAGTGCATCAGCACCTCTAAACAATGGCATCAAGAGACGTGCAAGCCAGAATGTTCTTACAAAACCGAGCAGGCAATGATATATCACACTGAATGCACCAGTTCCCAACGCTTGTACTCGGATACCGGAAAATCCAGCCTGTTTGAAAATGAGCTCTAGTGCAGATGCTGTAAAACGAAAATAATCATGGGGCGAACCGTGGACATTAAACATGAACGGGACCACCCCCACCACTTTTCCACCAGATCGGAGAACGCGGAAAGATTCTCTAACCGCTGTTTCATAATCTGATAAATGCTCTAGGAGGTTTACAAAAAGGACTGCGTCAAAGGATACATCTCCAAAAGGCCAGGCTTTCTGGGCATCAAAGGCAATGTCAATACCGTAGGATGGATCAATATTGCCTGTAATTATTTCGTGAGTTCCTCCGATCAATTCATGATATCCAGACTTCTTTGAACCTCCCACGTCCAAAATCTTCCCGTCGATAGAAAGCTTGGAAATCTGCTTGTATTCCTCGATTCGTAAAAATGATTTTGTCTTCACTGGTAGCATGGGAATACAATATCACGCTGGCTTATCAAATACCATCCTTGGTGGACGATGTTATTTCTTGTCTGATGTTTTGAGCCAGCCGAACGAGACTATGGTATTCCACCAATGTTCTCAACGTATCACGATACTCAGTGATACGGGATGGAGAAAGTTTGAGTAACCCCTCTATTTTTGATGCAAGGTCCTCGTGATTATTATCTTCAAAAATGAACTGCCTATCCGCTTCTTTCGCAAAATCGTAACTACAAACTAGAGGAAGCGTACCGCATGCAATACCTTCAAAAATGGTCTTATCATACATACCACTCATGGAAGCATTGACGCATATCTCATACTGCCCGTATAGAGCAGGTGTATCAGTGTTTTTTACGCCAGGATAGAAATGAACCCTGTCAGCAAGATTCTGGTCTGAAACCAGTTTCTGTAAGGATTCATAATATTCACGATGGGCAGTAGAAGGGTCGCCATAGAAAGCAGCCGCATAGTATATATTCTTGGATTTGAGCAGTGCCAAAGCCCTGATGACTACTTCAGGATTTTTTGAAGGAGCCATACGGGCAATAAAAAGTACTGAGTTAGGTATACGACTTACCCCCTCCTTGATCTTGAAGATATCAGTATCAATACCTACAGGCATTAAAACGGTCTTGGCATATTTTGCCGTATACGAATATTTTGAGGTGCAAAATACTTTCGCACATAAGCTTGCCGACATGTCAGTCAATAGATTGCCCTCATAATGATTTCTCCACATATATATCTTCCGACCCAATAACTTCCACAAAAATCCTCCCAAAAGTACATACTCTTCATTCATATGCACAAACACTGCATCATAGGTATTCCTTTCTTGCCATATATATCTATAAAATCGAAAGATGTATTTCACCCGAGATGCGCCATTTTCTTTTCCTAAAGAAAGAACTGTTACGTTTTTTGGGAGGTCGTGCTCTCCTTCATAAAGACAGATTACCGTTATGTTCTCAAAATGCTTGGCAAACTCAATAATCCACCTATGAAAAAAACCGAGAATGGGGTCATTTTTATCTACTTTTTGGGTGCATATTAGGAGTCTCATATCGCTTTAGCTATTTCCATCTCGTCCCAGCCGACTATCTGGGCGCCAACTTCCCGAGCCACACCAACATCGGTCGAGATGATCTTGGCGCCGGCGGCTTGGGCTTCCACCAGCGTCATGCCATATCCTTCAAACAATGAAGTGACTAAAAACTGGTCAGTTGTTTTGTAGTAGGAAAAGAGTGTGGCCTGTTCGACCCATGGTTCGAACACGACGCTTGGATTTGGCCCGCTCAAACCAAGCCGTGTCGCCTCAGCTTTGAGCATTTTCTCCTGACTTCCGCTTCCTACGATAATAAGTCCTGCCTTCATTTTTTTCACCACTTCTGCCAAAGCACGGATAGCTAAGATAACATTCTTCTCTTTTTCCAATCGCGCAGCAACTAACACAATCTTATTAAATTGAGGGTACTTTGCATGGAGATCCGACTTAGACAAGACTGATGCCTGCCTAATTCTCTCTGTATCAACACTGATAGGTTTGACCGTAATTTTTATCGCATCAATACCGAGCGAACCAACCAAGAAATCCTTAATCCTATTCGAGACGACACGAATGTGATCGGCTTTAGGTAGATACGACAACGCCATGGATTTGCGGACCTTACCAATCGCATTATATGCATAATACGGACTACCAATATCTTCATGGACCTGTATCTCGAGAGGTATACGGAACTGCTTTTTGAGCGAAATGCCAGCCATGGCAGTGAGTGAAGCGTCCTGGCAGGTAATCTCTGTTATTCCCCGCTTCTCGATGAGAAACCTCCCTATCGACATAGCGTCAAATGGATAGGTGAATTTTGACCATGAACGCGTCGAGTAGGCCCAACAGTTTGGTGCAAGGACATCTTCCCCAGGAGCACTCTCTCCGCCCACACCGCGGGACTTTTGTGCTGATTTTTTCTCAAAGATAATGATATGCACCTCATCCCATTGTCGGGCGTATTCTATCTGACGCGCCCTCACGGCGCTTCTATCTTCGAAGATCTTCCGGTCGGTCGATATCATTAACAATCTTTTTGGTTGCATCGTGGTCGTATTATTTGAGCCCGCGCTGGATCTTCACGACCTCATCGGCAATCTGCTCCCATGAATGCACAAATGATATAGCCTGAACTTTCTTTGCCTGTTCTGCACGATTTTTTGGATCAGCCAGCCACACGATCTTGTCGACAATATCTTTCTTGTTTTGGGGCTCAATGAAAAGCGCGGTGTCTTTGATGCGATCAGTAATGCCGTTTTCCTTGGTTACAATAAACGGGGTTCCGACACGAATAGCGTCAAAGATCATGTTGGGGCTAATGTCACCCAACGAGACGAGGATAACTGCGTAGGAACGATGTATTTTCTCCACAAAGCTGTCATACACCGCCTTGCCACAATCCAGCTCAATATCGGGCAAATTGAGCCTTTTAACCTCACTCCGAGCCTCTTCGAAGGCCTCTTTGAGTAGTTCCACATTCTTCCATTTGATGAGACGAGTGCCGGCGATGAACATCCTGTTTTCAGGCTCAATAAATGGTTCACGTGGTCCGCAATAATTTTCAACAATAAAGGTCTTGCTCCGATCAAGTTTGTATTCTTTTTCCCAAATATCTTTTTGCCACTGTGTACTAAAGATGATAGCCGAAGCGTGCTTGAAAGCTGAACGACTCCATTTGTAGATAATTTTTTCCTTGAAAGAAAAAGTTCGCGGTGTACTGTAAAAATCCTTGAACAAAATCTTTTCACCGGTTCTTTCTACATACCATTCCCACAAAAGGTCTCCTCCCGTGCGGATGATATATTTTTTGTGCATCAGCATGCATGCCAACATGGTTGGGACCGCAGCCAGAAAGTTATCGAGTACCAAAATCAGGTCCGCATTCCAACCTTTGCGTAGGATTTTTGAGAAATAGAAAAGGTGCTTAACAATGGGTGGAAATGCCCTCTCCCATCGATATGCAGCGACTTTGACGTCATGACCCTGCTTCTTCCAGGTCTCGTACAGATTGCGGGCGTACTGCGCCGGACCGCCAATGTCTGGTGGATATATACCTGAAGCTATGAGTATCTTCATACAAATAAGTCTAGCACAAGTTGAATCTTACTGAATGGCCGAAAATATCTCCTTCATCTCCCTCGCAATGCCCTCCCAGCTATATTTTTTCTGGACCATCTCGCGCGCATTCTTGATGATGTACTCCCGCGACTCCTTATCTTTGATCAATTTTTCCACCTTCTGCGCGATCGAGTGTGGATTGCTCACTTCACAAAAAAGTCCGGTTTCACCATCGACGAGAAAATCTGGAATGCCGCCGACTGGTGTAGCGATGACTGGAATACCTGCAGCCATGGCTTCGAGGAATGAATTGCCCAGACCTTCTGACAAAGATGGGCGGATAAATATGTCAGCCACCTGTAAATAACGCGGGAGATCATGATTTGGAATCTGACCCACAAACCTGACCCGTTCATCTAACTTCAACTTCGAGACAAGAGCTCTCAATTCGGGCTCCAAATGCCCTTGACCAAGACAGGCGAATTTAATATGTGCCGGCAACGATTGAAGCGCGGCAATCACATCGGCAACGGCATTTTTTGCAACAAGGCGACTTGTTGTAATAAGCAGTATATCGCCTTCATGTTTGCCGAGAATTTCTTTGGCATCGGAAGCCTCGGCAATTGAGACTTCACGAGAAAATAGGGTTGAGTCAACACCGTTCGGCACGACGATGACCGGACATGTCGCACCCATGTCTATTGCCCAATCAGCAAGATACTTCGATATGGCCTGTATCTGATCTGCAATCTTAAACAATTTTTTGAAAAATGGATATGTAATACCGACACGCTTGCGGATATGCGCAAACGGATCCCCTTCTTGCAAGGTCAAAATGAGCTTTACCTCACGATGCATGAGCTTGAAAAAAAGTGCCGGGGCGCTTGCATAATTGGCCATGATGGACCATGTTGCATAATATCTATTATGCGCATGCAGGTTGAGAGCCTTGATGAATGCAAGCGGCATCCACAGATATTTGAGTGCATATAAAAGCGGCGAACGTGTCCCCCCTTTCCATTGCGGGCCTACACGATGGACAGTCACATTACCTATACGCTCAACCTTCGAGGGTTCAGTGCGCATAGTGATCATATCAAATTCGACGTCGCTTGAGGCAATACGATCTGTGATTTCTTTTACAGCAATTTCAGCCCCACCGACAAAGCGTGGGTAATAGACGAGCGAAAATATGAGAATACGACGTGGCTTGGCAGTGGCCATAGAGATCATACCTTCATACTTCCACATCTTTAGTCTACTTTCAACACCTGTTTGAGGACCTCTTCTGGCACTTCAGATGGCTGGGCTGGCGTGGCTGGAATAATTGGTTTTGGCTTTGCCATCGCCTCGACTTTTGGGACCGCTGGAGTGGGCAACTTCGACTCCGTTTTTACCTTATTCATGGCCGCCGCTAGGGCGCTCTTGAGGTCGCCGATATTTTTTGCTGATGGAACTTTTGGATCCTGTTTTGGCACTACAGGCTTTGGAGCGAGCATCGAAAGCGAGACTGGTTTTACTGGAGCAATCGGCTGCACTATTGCGGGCTTCTTTTGGACGACGGGTGTGGGTACTAATGGGGATGTCGAAGTTTGCACAGGTGCGGACGAAGGGAGCGGAGCGGGAGCAGACTTAACAGGCTGACTTGGAACAACTGGTGCGACAGGGGTGGAAGTTATTTTGGCAGTGGCAACTCCAACGGGTGCCGGCGCAGAAACAGCTGGCGCGGCGGGAGATTTTTTCGGAGGAATAGTAGGTTCGTGAAATTTGACGATGATCTGCTCAACATCAGCGCGTGGGTGGGCAAACTGTTCACGAGACGCCGCAATAATATCCTCCACGTATGAAGTATCAGGATGCGGAATAGCATCAAGCGTATGGGCCGAAAACGGCGCTGAGCTCAACCCGTCTATCATGAGCTTGAGATAGATCTGGTAGGCACCCATATTGACCAAATCTTCGATGGTGAAGACGGGAGCAAATTCTTGCTCGAGAGCCTCGGCATCGGTGGCTCCAACACGGAAGGTGATCATGGTGCCGACGTTGCCGAAGACCGCCGGCTTGACGATCTCATCCATCTGCTCGATATACTGGTGTGCGATAGTCAGGTTGAGTTTGTATTTGCGAGCCTCAGAAAGAATATCTGCAAAGGAAGCGTTGGCAAAGTTCTGAAATTCATCCACAAAAAGGTAGAAGTTTGGCAACATTTTCATCACCCGATCCGGAACATCCGCACGGGACATGGCGGCTAGATATATTTTTGTCACCAATAAACCTCCGAGAAGTTTCATATTTTCATCACCGATTCTTCCCTTTGAAAGGTTGATGATGATGATCTTGCGACTGTCCATTGCCTGGCGAAAATCAAACGTCGATGTCGGCTGTCCGATCATGTTGCGAATGAGTGGGTTGGCAGTAAATTGTCCCACCTTGTTTTGGATGGCCGGAACTGCTTCGGCCGCCATACGTTCGGTATAGTTGGCAAACTCCTTGACCCAAAAAGATTTGACCGACGGATCCGTCACGTGCGAGACGATCTCTTTGCGATATTCTTTGTCAGAAAGCATACGGTTGACGCCCAGCAATGTCGTCCCAGGAGCCTCGAGAAGCGCCAACAAGGTATTGGTCAAAATATATTCCATGCGCGCCGACCAGGCATCCACCCAGATCTTTTTGAAGGTGCTCATGAGGCCCGATACGACGAGGTGGCGCTTGGTGGGGTCAACACTTTCTAAGACATTGAATGAAATAGGAAAATCCACATCAAATGGCGCGATATGAATAACATCGCGGATGCGCTCTTTTGGAACATATTCGAGGAGGAGATCGGCGGTCTTTCCGTGCGGATCGATGAAGGCCATACCTTCCCCATTCTGAATATCCTGCACCGCCATGTTCTCAAGCAAGGTCGACTTTCCCATACCCGTCTTACCAATCACATAGACGTGCTTGGTGCGATCCTTTGCCTTGATGCCAAACTTGACCCTCCTGTTGCGAGCGTCCGTTTCGGCAAAGTATGTTATGCGATTCTCATCAATGGGAACTGGGGCCATATATGTGAATATTGTACCATAAATAAAAAACAACCTCGCGCCAATGGCACGCGAGGTTGAATGGTAACCCCCGTCATATGACGAGGAGGAACTCAACAGAGAGTTTCCTTAAAGGGCGGGAAGAAATCCTTGCCGGATATGGTTCAGGACATCGGTAAGCACTGCCGGAACTGGGAACAGTTCACCACCACCCTTCGGGCGGAAGCTCACTTGCTTTCTGCCGCGCCTTGCAGCAGATTTCAGGGCTGATTGTGCGAGCACTTCCTCGTCGCTCAATTCCCTGGGTTTTTGTGGCGCAGTTTGAGTTTGTTCCGATTTTGTCTGGCTTTTGGCCATCCGTGATGCTGTACGTGCCATACTTTCGGTTTCTCCATTTTGACTTGTTTGAGTTGCAGCGCACGGAGCCTCGAGACTTGTTTTTTAGAGTGAGGCTACATTGCACCGAGACAGAATAGGTCATTTTCGTGAGGAATACGGCATATACCGTTGACGAAAGCGAACCACTACTTGTCCGGAAGTAAATACTACAACTTTATAGAAAAAGCACAAGGGCCTGCAAAAACCTGTGGATATATCAAAAATCACTTCGGCAACAGAGCCTCCTTATCATATACACTCGCCGCATTCCACAGCATCCAACTCGTCAGTCCAACATCATATGTCGCCTGTATCTGCTTGCGGACCATTTCTGGCGTATACACAGCTCCCAGATCAAATGCCTGCAACCACGGGCGCAATTTTTGAATATCGTAGGATTTTTTGGTATAAAGTTGCGGACTCGTCGAAGCGATCGGATCTTCTGCAAGTAGCGCTGAACTTGTTGTTGTAGCCAGGGCTTTTTTGATGGCACTCAACATTGATGAGTAGATGATCTCGTACGGATACTGTGCGGGTTTTTTGTAGCCATCAAATCCGGCACCAAAATGAGACGGATAGACCATGGGTGCCACGTAGTCGAACGAATCAAGGGCGTATTCTAATATCTGACCAATACCCAAATCCCCATCAGCACTCGTCGTCAGACCGAACAGGTCCGCAGACGTCGGTATACCAGAATTGGCGAACTGGTCATGCATATATGAATAGAAATCCCTGACCACCTCGGCGCGTTGCCTTCCCTCCGCCCATGTGTATGAAATGTCTTCAAGATTGCCATCTGATGGAAAGCGAATGTAGTCAAAATTGAGCTCATCGAACCCGACCGCATAGGCTTCCCGGCCGATGCGCGCTGTATATTCCCATACCGGTTTCGCGCCAACATCGAGCCACTTCACTCCTTTGTAGTCTTTCCAAATCTCGCCAGACTTCGTCTTGACCGCCCATTCTGGATGGACACTCATCATAAATGAATCCTGGAATACCGAGATGCGTGCAATGACATAGACTCCTTTTCCATGAAGCTTATCGATGAATTCTTTTATGTCTGGAATACGTCTCTCTGATGCGCCAATCTTCATCAGTTCCGGATCTTCAACCATGAAGCTTATGCGGCCCGTATAATCTTTGACATCGATGACCACCGCATTGATCTCGGTCGAGTCGACGAGATCATACAAGTGCGCACGAAATTTTGCATTGCCAGCCGCCCAACTCGTCATGTAAATACCCTTGAGTGCTGGAGGGGTGGGAATATGTGTCACTACAAATGCCGGTGGCGTAGAAGAAGCGATCTCAGGTGTCGTTGACGCAGCATTCGCAGTCGCACCAGCTATCGACGTCTCCATCGGCGTACCAGCCATACTTAATGCTGAATATGAAATCGTGCCCATAGGCAAAAACCACACGACAATAAACAGTACTGCAACGATAACAAACGCACCCACGATAACTGTGGCGGCGCGTGTTGCCCCTAACTCGCGCCAAAGCTCTCTCATGAAGTCGTAGTATCAGTGCTGATAATGGTATCTGCTTTATCGGAAGCTGGTACCGGCGAACGTGGTGCGGCCGGCACAGTCATCGGAGGCTCTTGGGTCGCGCGCAGAACGGGTTTTGTCGACCGATGTTCAACAAACGGTATGCGATCGGCTGGAACCGGCTTTGTCGCTGGCTTGAGCCTGAGCGCGGTGATCACGATGAGTAATCCGACAACGAGTCCAAATATCTTGTCCCACTCAGATGAAAAACCGAGGAACAAAAACACCATAACCCAGATGCCGAGCACAATAAGGAATTGTCTTTTTGACATGTGGCTAGTATAGCGCAAAGTGGTATGATAGCGCTAGATAAAGACATATGAATACATCAGACTCTGTCAGACTGACTCAGCCTGATGTCATTCGCTTTCGCAAGAAAGTGGTGGTGGTCAGGTTATACAAAAGGCAAAAATGGTACGCGGGTTTCTGTTGGAAAATGGCATTTGACGGTCAATCCTCGTTTCTATTTTTGGACCCCTACATCCGCATCGGCCTTGGCCACGAGACAGCACCTCACCATCCCGGCGCGTGCCTGTTCCACGAGAAAGACTGGGCATTCCCCGGCAGCGAACGACTCAATGAGCGTCCGTTTGAACTCATCGGCTGTACTCGCGGCGCGGAAGAAACGGCACCAACGGAACCACTCTGCGTATCGTGTATAGATGGGACGCTTGTCTTGTCGGAACGCGAGTGCGACATCAAATCGGCTGAAAAAGTTTTCCTCATCAAATCAGCATACCCTTTCGAACTAGAATAGCCGCGGCATCGTCAGTGCGAGCGCGGCTATTTTTTATGTACGTACAACTATCTAGACACTATCACCACAAACTCCCCCCTCACCTTATCCGGATGCTCCTCAAAATAATTACTGACTTCCTTGGCAGTACCCTGGACAACCTCCTCGAATATCTTGGTAAGCTCACGGCAGACGGTCACTCTCCGCGGCGATGCAGTATCGGCATTACCGCTCAAATGCTCCATCAGACTTTCTAGTGTCTTCATAATGCGATGCGGGGACTCATAGAACACCATGGTACGATCGGCATCGGTGATCTCTTTGAATAAAGTCTCCCGGCCCTTTTTGTGGGGAAGAAAACCAAGGAACGTGAAGTCGGCACACGGAATGCCTGCAATAGAAAGCGCTGATGTGAGCGCCGATGGACCGGGGATCGCTTCAATCTTAACTTCACCGCTTCTGATTTCATTTGCCAATTCACGCCTGACTTTTTTGACCAATTCAGACCCTGGATCAGAAATACCCGGCGTACCCGCGTCGGAGACCAGTGCAAGATTTTTGCCTTGTTTCAAATAGCCTACTATCTCATCGACACGCGAAAGCTTGCTGTGAGCATGATATGACAGCATCTGCTTTTTGATGGAATGCCTGTCGAGCAGTTTTTTTGTAACTCTTGTATCTTCACACAAAATAATGTCAGCGGCGGCGAGGACCGCAAGGGCGCGAATCGTGATATCTTCGAGATTGCCGATGGGTGTCGCTATGATGGAGAGAGTGGACATGAGTGCAGTCTATACCGAAATGAAAAAAGTGCAAGAAACTTTGTCATTTATTGGCGGATTGGTCAATTAGAAGAATCCGGCATTTTCTGCTACATTAAAACCATGAAACTCCCAAAACCTATCACCTACATAACCCGCGATCTGGAGCGAGCCATCGGCATGGATCCCTCAAGCGAGTATACAATTGTTGCCAACAAAACTCCGTATGCGGAAAGCTATGCCACACGATTTCCTGAAGGCAGCGTGGTGCTCGTCAATGGAGCTCCCGAAGATGGTGTGCTCGGTACGCGTGAACTTATGGACCATCCGGTCGTCAAAGAAAAGTTGATTGCATGCCCGAGCGATGTTCTTGTATTCAAAAATACCGCTCGTGTCGAAGAGTCTGCCGCGAAGAGTGGTTTGCGCCTCCTCAACCCTCGCGCCAACCTTTCAGAGACAGTAGAGAATAAGATGAGTCAGATTGAATGGCTTGGCGAGCTTGGCAAAAAATATTTGCCACGGCACATCGTCATGCCGGCAAAAAATCTCACCTGGATGGGCGAGCCATTCATCGTCCAATGGGCACATGGCCATACCGGCAGCGGCACCTTGCTCGTAAGCTCCGAAGTGGAACTCAAGACGATTCAAGAAAAATTTCCCTATCGCGTCACACGCCGCACTACATACATCCACGGATCATCATTTACCGTGAACGCCGTTGTGGCCGCTGACAAGATCCTCGTCGGTAATATCAGCTATCAGATCACTGGATTGGCACCACTCACCGATCATCAATTCACCACTGTGGGCAATGACTGGAGCGCTACGCACAGCCTCCTGAATGAGACGGAGATCGAATTCATTGAAACCATGGTGAGTGACATCGGCAAGAAGCTCAATATCGCCGGCTGGCGCGGCCTCTATGGCGTCGATATCCTCCGCGATGACAAGACCGGACAGATATATCTTATAGAAATCAATGCCCGCCAACCCGCATCGACAAGTTTTGAGTCGTATTTGCAACAAAAAAATCGTCTCGCGGGTATCAAAGGTATCACTACATTTGAGGCGCATCTCAAAGCCCTGCTTGGGGACAAGATCGACCAACCACTTATCCCTATCAATGATGGTGCACAGATAGTTCAACGCGTAACCGCCAAAATTACATCAGTTCCCGCGGAAAAGATTGCCGCGCTCGAATCCCTCGGATACAACATTACCGTCTATCCAAATACCGACCTCAATGAAGACCTCGTCCGCATCCAAGGCGCCAACGGCATTATAGAGACTCATGGCGTGTTCAACGAGCGAGGAAAGGAGATTGTGGAGAAGATTTCTTAAAAATTATTAGGGTTCATCCCAGATTGTCGAAGGATTGAATGGAACGTGCCATGAGGAATCTCTTTTCTATTCGCAGGTACGATCACAACCAGTGTTGAACCTTTTGTTGTTTTATGAAACTTCACATGACTCCCTTTTTGGGATATGAAAACGAAGCCGCCCTTTTCTAGAATGCGGATAACATGCTTTGACGAATAAAGCCTAGGCATACCTAACCGTGTAGGTGAGAACTACCGGACGACCGACTTCTCGTATGTTCACCTTCGGGGCATCCTCGAGATACAAATCAATAGCCTCGATAAGATTTTTGACTGCCTCCTTGCGAGTTTTGCCAAAACTTGAGATTTCCATATTCAAAGCTTGAGAAACATAGTATTTCCCTTCTTTCCATACTAGATTTTTCAGTAATATCTTTTTCATATGCGTATCATATCAATTATCGATAATCGAAGCAACAGTCATTGCAAGCGTATATCCATCCCCATGACTCAACATTCCTTTATACGATTGAACTGTTGCGCGTAATTTTTCGGCGTCATTAGATTGTTTCTTCATCTCTATATTCCTGAACATTCTCTTTTTCGTCGCCGTCCTCAATACCCGATGCGTAGAAAAATGAACCCAACCTAAAAAATCAACTCCAGAAGCGAATGTCTTGATGCTTATTTTCTGCGGATGCAGAATGAGACATAGTTTTTCATTCAAAAGACACTGAGTCTCCAGAAGAATCCGTTCCAGCCAATTTTCATCCTGGTGCAAGATAACAAAATCGTCGGCATATCGGATATACCATTTCGCTTTGAGTTTATGCTTTACGAACTGATCGAATTCATTCATATAGATATTCACAAACAATTGGGAAGTTAGATTGCCAAGCGGCAAACCAACACCATCTCTGGTTGAATGGAAACTACCCACGATTTCGCGAATAAGCCATATGATATTTTTGTCTGAAACATATCTTCCAATGATTTCAAATAGAATACTGTGATCTATCGAAGCAAAGAATTTTTTCACATCACATTTGAGAACCCATACCGTTTTCGTATGACCACATGAAGCCCGATATGCGAAATCATCGAACCTATGGAAAGCTCTGTGTGTCCCTTTGTCATTTCTACATGAATACGAATCCGCGATAAATGTGCGATCAAAAAATGGATAGAGTTTTCTATATAGGGCATGATGGAGGAGTCGGTCTCGTACCAGAGCTTTATGGATATCTCGCGGTTTGGGGTCATTGATTTTAAAAGGTGTGTAGTGACCATGTCGATACAATGTATGTTTCAAATCAGTATGAAGCTGTTGAATATGTTCAAATAATCTCAGCTGAAATTCCTGCACATCGATCCTCTTTCGTTTTCCACGAACAAACTCTTTCCATGCCTCAAGCAAGTTTTCTGGGGAAATGATATCCTCGTAAGCATTATCATATGTAATCAATCGCATACCATGAATAGTACCCCCCCCCTCACGAATTTCAACGGCCAAACATAATTCCCGCACTAGCACGAACCGTCGGTGCATATAAACTATGGCAGGATATTGTGAGACTGTATCCAAAAACATCTCGATATTCTTTGGGAGTAAAGACTGATCTCCTGTTTGTGGAAGTGATCGAATCGATCTCTACGGCGGCATTTCTACCAAAAGACAAGAAAAGCCCGTGGATCCGACAGGCGATCAGCAAACTCGAAACAATGAAAATTCTTCTGCAGGTAGCTTGGGAAATTGGTTCTGTAGATAACAAGAAATACCTAATGCTGTCTGAACCGTTAAATGACATAGGAAAAATGCTCGGCGGGTGGTATGGTCAAAATGAAAGATACCTTCAGGACAAAGAAAACTCCCCGACGAAAGTCAGGGAGAAATGAAGAGAGTTGCGAGGCATCGAAGGCAAAGCCATTCTCACGATTCCACCTGTTGTCGGGATTGTCGTAGTTCGTCTCGAGCCTTGGAACGTCGTCGTTGGCATTCGCCGTGAGAAGGTTCAGATCGCCGTCAATGTGTATAGAATGTCATCCGTGCGACTACCCCTTGAATACTCTCGGGGCTCACCTATGTTTTCGGCATCAAAATGCCCTAACATCCTATACCAAGTATCTCCATTTTTTTCGAGTTCATACATCACTCTGTCCAAAACAATAGTTCAGAACATTCTCGATGCATGGATACTGGATTCGGTGGTACGCAACCGGTGGTCGCGGACATATTCACCTACTACCGACATCAGTGTAGCATTTTTATGCAAAATTCAGCCCCGTACTTTCCTGTGAAAGTACGGGGCGAAAGGGCAAAGTGTTTAGAGCATGAGAGTACCCAGACACTAAGTTTTGAGAACTTGCGAGGCATCGAAGGCAAAGCCAAACCCACGACCCCACCTGAAGCCGGGACCGACGTAGCCCGTCCCGAGCCCCGGAACGACGCCGCGGGCACGCGCCGTGAGAAGGCCCAGACCGCCGCCAATTTCGACAGGTTCGTGCATTCCGACAATCCAGTTCAAACCCAGATCGTTGATCGCTTTGTTGGTGAGAGCGTCGCGGATGAGACACTGTGTTTCAATGTCGAGCTTCTTCAGCTTCAACTCTATCGCCTTGGCGCGAATGTTTTTGGTAATCCGATCCTCATCGGAGAAAAGTTCTCCTTTGAGAATGGCGACGGGACGACTAGTGCCCGCCTTCGACGCCTTGAACTGCGTGGAGTTCAGGATCTTCCGCGCGTTTGGCGAGAGTTCAACGCCACGGCGATCGAAATGTGCTTCCCATTCGGGGCCACTCCAGCCGTTCGAAGTTAACGTGACATAGATGACGCCGTCTTTTTCCGTCACCTCGAATGCTGGAAACAGCTCGAGAGCAAGCTTTACAACACCCGCATGAAATGGGTGACGTGGATCGTTCAATGCCAGTTGGAGTTTCTCTCCATCAAGCCTGTCCTGGACTTCACGAAGACAATCAGCGACACTTCCGGACAAACCGCCCAGCTGTTTGAATGTTGGATTTTTCATGGTTCATACCGCACCAAGATTGGTCGTAGCAATATCACCTCTTACCGAAGAGCCTGACATGCCTTATCGATTAGTCATTGGTCACGGAATCATAGCCACCACGAGTGCATGGATATGGTTCCGTAACCAAATAATATCAAGGTTCTCGAACCCCTAATTTCTGTCCACCATTATACACACAAAACACTGCTGTGTCAACCCTCACCAAACCCTTCATTTTAAGCTATATTTAGGGCACATGAACACCAAAACCCTTTCCAACCGTGCATTGTCCGTCATTGACCAATACCTCAATTTCAAAGTTGGTACTGCGGTATGTTCAGTTCCCTATTTCAATAATAAAACCAGTAAACTTCGAGCTGCGCTTGCTGTCCATGCCGGCAAGGGCAGTCCCAAGGAGATATTTGAAGAGACAGAAGCCCTACTCATCAAAGCACACACCACTGCCGAATCGCTCACCACTGATTCATTAAAAAAATTGCTTACCGACAACAATATCGGCATCGACTGTTCAGGATTTGCCTATTATATTCTCAATGCGGAGAGTGAAGAGCTGCAAAAAGGCTCACTAGGTAAACGACTGACGTTGGTGCAGGCCACCGGTTTTCTTGGGAAGTTCATTTCATCATTTAATCCGGTAAAAAATGTAGGGGTCATCACGCTGGCTCACGATAAAAACAGTCACGTAGTCAATCTAAAAGAAATTCAACCGGGAAATAGTATTACCATGCTCAATGACGCCGAAGATGGAGAGCGCAACCACATTCTCATTATTCACCAAGTTGAATATCAGAATTTTATTCCCTACAAGATCCATTATTCGCACGCGGTCGCTTATCCCGAAGATGGCATTTACGGCACGGGCATCAAGCAAGGCACTATCGAAATCAGCGATATTCACAAACCAATCACCGAACAAATCTGGATCGAGAATGGCAAGCAAGGTGAATCAAATCGCATCTTCGTACGTGCAGGAAAATCGAAAACTGAGGTTCGCCAATTGAAGTGGCTGTAATTGGCTAAAACGCCATTTTTATGGTACTTTATATCGCATGATAAGCATCCTTGAGGGCACAGCCGACCTCTCCTATATCATCAGTTTTGCCTTGGGCGGTGCTCTTGTTGCCTACCTGTTGGCGCCTTTTTTTATCAAACTCCTTTTTCGTTTTCACATTATAAAAGGCGTCAAAACAGAGCTTTCCGCTATCGGCTCCCACGCCTACAAATCAACCACTCCTGTCATGGGAGGCCTGCTCGTAGTCATCACCGTGGCCCTCATCACCTATTTTTTCAACTGGAACCGTTCATTCACCTATGTCCCCATCGGTGTCATGATCATCTCCGCGGCACTCGGAGCCATTGATGACCTCATGAATATTTACGGCACAGAGCGCCGCTCGCGCAAACTGGGCCACATCATGAACCTCATCCGCATCCACAAGGATATGGGGATGCGTCTCTGGTACATCGTCACCCTGCCGTGGAGTGCATTCAAACGTATGTCCGTCTGGTTCGGTTCACGTACCAGCAAAGGTGTTTTCGTTCATGAAAAATTGATCCTCCAATTCATCGCCGGAGCCATCGCCGCGTGGTGGATTTATACCAAACTCGGACCTGCCTGGCATTATGTATATGTGCCATTCTTGAGCAACGGTTTTGACCTTGGCTGGATTGTCATCCCGGTGATTATTTTCATTGTCATGTTCACCGCCAACGCCGTCAATATTGCTGATGGCATGGATGGCCTCGCTGGTGGCATGCTCATCACCACCTTTATGGCGCTCTCTATTTTGTCGTGGATCAACGGCTTTGGCGAGATCGCTATTTTGAATGCAACCGTGGCCGGAGCACTTGTGGCCTATACGTATTTTAATATAAAACCCGCGCGCTTCATGATGGGCGATGTGGGTAGTCTCGGGCTGGGTGCCTTGCTAGCTGTAAATGCCCTAGCCATCGGCGAACTTATTCCCCTCATCTTCCTCGGCTTCATGTTCTATGTTGAA
Source organism: uncultured Candidatus Saccharibacteria bacterium (assembly GCA_964602725.1). Classification (GTDB taxonomy): domain Bacteria; phylum Patescibacteriota; class Minisyncoccia; order Phycocordibacterales; family PALSA-1337; genus C7867-002. The sequence goes on along the minus strand of CAZRRZ010000007.1, from coordinate 730 downwards.
GCATTGTCAGTCATCATCCAGGTCGCTTCACGCTACTTGTTTGGCCGCAAAGTCTTCAAGATGGCACCGATCCACCACCACTTTGAACTCAAGGGTTGGACAGAGGAAAAGACAGTCATGCGCTTTTGGGTGGTGCATTTCATCTTCGTAGTATTCGGGTTTTGGTTGGCGTTGCATTAACATACCCTAAAAATACCGTGGAACACACGCCAAAAAAATATCTAGCCTGGCAAGAAAAAACTATTACAGACTTTTCTGAAGAGAATGTATCGGCGCTCTACGATGCCGGCTTCGTCTTTACCCGTATTGGAAAAGGAGTTATGCAGCAGACGAGGAGTGTGAGGATTGATCTAGCTAAATTCCAGCCCACGAGTGAGAATCGACGAATTCTCAAGAAAACTGATGGCCTGCAATTAACTGTAAAAAATCTGCCACTGACCGATTACGTGTTCACTATCGGCAAGTTGGGTAAAGATTTTTATGAAGAAAAATTCGGTGACGGCACCATGAGTGCATTCAAGGTAAAGGAGATACTTACGGATTCGAATAAGAGTAACTTCAACACTGTGCTTGGATACGATATGGGTGGGCCGATTATGGGTTATTGTGTAACCTACACAAATAAAGAAATCCTCCACTACTCATACCCTTTTTATGATCTGACAACAGCCCCTAAAGATATGGGTCTGGGCATGATGATCCGTGCTATCGAATATGCAAAAGGTGTCAG
>CAZRRZ010000006.1:0-34578 GCA_964602725.1 uncultured Candidatus Saccharibacteria bacterium | reverse complement strand
TTTGTTCATGGAGAAGATCCTTAAATCAAATTATAGGAATCACAAAGTACTTTCGGTACTACGTACCAAGTCTCGATTCCACCTTATATATTTCGGACTCTTTCTCCCATATGAACAACGGCCTACCCTATGGCACACTACCCGCTTATGCGGGTAGTGTTGCGTATGAAAAAGCCGCCGAGGAATACCCGGCGGCCGCACGACATCACCTTCTCAAAACACCAAGAGACCAATGAAGCCGATAGTGCCGACGATGCCCCAGCCGGTTACCATTCTGGCATGGGGGCAACGCCAGTCCCACTTGGAACTATTGAACGTGGGTTCTTGGTGGACCAGGCCATGGATACAGGTCATGAACCCGAGCGCCCAGCCAATCGCCACAAGCACGGCCGACATCATCCCGAGTTGAAAATGTAATGCTGTACGAGTCGGCCATTCCCAGACCCAGTTGTTTGCGCGTAACTCCCCGGACACTGCGCACAAAACAAACAGGACAATGAGAGCAGCGCCCAAAATCGTCATCGAGCGCATGTCTTTTCGATGTTGTTCAATCGTCATAGATACCTTCTTTCAAAGAAACACATCACTTTCTACATTGCTGGTTGTGGCGAAGTGACACGCCTTTTGTACAATTTTATCCTAGCATACAAATTACTACATGTCAATCACATGCAAAGAAAAACCCCATCGCTGGGGTTTTTCTTTTAGAGATCCTCGCAAACTATGCAGTCTGCGGAGGAGTCTGTGGCTGCTGCGCTGGAGCAGGAGCTGGTTCAGGCTTCTTTGTCATTATAGTAAGCGAGGGGGTTATGTCTCGCAATACAATTATACTGCCAGCGCAAGCACCGGTATTGTTCTGTCACCAAGTTGACTAGTCGTCAAAATCTAAGATGGAATAATGGCTTGAATCCAAGGTCCGGCGACATGGTCTAATTTGGGAAAAAATTAGATCACAACTTAGTAAGGTATGGGAATAGAATCACAGCTATTCTACTTTTTCACAATCTCAACTGCCTGTTCAACACCGTTATCGAGAATGTAGTATTTCCTCATCGGTTTCAGATTGTCATCCAATTCATACACAAGTGGGGTGCCGGTCATGATTTCAAGCCCAACGATATCATCGTCGCTTATGTTGTCCATATACTTTATGAGAGCACGGAGACTGTTCCCGCTTGCGGCAACAATAACCTTTTTTCCGTTCTTAACCGCCGGAAGAATACTGTCTTTCAGATATGGGAGCACGCGCTTGATGGTATCTTCAAGTGATTCTCCACACGGCAAATCTTTTTTATCAATATCGCAGTATTTTGGATCATTGCAGGGATTGCGTGGGTCGTTCTCCGTAAGCTGTGGTGGTCTTTCGCAAAAACTTCGGCGCCAGATCTGAACCTGCTCCGGACTGCATGTCTTTGCGACATCTTCATGCTTCTGACCCTGAAGCGAGCCATAATGCCTCTCGTTGAGCCTCCATGAGTAATCAACCGGCAAATCTTTGACGCCCATTTCATCGAGAACAATACTCAGCGTTTCCATTGATCGTTTCAATACGGAACAGAATCCCTCATCGAATGCGTAGCCGGCCTTTTTTAAATTCTGCCCAGCACGCTTTGCCTCATCTATTCCCTGTTCAGTAAGATCAACGTCCGTCCAACCGCAAAAAATCTTCTGTTTGTTATAGACCGTCTGCCCGTGTCTCATGAGAACTAATTTGTACATATGTTATTTCTTATACTGATCTTGTTTAATAATATCCGCTACAAAAAGCGCACCGACGTATCTTACCAAAAGTATGGATGCCGTTGCAAAGAATACCCCCAGCGCCCAGCCAGCGATGACATCCGATGCCCAGTGAACATTGAGCGCAACACGACTGAGACCTATAGCGACAGACGCCAAAACACAACCTACGATAGCCAGTTCACGCCATATGATGGACTGAATGCGACGGACAAGCAGGTAGGCAATGATCACAAAAAATGCCGCCGCCATGGCTGAGTGGCCACTCGGAAAGCTCGGATCATTCAGTATGGTGATGATTGCGTTGTCGGGACGGACGCGCATGAAAAAAGTCTTGAGTACAGCGAGTGCCACACCTGTTGAGCCGAGCGCGCAGAACATGATCACTGCCGAACGCCAGCGATGACGGATCGCCAATATGATTGTGGCGATCATGCCGAGCACGGAGACAACCGTGGTACTGCCGAGCGTGGTGATGTAAAGCGCCACTTTTCCAAACCATGCATGCGCCATGCCAAACACCTCCATAAACACACTCACGTGGACATCAAAATTTGCCATGAAGGAATGCGGAGCCCACGCATCTTGAATTGTTTTCGAAAGAAAGTAAAGAGCAAGAACGTTGAGAATGAGTACAAAGAGTTCGTATTTTTTGAAGATGTGAAAGCGAACATTGACGAAGTAGTACCCCCAGATAATAACCAATGATGCAATGACGGCAAAGATCGTAAATGTACCCAGCGACTGTGCGGCCGCACCATACCCTGCTCCGAAAATATAACCAATCGCCAGTGATACAACTGTCCAACTGATGGCGCCTATAACATTAAAAAGCCAGAACCTGCTTACGGGAGTCTTGCTAGTACCAACCAAGAACGGCATGAGCGCACGCGTCACCGGACTAAAGCGTCCGATAATCATGGCCTTGCCAGTATGCTTGTCGAGAAGTCTATGAGCTTTATCAATATGCGCTTGTGTTACAAAAAAATAGGGGCGCAAGCGGTCTATAAATGACATGCCGTACTTGCGACCGAGATAGAAGCCTATATAGTCTCCAGCAATGGCACCAAATAGGGCTATAGTGGCAACCCAATATATGTTCAAGATACCCACCTTTGCCAAGAATCCGGCAATAATGATGGAAATATGTCCAGGTACCAACATGCCCACGAGCGGCACCCCCTCAAGGAGAGTCGTTATAAGCAGGAATATATAGCCTCCTTGGGTAACAATGGACTCCAAATGGCTGGTAAAGGCCGAAAACAGGTGTACGTACTGCATTGAGAGAAGTATAGCAGATGTATTGCATATCTCCACAGTATTGCTAGAATAGAAATCTAAACAGGTACCATTTTATCCCTAATTTAACATACATAATACTATGAGCACTGTAACTATTTACTCAACGCCCACCTGTGTCTATTGCAATATGGCCAAAAACTTCTTCAAGGCCAACAGCGTGGTGTTTACCGAACACAATGTCGCTTCAGACCTCGCCAAGCGCAAGGAAATGATCGACAAAACAGGTCAGATGGGTGTACCTGTCATCGATACTGGCACAGAAGTCATCGTGGGGTTTGACGAAGAGAGAATCAAGACGAGTTTGGGGATCAAGTAAAAAATACGAAAGTCGGTCCGATAGCGGGCCGATTTTTGTAGGTGCGGGTTGTGGTACGAAGTTTGAACCTTTTTGACACTTAGTAGTGTAACACTTTAATAACATTGTATGAAAAAAAGCCTCACACAGATGAAGCATGGAGCTTTTCTCTGGTGAGGCTTAAGGCCTGTTGAACGAACGAGTTACCGAATGACCTTGCTTGCTGAGACGATTTCGATCACAGCTTCATTGTCACAGGCAGTAATGTCGTCGTCCTGAAAGATCACGGTCACGGGGATATTGATCCCGCGAACCCCCATCTTGGTCCGAAGTTCGAATTTCTCTCCCTTGGAATTGTTCACGCTGATCTGGTATCCGGACCAAAGCCCGCGCTGAATGTCCATGTTCGGGCCAATCGAAGGGTTACCGTGGCGATCAACAACAGTTACGATCTCGCGTCCGATCACATCGAGAACGATGAATCCGTTGTGCGTAGAGCCATCGGCGTTGTGGCCGCGTAGTCCTTCCTCGATGGATAGGTATGACGGCTCCTTGGTATTGCCTCCGTTCTGTATCAGGTTCGGATTTTCCGAGAGCCGGATGAAGTCTTGAAGACTCAGGTATCCGGGAACATAGAGTTTTCCGTCTCCCGTTTTGACTGCTCTGGTCGCCATCTCATTGTAGTTGGCAACGAGAGGGGCCACCGCTTCGTATAATCGACGTGTATTCATTTTGTTTTTCTATTTGTTGAGGTTAAATCTAGCTCTCAAAAGGCAATTTTCTACCTTTTCGGAGCTAGACTTAGCCTTTCTCAATGACCTGATCTACTGCAACGATTATAGCATTACTGACTGAATTTGTCAATACTTTGACGATTTAGTCAAATATGTGTCATGGTATGCCTCTGTTAAGCCACCCAGTAGACCACAGCCATTGTTCGCCCCCGCTCGACTATCTTTGGGGTCATGTGATTTCTTATCCGTTATCTCAACTTCTTCATTTATGTAGTCAAATTTAATGATGAATTTATCAAAAAAACCTTTTTGGCCAACAATCCCATATGAAACAATACTGCCACCAAGATTTGGCATGAATCCAACTTCTGTCTCAAACGACTGTTCGCCAATCTTTAGGGTTACTTTATGACTATGATATATGGAAATTTTGCCTCCAACACCAAACACTTCTTTAATTTCACTATTGCCTCTGGTTATACCTATATCTTCACCAATTTCAGAATCAAAGAAACAGTGGTCGGATCCGGAATCAACAAGAACTTCATAATCAACATGCGCATTCTTGTATAAAATTGTAACCGGTATTACCGGTCTCAAGGCATGCCCATAAGATTTATACTTAAATATCATAATGCTCCACCTGCAAAAGCTGATAAATTTGGTGGCATACGTGTAAAGATTGGATGATCGTGACCATTTTTTAAAGCCATTTCTTTTGCTTCTTTCAAAGTTTTGCCATGACCAACTACAGTTATTTCGTCCTTGAGTAATGCTACCCAAAGCCCTTTATATTTTTTGTAGATGTGAGTCCAGTTAATTGCTGACATGTATTAATATTATCAACCAAAAAAACTAAGTCAATATTGACGTAATTATTCTCAAATTCTCTAATGTATTTTTGTGCGGGTAGCGAGAATCGAACTCGCGTCTCAGCCTTGGGAAGGCCGCATTCTACCACTAAACCATACCCGCGGATTGATTTTAAACGCTCACCGTTACGCGAACATACTACCCTCAAAACCCAAGGGCGCGCAATATCTTACCCCAAAAACCGGGTGAAGAGGTTGCCACAGTACTGGAAGACATCTCGTGATTTGCACCACCCGATGAACCATCGACGATAACAGCAACCTGTTCCCCATCTTTCACTGCATGATATTTTGTTCGAATCTCCGCTTCGATCCCCTGATCAGTTGAGAGGTATTCGACTCTGCGAGCAATATCTTGCTGACGCTCAGTGAGATTGCCAAGATTTGCCTGGGCTTGTTGCAACTTCACCGCACTCGTCTCAACCTTACTATGAATATTCAAACTGGCGCGCGCCAACACAAAAACAACGACCACAAGTGCAATTGCGGAAAATGGTGAGGAAATAAAGCGCTGCCAGATCGAACGGTTGCCGTATTTCATGCTTCACAGTATACTAGATTCACTATGTTATTTCATCAATCGTCACAGAAATTTATACGCCGCGCCATGATTGTAGTCGGCATACTACTCATTATAAGTATGGTCTTGCTCTATATTCCAGTCTGGGGATAGTGGTCTTGCGGCCTCATTCTCCCGCTCGCATCATCTTTACAAAGACATCTTGAGGAATGGTTACTGAACCATGCTCTTTGAGGCGCTTGCGTCCTTCCTTCTGCTTCTCACGCAGTTTCATCTTGCGAGTAATGTCACCGCCAGAGAGAGTTCCTGCGGCGTCTTTTTTCTTGCCTGAAATAGAGCGTGAAGAAATAATACGGCCCAGCGCCTTCGACTGGATCTTGTAGGTAAAGAGTTCGCGCGGCATGATCTCATACAGCTTCTCAACGACTGTCTCCGCTTCTTGCTCAGCACGACGACGTGAGACAACGCGCGCAAAGGCCGGCACCGGTTCATCAGCCACCAACACATCCATGCGCACTACATCGGCTGGGCGATTGTCGGTAATGTCATACGAAATAGAAGCATAACCCGAAGAAATACTTTTAACTTCGTCAAAAAAGTTGCGCATCAGTTCACGAAGCGGCATGAGCATAGTGAGCATGGTGCGATTGTCGCCAAAATTTTCGGTGCCGACGACTTCTGCCTCATGTTCATACATCGACTTCATTAGTCCGCTCAGATATGCCGGCGGCGTAATAATCTTCATAGTCACAATCGGTTCGGACACCTTCAAGACATCATGCTCATCTGGAAAAAGTGACGGTGAATAGACAGTGCTCGTTTTGCCATTCTTCAAGGTGACTGTATAGGTAATGCTTGGGTGTGTGACCACGAGCTCGAGGCTAAACTCACGACGTAGGCGCTCGGTCACAATCTCCATGTGAAGCATGCCAAGGAACCCACAACGATAGCCTTTACCCAAGGTTCCAGATGCTTCTTCCTCGTAGGTAAATGACGAATCCGACAAACGAAGTCGACTGAGAGCCTGTCGAAGCAGAGAGAGATCATCCTGACTTTCTGGGTAAAGCGAAGCCCAAACTACCGGACGAGGGCTCTTGTACCCGGCGAGCGGCGGCAATGTATCTTTGAGCGATGCGATGGTATCTCCAACCGAAGCGATACCCGGCTCTTTGATTCCAGTCACGATATAGCCAATCTCTCCAGCAGACAATGATTCGCGCGGCGTATTGGCGGGTGCAAAAATACCCACTTCTATCGGCTCGAATATTTTGTCGGCGATTTTAAATTTGAGCTTCTGGTGCCGGCCCACTGAACCGTTCATCACGCGCGTATACACAATAACGCCGGTATGGTTTGAATATTGAAAATCAAAAATAATGGATCGGAATTCATCCGTGACATCAGGCGAACTTGGAGCTGGAACACGGCGAATAACTTCATTCAAGAGATGCTCGACGCCTTCACCAGTCTTACCGGATACCTTGAGTACATCTCCAGGTCCACACCCAAGAAGCTGACAGACTTCGGCAATGACCTCCTCTGTACGGGCCAAGGGTGAGTCAATTTTGCTCACTGTGGGAATAATGGTCAAACCGGCTTCCCGTGCCATGTTGAGGGTCGTGAGGGTCTGTGCCTGCACTCCCTGGGTGGCATCGACAAGGAGAATAGAGCCTTCCACGGCACGAAGCGACCGCGAGACTTCATAAGAAAAATCAATATGGCCTGGGGTATCAATGAGGTTGAGGATGTATTCCTCGTTATTGGCGCGCCACTTCATACGGACAGGCTGCATCTTGATGGTGATTCCTCTTTCGCGTTCGAGTTCCATACTATCAAGAACCTGCTCCTGCATTTTGCGCTTTTCGATAGTACCGGTTATCTCAAGCAAACGATCGGCAAGCGTGGACTTGCCGTGGTCAATATGGGCGATGATAGAAAAATTGCGTATGTGGGCGGGGTTCATGGCTTCTGGGCTACGTAGAGCAAATATAGCAGAAAAGACCTAATTTACCAAAAGTTTGTATAAAAAAGCCGCGAGCCTCCAGTCGCGGCTTATAGACTGTTCAGGAGTAGTACGCAATCACTACAGACTCTGCGGACGAAACGGTAGCCGCGGATTGTGTCGCCCCCTAATCAATCTTACATCAATTTGACCGTACACACATTCCGGTAGTTGTTTGCGAACTACTGCCTCGGTAATATGACCAAAAAGAAGCACCATCTGTGGATGTTCCTCAGGAGCATAGTTGGTAGAACACTTGAGAAGTGAGCATAGCTGATCAGCCAACTGCTGTGGCCACCCTCCAGCTCGTACTAAAAGTGTGTACTTTTCAGCGCATCGCCTTCGAAAAATCTTTCCTTGGACATCAAATTCATCGTAGATACGGACCGAGGCGGGTGGAATGAGGATATCCCGTCCCCAAAAGATTTCTTTTTCAATCCAATCCGCTGCCTCTAAAGAACGGGCTTGAGGCAGCTGTGACCGGAGCTCTTCCACAAGATCGGTGTGTGTGATCCGATAATGCTCCGATCTTCCGTGCCGATCTGAATGCACAAACGTGAGATCACCTTCAACACCTGGTTCGTAAATACCAAGGCAGAGACCGAGGCAGGCCAGGCCAACCCAGTCCGGCAGAGGCTCCGATTCTTGGCACGAAAAAACTCCCGACGGAACAAGTTCAGCAATTTTCATAGACAGTCTTTCTCTAATTCAACATCATAATCCCCGCAAGAAAACTGTCAACTATTACAAATGCTCAATCTCAGCAGGAGGAACCTTGGCCTTCCAGATTTTGCGATGCAAGGTTGTCCAGACTTCCTGCAACTCCTTGTTCTTGAGAAGCAACAATACGCAAATACCGACAGCCAGACCGATAATACCGGCACAGAATCCTTGCAAAAAGACTCCCCAAACTTTTGTAAGCGGAAATACCAACGCAAACAAACGAAGGCCGAGAAATGCCGCGTAACCCATGATGACGGACGCAGAGAATGCGTGAAAAAACGTCGACAATACGGGCTTGGTAAAACCTTTGAACTTCTTGGCAAACATCCACCAGTGCAAAATCGTACTCAATACAATACCTATTGAATACGCCAAGGCCAATACCAGCGCACTTGTCCCTGGCTGTCCCGTCACCTTGAGGAGTTCTTCGAGGAAAAGCCGCGCCAATGGAAACGCAAAGAAAGCCTTGGTAAACAAGTAACCAAACACGACGATACAGGTCGCCGATATGACATTGATGAGAAGCGGTTTGGTAGTCTTTCCTTCTGCATAAAATGCACGAACAAAAAGAACTATGAGACCTTGTCCAACAACTGATACCATAAAGAGTGCGAGCGAGGCTGCAGTGAGACGTGTATCAGCCCAATCAAAAGCACCAGCACCAAGAACGGTACGGACAATCTGTGCGCGCAAAACGATAAACATCACCATGATGGGCGTCGACCAAAAGATGATGTGGCGGGCGGCCGCGATCATTTTTTCCAAAAATTCCTTGGTCTTACCTTCGACGTACAACTGGGATAGTTCGGGAAACACCGCCGAGGAATAGCTTGAAGCGATGATGGTGAGTGGAACTGATTGCAAGTTGAATGACAGCGTAAAAACAGCAATGGATCCCTTGCTCATGAGAGATGCAAGCGCTGTCAAGAAAAATGTCGCCAACTGATTTGCCGACATCGTCACCGTGCGTGGCAATGACAGGAGAACTGCTTTTTTTATGTGTACCCAATCTATATTGGCGGTAAATCTCGGTAAAAGCTTGGTCTGTGCCATGAATGGAATCTGTATGGCCATATGAAGGAGGGCTCCCAGCGCAACACCGATGGCCAGACCTGATATGCCGAAAATTGGATAGAGTGCCACGATACCAATAATAATACTAACGTTATAGAAGAGCGGGCTCGCGGCATATACCAAGAAGCGGCGATGCATTTGCGTAATGCTCGAGAACAGATTTGAGAGGCCGAGAAGAAACGGCGACAGGAGCATAATGCGCGACGACAAGATGAGATCGGGCAATGACGGATCATCCGCAAACCCTGGCAAGAGCAGCGGAACAATATAGGGCACCAGTATGTATGCAATGGCGCTGGTAACCACGATTGACGCGAAGAAAACAGTGAATATGGAATCGGAAAATTTTTTACCATCAGCTACCCCTTTGTTGAAACGCTCAATAAAAAACGGCAGGAGAATAGACGCAGATACAAGGGATCCCACGGATACGAAGATCAGATCTGGAAGGCGGAAGGCGGAATAATAGACATCAAGCGCGTGTCCCGCGCCAAAGGTATAAGCAAGGAGCTTGTCTCGAACCAGCGCTAGAAGCTGTGAGAGAAGTGCAAAACCGGCCAGAAGATACGCAGCCTCATGAAGGCCGCGTATCTCCTTTCCAATAACTGAAAACAATCTCTTTACCATTGGATATCTCCGGTTGTGTACGTCTTATTTCTTTTTCTCTTTTATAGGGAGTGAGGAGCGCTTTTCAGGGGCCGGAGTTACGGGTGGTATTGCGTCAGCGAACGGAGATCTGCCTGCCTGAAGATTGCTCAAGATAAACGCCACCTCTTGATTGTCAGGGTTAGATGCCGCCAAACGTTCAAAGTGTTCAATAGCACCAGAAATATTGTTCAGGCGGGCATACGAAAGACCGAGGAAGTACTGCGCATTGGCATAATCAGTCTGAAGTTGTACAGCTGTCTCAAGAGCCTTTGCCGCTGCTGTGTAATCTTTGTTGTTGTACTGTAGGAGGCCCAGCTGGAAGAAAAGAATGGCATTTTGCGGATTGAGCTGGGTCGCAACCTGGGCTGCAATGATCGCATCTCTAAGGTTTCCTTGGGCCGCAGTGACTTGCGAGAGAAGGAATATCGCATCAAGATAATTGTTCTTGATTTGCAAAGTGGCACCAAGAGTCTTCAACGCATCGTCAAGTTTATTTTGGGATGCCTGAAGTTGCGCCAGACTCAAATACAATGATGGGTTGAGGGGATTACGCCTAATAGCTTCTGTGTACGAATTGACAGCATTTTCATATGCCTTATCCATGCGGACGTTCGTAGCAAGCTCGGAAACGCGCGCTTCTGAAGCGTAATTGTAATAGTTTGTAGGATCGTAGGCGATAGCGGCTTGCGACTGTTTGACTGCGGAGTTAATGACTTCAAAGACTTGAGTGACAATGGCCTGCGATGTTGAGGCTGGCGCATCAGATCGTATCGTAGAAATCAATTTGCTAGCCTGTGAGATACCTGCCTCGGCGCGCGCGCGCAGATATACATCCGACGCGTTGAATGAATATGCTTTTAAGAAAGCGGTATCGGCGGCAGATGGGTCACCTTGTACCGTCAATTGCTTTACCCCTGAACCAAAATACGCAATGGCAATACCATCTTTGACATAAACGACCCCCCACACAATCCCCGCAACAACTAGAACAATCGTACAAACAGAGAGTACCGCACGTGATCGAAGACCCGCTCGCGGAGCAATGGTCCACGGAGCAACGATCGCATATCTTGCAATCGACGCCACAGCGATAGCCGTAGCTACGTAGGTATAGAAGAGAATAACGTGCGATGGAACAGTGAACGCCGACAATGTCCACAAGAATAGTGCAGTAAAAGAAGACGACGCAACAGCAAATCTGGCCTGAGGGTCATTAGGAAGCCTACGCAACCCTCGAACCGCGATTATCCCGAGGAAAATAAAGAAGAGCACCCATGAGATGACCCCAAATATTCCTTGAGTTGCGACAAATGTACTGAGCAGACTGAAAGCGTAGTTGAATTCGGCATTCCACGCGTACGTCGTATTGATGATCGAAGGTTTATATGCGATGTAAGCCTGACCGAAATGATTTGGGCCGATCCCAAAAAGCGGAGCGGCTTTGATTGAGTCAGCATCGACGTCGATAGTTAATTGCCATGGCAAAGTCAGTGTAGTATATGAAGCATTGAATTTGGCAATGACCGGGCTAGCAATGGATGTCCCCCAAATAGAAAGGATACCGGAAATAATGAAGAGCACTAACGGTAGCCATGCTATTTTCTTGAGAATGCCGGAGAATCCCCCAACCGCAGAACGCGGACGAATGATACTGGCATATATGGTCAATGCAAGGAATACGAGTGCAGCTATGGACCAGACGAGAATACTATTGATGATGAGTGCACCTATAAGCGATACCACGAGCAAAATCCAGTAGACAACCCTGATCCGGCGAGATAGTGGGAGGAAGATAAGCGCCGGCACTGTGATGAATGCCACAATGATCGCGTATGAGGCCAGATCATACCAAGTACCAACTAGTGTGGTAGTGACGCCGGACAATACGCCCAATGTAACGAATGAAGGACCTATCAGGAGCCGCGCCAAATGAAGAATAGCAAGCAGAATAAATGGAACAGCCATGCCTAAATATATCACCGAGACTCGTTCTACTTTGCGATATACAGCGGTAAAGACGACCAGAGCAGAAACTAGGAGAATCAGTCCAAAGCTGGCGGTATTGAGCTCAAATCCCTGACCAAAGAACGACTTGCCCAAATGAACACTGGTAAATGAAGATACAACCAAAGAAACCAGGATGAGCGCACCTGTCCAAGCAATGCTCCGTGGCGGTAATATGAGACTTCTTTCTTTATAGGCAATGACCCCATACAAGACAGCAGACACGAGCGTGCCAATAGCAATAAGCATTGTCTTGACCGCATCCAAAATAATATATGGAGTCGGCAAGAACGCCAATGGAGCAAGTATGACCGTGATTAAGAGAACATAAAAGGCAATCGACTCGAGTCGTGATGACGATCGCGCCAAAGTCGTCTCTACTGAAGAAGTTTTTACACCCGCGGAGAATGGTTCAGGGTTCATAAATGAGTATGTGTGATTATTATTATAACAATGGCTATTATAACAGCCGTACGGCAAATGCCAACCTGTTTATAGCATGTTCATAACCCAAAGACAGATCACTATGGCGCAAAAATACCCCCGATTTCTCGGGAGTATTTTTGTTAAGCCGTACGGTAAGCCGAATTCTGTTCCACGTAATGCATGACGCACTGCATGGCAACAATCATTTATCTAGGACATGCATCGCTGCACATCTCAAGCGACTCTCCTCTTGCGAGGCGCGGTCTTGCACTGGAGTAAGGGTTTTGCCGTTGCACCCTCATGTTGCCATGAGATTCATCCTCTTGCGAGGAGCTTTCGCCTTTCGGCGTGGAAGCGTCACTGTTCGCACCTCTGGGTATTACCCTGACAGGCGTTACCTGCTACTTGTTTGCATGATGAAAGCGATCGCTTGCTCACCATGCCAGTGTTCGGACTTTCCTCACTCGTGCCTTGCGGCGCAAGCGCGATTGTCTCGTACAGCTCTCGGCACTATACAGCATTTGGCAGTTATTGACAATAGGTACCTTATATGGTAATTTGCTCTAGAACTTGGGCGCCTCACTCCGCCCCATAAGCCCACGACGGGCATATGCGCATATCAACGAAAGAACATTATGGAACTCAAACATGTCTTGGTAATACTGGCCATACTGGCCATTGCCGCATTCCTGTGGCTGGTAAGCCCCGCCCGCCAGAGACGGCTTGATCAGGAACAGATTTGGCGGCGCCGTGATGACGAGGCCTATCTGAAAGAACTGCTGACCAAAATCTTGCTCACAGGTCAGCCTCAAGCGAATGAAGCGGAATACCTCACCATCGAACAGACCGGGTCTAGCACGTTCACGGTTCGCAAGCACACCAACTCGGACAGAGGTTCGCGTATGTCGCTCAAGCTTCAAGTCGAGGTGGATACATTCCGAAACATCGCGGTAAGCGCGCAAGGTTGGAGCAGTACACCTATTGACGAACTGCTTATCAAGCTCGAAGACCTTGGGACAGAACTGGAAATACTTTTTGGGCACAAGCCAGTTTATCGCTACGTTCCACGGCACACACCTGTCGTCAAGTAAGCGATCAGGCTCTACCATCCATACGCAACGCCGCCCCCATTCGGGAGCGGTCGTTTTTTTATATATAGATATCCCCCTTTACACAATCTCACATACACCACTCACGCACGCCAACTCTTTTTTGAGATCTGTTTCATTTTGCTTCTCATAGATGAGGATCTTTGAGTAGTCGATATGCTCGAGGCGCTTTGAAAGCTCCTTGAACTTTTTCTCGTCGATAGACTCATATGGAGCAAGTTTGTAGACGGCATCTTCACGAGGAAGGAACGAGAGGCCTCCTACCATATCCCAGTTTTCGTAGACCCAGTTGGCTACAGCGATCCATTCGCTGCTGCCAACAGAGATGGTCACTGATGGATTGTGCTCGGTATAATTTTCCTTGACCATCTTCCAATACTCGAGCTGTTCGATAGCTGACAAGTCGTCTCGGAAAATAGAACCTGAGGGAGCCTTGACCGGGAACTCCAACACGTAGGTCGTAGCATTCTCCTCGGTCTGCCCTACTTCTGGGAAATATGGCACTCCCTGATCTCTGAGCATCTTGAAAAGTGAGTCGGTAGCGGCAATGCGGATGCGGCGGATGTAATACTTTGAGTGACGTGGATGCATGCCCGATGAACAGTCGACAGTCTGCGACAAGGTGCCTGATGGCTTGATGCATGTAATAGCCGTCGACTCGTTGACGCCAAATCTCTTTGCGTATTCTTTGTTGACACGGATAGCTTCGGCTTTGAGCTTGCGCAATGTTTCTGGATTGCGAACCGCCGGGGAATCCCATGTTCCGGTAATAGATACTCCAAGAAGACGCTCACGATCGCAGTGCTCTTTCCATTCTTTTGAAAGATACGGGAAGTTGGTCAATGTCGACTGATATGTCCCAAGAATAGTCGCAATACGCATCTTTTTGAGTAGGGTCTTTTCAGTATCTTCTGCACGGGCGACAATCTCGGACAAATTGCAGAACTGTTTTGACTGGAGAATGATCTCACCGCATGGATTTGTGCCGATCGGACCAACAATATGCTGACCTGTTGAATCAAAGTATCCCTTGTATTCCTTGAGGACCTTGATGCGACGCTCCGGAAGCGTCTTGGCTAAAGAGCCACGATTGAATATACCGCGCTCACCGGACCTGCTCTCAATAAGAGCCATCCATTCCTTCAAAAACTCTTCATTTGAGGGCTTGTTTATGTATACAGCTGAATTGTTGGCGAGCATGCGGTGTGGATGAGTTACATAGAAGGCACCCTTCTTTGCGTCGCGAATCTGATCGTCACCAAGATCTGACAATGAGATCATGGCACTGCGACGAACACCTCCAGCAACCACACAATCGCCAATCATACAAATGATGTCATGAAGATCAATGGCGCGCAGACGCTTGCCTTGGCGAGTCAACATGATCTGGCGTGTAAAACCGAGCAATCGCTGCAATGGAGCCGGACCCGAGGCTTTGCCGCCCATCACTTTGAGTCGTGAACCTTCCGGACGGATCTGTGAAAAATCAAATTCGACATCTTTGCCCAATGCCCAAGCTTTCATACCAACGACCAGTGAGTCTGCCCAACCTTCTTTGTGATCAGGGATCACATGCTTTGCCGGCTTGTCGCCTGTCTGCATCATAATCTGCGGAAACTTTTCAACGTTCGTACTCTCTACTGCCCAACCAGCACCAGTACCACACATAGAAATGTACATAATCTCGGCAAGGTCCTGGAATGACTCTGGAGCAATAAATGAACAGTTGTATGCGCAAACATTGGTGACACGCGCAGCTTTTCCGGAAAATTGGAACAAGCGCATCGACGGCATTGCCTGTTGGGTCAGGACCGCTTCACGAATCTCTTTGTATTCAGCATCCTTGAGCTTTGACCCGAGATGTTCTTTCATAAAAGCCAAATAACGATCGACAGTCTCTATATATGTCTCACGTCGGTTCTCGGTATCGATCCATCGCGAGTATGAGCGATAGTATACGAACTCACCGAGCGCGTTGCGGAAATATGACTGGGAATCAGTAGCGAGCTTGCGGACATGTGGAGGAATCTCCAAGCCGACGGCGCGGAGTTTTGCATGTTCTTCACGATAGAGCACATAGTGCTTTGCGGTCTTGATGTAGTCAGCCCGCATCAATTCTGCCTCAACAATATCCTGAACACCCTCAACTGTCGGCAAAAAGTTGTCAAACTTGCGTTTGATGCGAACCATTTCAGCAAAAACCTGTTGAGCGACGAGCTGCGCCTCTTCCATTGACCCCTCTTTGACGGTGTTCATGCCTTTCCAAATGGCGTTGGTGATCTTTTGCAAATCAAACGGCACGATACGTCCGTCTCGCTTGATAATTGTGGGGATGGAAACGGCCTTAGCCGCCCCCTTTGTGGCAGTTTTTTTATTTTTTGGCATACGTGTGTGTAAACAGCTCTCGCTACTAAATGTTTTTTAATAATCAAACCGATGTGCTTTCACTCTCGATCGAGACCTGTAGTCTAGACGATTAAGAAGTTATTGTTTAGTCATATTGTACCCCCGTTCATGAGCAAAAGAAAGTACTTGCAAGCTTTTTTCGACCAAAATCAGCACTTGAAATGGAAATTACCACTCTGTGAAGAGCCCCTCCCAAAATGGAAAGTATTTTCAACGATTATTGGGCATATCAAAAGTCATTTTTTTGAAAAACCAAAACAAGTTTTTCTGTCTTGATGAAAAGACACGAAAAAATGCCTACTTATCCACACATATTAGAAGGTCAAACGCGTGCCAGTCACTAAACCGAGTGTGTCTGCAACGCCGACGTTGACTTCAATGACGAATTGGACATCTCCGGGCGATGAAAATGTTTTGGGGTAGGATTCCGGGGACATATTCTTCGTTACGCCGACAATTTTTTTGTCTTTATTGATCCACACGAGGTCAATGGGGAAATTCATATCCCGCATCCAAAAATCAATCTTCCCGGTACGTGGAAAAATAAACAACATTCCTTGGTCATTGGGCAATGAGGTATACCCACTCAGTCCGCGTTCACGTGTAGCTGGAGTTTTTACGACAATCACGCGCAAATTGCCTTTTGGGGCGCGGATATATCCCTCGGCCAGAGTTGATTTTGCAGAAATGGTCGGCTGAGGAGGAAGTGTTTTTTGCACAACCGGTTCAGGAGGCACTACTAGTGGTGTAGAGGTCGAAATAAAATCTGAAAGTAGCAGACGTAAGACGGTGGATGAAGCCATCCACGCCGCAGATGTCTGATCTGTCGATGAAGATGTACGCTCCTGGGTGCTAGAAGCAACATATTCGGCCAACGTAGGGACCACCTGCGTAGATATGCTCGATTGTCCAACGTACCACATCACACCGATAGCTATAATAACGGCAACCGTAATAAAAATTGTTCCTGAGGGCTTCATGTGCTAGCATTTTAGCATATCAGCATAATCATATGAGCCTATGGATATTAATATTTGGTCAGTTATCGTAGCGACAGTTGCAGTGTTTGTTATCGGAGCAGTCTGGTATTCACCAGTCTTATTCGGTAAGGAATGGATGAGTCTTACTGGATGCACTGACAAAGAGGTCAGTGACGCGAAAACCAAAGGTGTAGTGAAGTATTACGTCATCCAGCTTATCATCACCTTTGTAACTTTCTGCGTGCTCGGCTTTGCCATGAATACTCTCGGGGTTGATAACACCAGCGACGGCGCATTCGTCGGCATACTTGCGTGGCTTGGTTTTGCTTTGCCTATGCACATCGGTTCGATCATGTGGGAGCGACGTCCGTTCAAGCTCGTTCTCATCAATACCGTCAATGTGCTTTTGAGTTTTGTCGTTGGAGCCGCCATCATTGGTGCATGGTAAGCACTGCGGTCCGGACAACAAAAAAGACCTCATAGCGAGGTCTTTTTTGTTCCCTACCTTATATATGCTACGGGGTTGGGGTAGCTGGAGTATCTGTGGAGCAGGTTGAACATCCCTCTTTGTTGCAGACACAACCTTGGCTGTTTCCTTTGCAACAACGGCCAGTAAGGGCAAACTTGCCTCCTCCCATACTTGCAAGAGCAAGACTGGCGAACAAAAGCACAAAATCAAGCTCGTATGCACCTGGACCTCCCGTAAATGGATTGCCCCATTTGACCCCAATAATGACCACGAGCATGATAATAGCCAATAGGCCACCGGAAAGACATGACCAGAGACCAAGAATAACAGCCGCACCGGCGATAGTTTCAACAAGAGCCGTCACCCACGCCCAGAATGGCCCAAAGCCAATCTGATCGAAAAAGGCGATCGTTCCCGTCATATTGCTAAGCTTGCCAATGCCATGAACTAAGAACGTAACACCGACTGCGATGCGAAGCAAAAGCAGGCCGAGATTTTTATTGTGACACCATGATGAACATTTTTTCATACGATTATATAGTTATATGTTATTAAAAGTTATTAATGGTTGTTAATACAATCTTACTTTACCCCGTTTTTTTCGGGCGCTTTGTCTGTGCCTCCGTCTGCACATCGCGTGCGGCTTTGCGATATGAGCAGTAGTCGCAGGCGTGAGCGGGAGCCGGCGCCGATTCGGACATCAAACAGTCGCGAATGTCGACGAGTGCTGTGTCCACCCATCTATCATCGCCTGTATACGGAATAATATCAATATCAAACTCGAGTTTGGCATCAAATGCTGTCCGATCCGTCTTGCCATTACAGTAGACGAAGTACCCCGTCTTCGACACAGTAAACCCGTTCATGCGGAAGAGCCATTGATACACTTCCATTTGGCGTTTGTATCCGATCTGCCATTCTTTATCGAGCGACACTTTCTCTTCTTTGCTGGTTGATTTGTAATCAACAATCATGACCTCACCCTTTTCGGTCACCCATATATCATCAATAGCACCTGTCACCAACAAGTTGCTCGGCGTGTGTACAAATCGTATACCTTTGAAGTTGCTCCGCCACATATCGAGGTCTTCGTGTTGGAATGGCACGACGTCCTTTAGTCCATATGCATGCATGAGCGGGTGTGCCCGCTTTTTTGCACGATGAATGTCAAATTCTTTTTTGAGAAGTGTGTCCACAGCAGAATTGAGCGCGAAGGGATATCCAGGAGGACGTCCGACACCAAGCCGGCAGTCGAGATAAAAGCACAGCGGGCAATTTAAGAACAGATCGATCTTGGATCGGCTAACCTTGAACGGTTCGGTGCTTTTTGGATCAAATATGTTTTTTGTCCGGCGGGAGTTGTAATAGTCTGACATGGATGAAGTGTACAGTGCAGTAGCCTAGTAGGCAAATCCGCCGATTTGAAGTGCATATTGTTTAAATAAAAAGCCGCGGAATCTTCCACGGCACGTAACATGTTTGTGTAGAGACGAACGTTACTGTGGACTAACTATCAAGACGTCCTCCCAAGTACACATGGTAACAAGTATTGATTGAAACGATATTCCCGGAAATGAAGTGCGTACCAATTGTAGAAAATGTTCAAATCTCGGTATCGAATAAGTTGACCTCACGATGAGGTTTCCTCCATGAGGTTCAGGGAAAACGAGTCCTGCCGGTAAATATATTCCCTCCCTATAGGTCAATCCCTGGCGGGAAAAACCGAGGACCCACTGACTGAAATTGGCACCCTTGTGATGGACCTGAAGCAGATCAACGAGGTCAAACATCATTTCAGATTGACCCCTAGGCAAAAGAATCATTTAGTAAGTACCTCCTTCTGGAGTAGTGCTCCAAAAATTAATCTACCCCTTAACTCATGACTAGTCAATCTTGAACGCACCTTCCTTCTTCAGTATTTCCATCTTATTTTTTCTTCCCCTATTATATCCTCCCGCGTTCCCGTCGCTCCGAACCACTCGATGACAGGGTATCCTTGGATCATAATTTGTATTCAGATGGCGTCACGTTATCTATTTCTTTTCGGCAACAGTCGCCTTTTTTATAACCATATCCGTAAGTGGCTTGTTGCTTCCGGCCGGCGGATTACCATTTGTTTCTGTTGCTGCTATGGCATCAACAACTTCAATGCCTTTTATAACTCGACCAAATATCGTGTAGCTGTTCGGAAGCGGGACATCTTTGTGCATAATAAAGAATTGGCTGCCATTGGTATTCGGGCCTGAATTTGCCATAGCGACAGTACCGCGGACGTATCCTGCTTTGTAGGATTCGGTCGTCGGATTGAGCTCATCTGCAAACTTGTACCCAGGGCCGCCCGTACCAGTACCTGTAGGGTCACCTCCTTGGATCATGAAATCCTTGATGACACGATGAAAGATGAGGTTTTCATAAAATCCTTTGCTGGTAAGAGTGATAAAATTCTCCACGGTCTTTGGGGCATCCGCGTCATAGGTCTCGATAACAATGGTGCCTTTGGTAGTTTCAAGTGTGATGGTATGCATGAAATTTTTATTAGAAGAAGTAGATAGGTTAGTAGGTGCGGTGGGGACGGGGGCCGGCGTCTGAGGAGTAGTATTTGCTTGGGAATATGCGTCCACCTCCACTTCTGCCGGAGAGCTGGTCTGCCACCACTGAAGCAGAGCGAGGACAGCAAGCACAACTATAATAACAATGAGCCAAGGAAATTTTTTTGTCTGGGGATTTTCCATACGAAATATATTACTGAATAAATGTTCAAAGATTATACAGCTCTTTTATTTTTGAGACCACTAGTTTTTTTGCCTCTTCAATGGGCAGGTCCACCGTCGCTCCAGCAGCAGCCTTGTGTCCTCCTCCTCCTAAAGAAGCGGCGAGCTTCGAAACATCATAACTGTCAGTATTACATGAACGGAAACTTACTTTGACTTTATGTGGCGCCACCTCGATAAGTGCACCGACAAGCTTGTATGCGCCAACAGTCCGAAGAGTAGAAGACACCATACCAGCCGAAACGCTTACATCTGGAATATTTTTTTCCTGTATCAATGAATACGGGACCACGGAAAGCAGTACCTTGTCGTCGCACACTGTTTGTAGCGAACTCAGGGCCACACCACTAAACGCCATGTCATGGAGGGTATTGCTGTTCTCCATGTCTGAAATGACACGACTAAAATCAGGATAAATACGGACCAGTTCTGCCGCCACTTCGAAGGTTGCAGCTGTCGCTCCTCTGTATTTGAAACCACCCGTATCTGTGTATATTCCCATAAATAAATTGGCAGCAATGTCAGGCGTTATAGTGACCTTCATCTCTTGTAATATATCAAAAAGTAGTTGGCCAGTGGCTGGATATGAAGGATCGATAATGTTGATGGACCCAGCGCCCGTGTTGGTCTGATGATGGTCAATGTTGATGACTCTCATAGATGAGGGCAACTCTACTGGTTTGATACGTGAGACTCCACTGATAGATGAGTCCAACATAATGAACAGGTCAAATTCAGCCGGATTTATTTCCCAATAACTCTTCATCACTATATCCTTGGCCCCGGGAAAATGCATGAAAGCCTGAGGAATATCCGAGTCTCCTTTAATAACGGTGGCCTTCTTACCTAGCTGCTCGACTGCAAACTTCATTGCCAGAACTGAACCAACACTGTCGGGATCTGGATTTGGATGACAATGCAACAAAACAGATTGTGCCTTTTGTATTTCAGCAAGAACAAGGGGTGCCTTTTCTTGTATGAGAAGTGATGCGGTGGTAGTCATGATTATAGGAGGTGACTATAACATATTTTGACAACAAAAAAACTTATTTGAACGACACGGGTATTTCGACTGCCTTGTCACGACTCGGATCACCGGAGGGGTTGTCGTTTTTAAGTATGAGGGTACCTCTGTTTCCAAATGCAGCTGCATTTGCAGGCTTTGTGAATGTGAGTTTTCCCTCAAAAGGAACGAAGTTTTCGGTCATCCACTCACCTTGTGCCTGGACATGACTCTCGGCGATGATCAAGCCATCACCATCGGTCAACACCATCGGCGCACTGGCTTCGAAAAACCAAGTTCCACGCGCTTCACCTCTCACGGTAAGCGGAGACGTTATAACTGCCCCCTCACGCGGGTAATCTATAGTGACCAGATCAGGGATACCTGGTTTGCTAGACGCTTGGTTATCAAAATACCAAAAGAGGCTCAGGGCCACCAGAATAACAACTAGTAGTAGAAGAAAATTGTTGGCTTTCATATGTATGATATTCTATCACAGGATGCCGTTCAAAAAGTAGCGCGTCGCGCGAAATATGATATAGTTTACACACTATGAAACGCACCTACATTCGTGATTTAAAAGGCTTTATTGGTACCGAAGTTTCCATCTCTGGCTGGGTAGATATCCGTCGAGATCATGGGAAGCTCATTTTCATCGATTTTCGTGACATGACAGGAAAGGTCCAATCTGTTGCACTTCCGAACAACAAAGAGGCGCATGAGGTCGCCAACAAAGTCCGTTCTGAATGGGTGGTGCGCGCTACCGGCATGGTCAACAAGCGCCCAGAAAAAATGATTTCGAAGAACAAGGAGACGGGTGAAATTGAGCCGAATGGCGACATTGAGTTGGAACTCAAAAAGTTGGAGATCTTGAATGAAGCGGAGACGCCCCCTTTTGATGTGCGTGGTGAAGGACTGGATATCAGTGAGGATGTTCGTTTCAAATATCGATACTTGGATCTGCGCCGACCCCGCATGCAAAAGAATATCCGCAATCGCGACAAGATCATCTCATTCTTCCGCGACTACATGCACAAGAATGACTTCGTGGAGATTGAAACGCCTATTATGATGAAAGGTACTCCCGAAGGGTCTCGCGAATATGTAGTTCCATCTCGCCTAGAAAATGGCAAATTCTACGTACTTCCCCAGTCCCCCCAGCAATTCAAGCAGCTCTCCATGGTTGCCGGATTCGAAAAATATTTTCAGATAGCCCGATGTTTTCGCGATGAGGATACGCGCGGCGACCGCCAGCCTGAGTTCACCCAGCTTGATTACGAGATGTCATTTACCACGCAAGAAGAAGTTTTGACGTACACAGAGGGCATGTTCATAGAATTGGTGAAGACCCTTTACCCAGAAAAACATATTAGCCAGACACCATTTCCACGACTGACGTACAAGGAATGCCTCGAAACATATGGTTCTGACAAACCGGATATGCGAAAGGATAAAAATGATAAAAACGAGCTTGCATTTGCCTGGATTACCGACTTCCCTATGTTTGAGAAAAATGATGACGGGACATTGTCAGCGGCACATCATCCATTTTGTTCCATCAAAGAAGAAGACGTTGAGAAATTCATGTCAGGAACAGATCTGTTGTCTGTACGAGCGAACTCCTATGATCTTGTATTGAACGGATATGAACTCAGTTCAGGCAGTATTCGTATTCACAAAGCTGACATGCAACAGAAGGTGTTTGAGTATTTGGGTATTTCTGCCGAGGATCAGCAATCAAAATTCGGTCACATGCTCGAAGCTTTCAAGTATGGCACTCCTCCCCATGGCGGCTTTGCCCCTGGTATCGATCGTATCGTTATGATCCTGCAAAATGAACCGAACATTCGCGAAGTTATAGCTTTTGCAAAAACTGGCGAAGGTAAAGATCTTATGATGGGTGCACCTTCAGAAGTCGCTCCAAAACAATTGAAGGAGCTCGGGATAGAGGTAAGCAAAAAGAAATAGTATAAAAAAGCCGCGCAGTTCGTCCTCCTAGTGAGGCGGCGCTGTCATTTCCCCTCCTCCAAATCTAGGCACACTGAATTGAGGCAATACCTCATACCAGTTTTTGTCGGACCATCATTGAAGACGTGCCCGAGGTGCGAATTACATGTGGTGCAGGTTATTTCAGTACGAAGCATGCCATGCGCAGAGTCCACAATTTCTTTGACTGCACCCGGTAATGCTTGATCAAACGATGGCCAACCTGTACCGCTCTCAAACTTGGTGTCAGAGGAAAAAAGCTTACTGCCACAAACCTTGCAGGTATACATCCCGTCACGTATGTCGTGTAGAAGCTGCCCCGAAAAAGGCGCTTCGGTACCCTTTTGACGGAGTACTTGATATTCTTCGGGTGTTAGCTTCTTTTTGATATCTTCTTCGTTCATTGAGATGTAGTATGTTTAAAAATGAGACACATTGAGTATACTACAAATAGAAGTGGAGTGTGGGGTAAGGCCTGGAAATAATGAGGGGCGTAAAGAGAAAGAAGTAAGTGGTGGAGGGGTACTGTGGACCCTCTCCAAAATGAGGCCTTAAAATATCTTATCTTTGTAAGATTTGTTAAAATAGCCTACGCTATACAGGCCTGAAAAAAGATTTTTCAATAGAAGTCTTGGGTTTATAAGATTTATGTTGTGGTGATTTGGGAAGGTGTCCCCCACCCACCCCGCCCGACCCCGCCCCACCTCTACCCCCCTCGCGCCACCCAATTCCCGTCCGTTTTCAGGGCGATTTTTGCCACCTTATTATTTCACTATCGCCTTCCTATTTGTAACCATTATTTCCCAAAAACACCCAAAACCATCATGACATCAAACGCAAAATCAACACCTACAAAGCATGCAAACAATCAGTTTTTTCTCGAACTCTGTGTTCTTACTCTTATAGAAGTACATCCGGCTCCCGGCGCGCGCATTCTGGCACGCCTAGAGGCATTGGATTTTCCAACCTCCCCAAGCACTCTGTACCCTTTACTTGCTGGCCTCAAGAAAAAATCCGTCATTGACCTATCGTACGAAGAGATGGATGTTGGCCCGGCCCGAAAATGTTACTTTCTCACAAAAATAGGACAGAGCTATCTTGCTGAACTAAAAAAGAAGTGGCGCTGGATCAGTCATACAATCTACAAAGCCAGCAAACAGTGAATCAACTATTCGTCACCTTCAACAACTCCGCAAACCGCTTTTGCAATTTCTCCAACTTGGGAGCAATGACAATCTGACAATACGGCTGATCCGAATGATTTTTATAATATTCCTGCTGATATGATTCGGCGGGATAAAAGGCATCGAGCGGTTTCACCTCGGTCACCACTGGATTGTCGTACGCTTTTGAAGAATCGAGCTCTCCTATCAAAGCCTTCGCTTTTTCTTGCTGTTCTGTATTCAAATAAAAAATAGCTGAACGGTACTCAGTTCCCACATCATTGCCTTGCCTGTTCAAGGTCGTCGGATCATGTGTATTGAAAAACACATTGAGGAGGTCATCATACGAGATGACAGTCGGATCATACTCGATCTTGATAGACTCAGCATGACCAGTACCACCATCATGAACGCGTTCGTAGGTCGGGTTTTCATCAGTCCCACCAGCATAACCTGAAACCACAGAGTACACTCCTTTCAATGACGAGAAAACTGCTTCAGTACACCAGAAGCACCCATTTGCGAAGACTGCTGTGGACAGGTTTCCCATGGACATATTGTATACTAGTCAGTAATGGACACAAGACATCTTATATGGATTGGTGTACTCATAGGCGGATTTGTTGGCGGATATATACCAACGTTGTGGGGTGCTCCCACGTTGTCCATGTCGGGCATTATTGGCACCACTGTCGGTGGACTTCTCGGTATATATCTGGGAGCAAAAATTGCCAGTTGGTAACAAAAAATGCACGCGGAAGCGTGTTTTTTGCCTGGTATATCACATCTCTTCCAGCTAGTACCCGCGACGTTGTGCCAAACGAGTACGCTTTGTGGCAAGACGCTTTGCCGTCTTGCGTGAGCGTGATGATTTCTTTTGAACCGATGCTCTTTTTGCCATAGTAGAAACAGTATAGCGTATTCACATAAAATTGCCAGCGACAAAAACCAGCAGCAAAAAATACACGCCCTGTGCGTGTATTTTTTGAACGATGCGTTAGCGGCGTTTCTTTTTGCCAGCTTTCTTCTTTTTTGAAGAACCTTTCTTCTTGGCGACTTTTCTCTTTTTCTTTGCCATATGAGTGTTGAGCTTTTTTTATTACGACTGCCAAATGCTCGACCATATTTATTATACGTCATACACGTACAATAGCGAGAAACATTTTTCCAAAACTGTGCATAACTACCTGTTCGTATAGTATGATACAACTATCGATATGAATGACGAAGAACTTATAGAAGCGTATACACATGGGGATGATTTTTCTTTCCAAGAATTGATACGTCGCACACTCAAACCTGTGTTTAACTTTGTATACTTGTATGTGCAAAACACCGACGAGACAGAAGATATCGTACAGGATACTTTTTTCAAGGCTTGGAAATATATGAGCCGATTCAAAAAGGGACATGCGTGGAAACCGTGGGTATTTACCATCGCACGCAACACCACACTTGACCATATTAAAAAGAAAAAGGCTCTACCCTTTTCCACACTCGATGTGGATGAGGATGCTGATCCATTTTCGGATACCGTTCCAGATCTGGGACCGCTTGCAGATGAGCTATTCGAACGTGCACATGATGCAGAGGAATTGAGTGACGCACTATCAAAACTTCGTCCAGAATACCATTCAGTGGTTATGCTTCATTATCATCAAGGACTCACGTTTGAAGAAATCGCCATTGTTATAAGTGCCCCAATGAATACCGTAAAAAGTTGGCACCGACGGGCACTCGACCAGATAAAAGAGGAGGTTGGCAACGCACGTGCACCAAAATAGCGCACCGTGTCGTAGTACTTGTATTGATATGAAGATGTCACACAAACACACATTGGACCACGTATACTCACGAGAGCCGTCAGCTACTATAGTTCATGCCGTATATGCCCGCATCCAAGAGGCGCAGAGGATTCGCGCACAGAGAAAAGCGTACGGGTATGGCGCACTTACCCTCCTCGCACTTATCGGCTTGGTGCCAATGGTTCAATATGCGAGCATGCAGGCGAGCGACTCCGGCCTCTACTCATACATATCATTATTCATATCTGATGGCAGATATATGCTCAACAACTTCAATATAAGCATGTTATCAATACTTGAGTCCCTTCCGATGATGAGCACGGCCCTCACACTCGCCATACTGCTCGTAGCCGCCTACGCCTTCAAAAAGAGTTCCGTATACATACGGACACTGCACATGCAAACGACACAGCTACACATTAGTAACATCTAACCATACACACCCATGACTACTGAACATACAAAACTATCTTCGCTACACACATCAAAACTCGTCCGCGTCCTTGTCGTTCTGCTCGTCCTAGCACTTGTTTTTTGGGCAGGAATGACAGTCGGTTACCACAAAGCAGAATTCTCGTATCGATTTAGTGACAATTATGTCAAAACTTTTGGCATGCGAAACAAATTGCCCGGAGCCATGACAGGAATGCCAAGCACCGATGACCTTGTTGGTGGTCATGGTGCAGCTGGAAAAGTGGTGAGCGCCAATCTTCCGATGTTGATCGTCATCGATCGTGATGGAACAGAAAAAAATATTATGATCACATCGGAAACGGTGGTGAGGAGCGCCCGTTCGACAACTGCTTCAACAACGATCGTGGCTGATGATTTTGTTGTTGTGATTGGTACGCCAAACGAAAGTGGTGGCATTACCGCCAAACTTATCCGCGTCATGCCGAGCAGTCAGAGGATGATGTACACGCGATAACATATACACCCATGAAAAAACTATCATTTTTTGCACGAGTAAAAACATGGATATCTTCTCACAAAATGAGTAGTATCATCATACTTATTATCATTATTGGCGTCGGATACTATATTTACACCAAAACATTTACTGCAAATGCGACGCCACAATACGTCCTGTCCCCTGCGTATATCGGCACCATAACTCAGACCGTGACAGGTAGCGGTCAGGTATCGGCTGAAAATCAGCTCGACGTGACCAGTGAAGTTTCGGGAAAAATCCAAGCTATCAATGTGTCTGTCGGCCAACACGTGAACAAGGGCGCACTGCTTGCAACCATCGACTCGCATGATGCATTGATCAATCTTGAAAGCGCACGTATCGCCTATGCAAAACTGGTCAAACCAGCAAAAGCCGGCGACATCGTCAACTCGCACAATACAGTCACCAAGGCCTATAACGACGGCTTCAACTCTGTTTCGACATTTTATCTCGATATGCCGGCGGTCCTTACTGGCATTAAAGACATCCTATATGACCATTCAGGATTTTTGGCAGATCAAAAATCCTCGTATTTATCACCAACGGGGCTTACCTATAGGCAGGTTGCGGCAAACAGTTATGAGAAAGCTATCGTACACTATGAGATGAGCGCCAGCGAGTACAAAAATCTTACCAGGACAAGCGCCACCTCAAGTATTGAAGCTCTGATGGAGAATACATTCGCTACGGCAAAGATGATGTCCGTTGCTCTTCAACATCTCCAAACTGCCGTAAATTTTGTCATAACATCACAACCAGATTACAGTGCGAGCGATGCTGTCACCGCATCAGCAAATGTAGTCACCTGGTCAAATCAGGTGAACAGCGATCTTACGAGTATCGTCTCGGCACAAAACACGATCACAAGTAGCAACAACTCACTTGCCGTCCTTCAAACCGGCCCGGAGGATCTGGATATCCAAAGCCAACGCCTTTCGCTACAACAAGCAGAGGAAACATATGCAAAATATTTCATACGCGCCCCATTTGATGGAGTCGTCGGACGCATTCCCGTCTCTGTCTACGGCCAAGCTGGTGCAAGCACGGTGATTGCGACCATTATCGGTGATCAAAAAGTCGCCAACATCTCCCTAAACGAAGTTGATGCCGCCAAGGTCAAAGCCGGCCAACCGGTACAAATCACCTTTGACGCGATCGATGGACTGAACGCTGTCGGCACTGTCGGACAAGTAGATCTCGTAGGAACAGTTACCCAGGGTGTCGTGTCATACAACGTCAAGATTATCATCACAACTACAGACGAACGTATCAAACCGGGAATGAGTATAAATATCAGCATTGTGACCATGGAAAAAACGGGCGTACTCATTGTGCCATCAAGCGCCGTGAAAACACAGGCCAACAAAAAATATGTCGAGACACTCCCTGTTCCTACAGCATCAACAAGTGCACGAACCATGGCAACAAGCACGCGACCTAGCAATGGTATACAGGCCCGCATGGTGACGATATCATCAGCAACAGCGCCAACGCAGATTCTTGTCACGGTTGGCGATAGTGACGATACCAATACCGAGATCACAAGTGGTCTCGAGCGCGGACAGTTCGTCGTAACGAGAACTATTGCGGCAGGCAGTGCTACGACAGCCACGCCAAATATATTGAGCAGCTTGGGCGGCAATCGGGGCGCGACAGGGGCAACTCGGGCAGTAGTACGTCCAGGGAACTAGACCCGCATGAGAGAACGGCACGCGCATACATACACATGATTGAAATAAAACATATTACCAAAACATATTTGAGTGGAGATAACGCCACGCACGCGTTGCAAGGCGTAACATTCACGATCAACGACGGGGAGTTCGTCGCTATTATGGGACCATCTGGCTCTGGCAAATCCACGTTGATGCATATTCTTGGCGCGCTCGATACTCCCTCCTCAGGAACGTACAAGCTTGACGGACATGATGTATCAAAACTCTCCGATGATGAGCTAGCTGAGATCCGCCGCAATCAGATCGGTTTTGTGTTTCAAGCTTTCAATCTCCTTCCTCGCGCAACAGTACTCCGCAACGTCACACTTCCTCTCATCTATGCAGGCATACCTCCGCATGAACGCGAACAGCGCGCCTACGCGGCTCTCATGAGCGCCGGCATGACCGAAGATCGCTTCAATCACAAATCAAACCAGTTATCGGGCGGGCAGATCCAGCGTGTCGCCATCGCTCGCGCCCTCGTCAATAACCCAACGCTTATTCTTGCTGATGAGCCAACGGGCAACCTCGATACACAGACCGGCAACATCGTACTTGGAACATTCCAGCGTCTTAACAAAGAACTTGGTCGAACAATTGTCCTGATTACTCATGAAAAAGATGTGGCAGAACATGCGGACCGGATTATCCATATTCGTGATGGAAAAATTGTAGAGGACAGCGGCGCCCACACCAAGCGTATCATCAAACAAAACACGTAATCTACACCATTCCATGACCACATCCGACATACTTCACGAGACACTCTCCGCCCTGACCGCCAACAAAGTGCGTACGGCACTAACCATGCTCGGTATCATCATTGGCATAAGTTCGGTTATAACTATGGTCTCCATTGGCCAAGGCGCCCAAAGCGCCATCCAATCAAGCATCGAATCCATTGGGTCCAACCTGATCATCGTCTCCCCTGGTGCGACTCGAAACTTTGGCTATGGAGCATCGACCGGACGTGGTTCAGCAAAGACACTGACCATGAAGGATATCGACGCCATTTCTGCCGAAGTCGCCAACATTGGTGCCATTTCTCCAGAGATAAGCAGTCGATATCAGATCACTGCCAAGGGAACAAACACCAATACATCTGTTATCGGCTCTGAACCTGCATATATACACGTTCACAACGTCACCATGGATGAGGGATCATTCATTTCTAGCCAAGACCTAGCCGGTCGTTCAAAGGTTGCCGTCATCGGACCCACCGTGAGAGACGATTTATTTGGGGTGGATGCGGAGGCAGTAGGCCAGAGCATCCGTATCAACGGCATGGAATTCAAGGTCATCGGTATGACAAAATCAAAAGGCAGTGGCGGCTTTGGCAATCAGGATGACACCGTGTACATCCCTCTTTCGACCGCACAACTGTTCCTTTTGGGTGATTCGACGTATGTAACATCCTTGAGCATATCTGCGAGCGACGCCGAGGCCATGACCCAAGTACAGGCGGACATTACCGCCCTCCTGATGTCACGCCACAAAATATCTGTGGCGGCCAATGCTGATTTTAACGTCCTCAATCAGGCTGACATCGTCTCCGCCGCCTCAAGTGTTACAGGAACTTTCACCATACTTCTTGCGGCTGTGGCTGGCATTTCACTCCTTGTTGGAGGTATTGGCATCATGAACATGATGCTCACGACTGTCACGGAGCGCACCAAGGAGATTGGCTTGCGCAAGGCTATTGGCGCAAAGCGTCATGATATCAATACACAATTTTTGACTGAAGCTGTAGCACTTACATTGATCGGGGGCGCCATCGGTGTCATACTCGGTTGGACCGCCTCGTACATAGTCACCGCACTTGGTATCCTCCAAACACAAATTTCCCCTACTTCAGTAGCATTGGCTTTTGGCGTATCCGCACTGATCGGCATTGTCTTTGGGTATTACCCCGCACGCAGAGCGTCGCGCCTCAATCCGATCGAGGCCTTGAGATACGAGTAATGAGGCTACTTACTCTGCAGAGAAACATCGACAACATCTGCATGACCATGTGGACGGTAGGTAAATTGACGGGCACCAAACAAGATCGCCAGTGATCCTATGATATAAATGATATAAAAGAGAACCTGCAATGGAAGCTCGTAGAAGTAGAGTTGGAATCCCTGCTGTTCTTCGTATGAGATAAAGGCTGCCGTCAAAACACCAAGCGCAATCAGGAAAATACCCCCAGCAATCCACTTGATCGGGCGTTGTAAGAGGTGCAAATGTTCAAAAGTTCCCGTGGAAATATAAAAATACGCCGCTGAAATGACACCAACTATGACGGAAAAGAATATGAAAATAAGTTCGTACTGTGCGGTCATATCCGTGCCATAAGTATACTACTTTGCCGCGTATATTTCTATATCCTCTATCCACAGAAACCAGAGGATCACTTCACTATATGCCCCACGGCGTATTCCCAACTTCCCCCCACCTTTTTGCCTGGATTGAAAATACCCTTCGGATCCCAAATCTTCTTCACTTCTTCAAAAAGCTTGTACATGTCTTCACCATACTGCATCTTTACAAATGGCGTGCGTATCATGCCATCATTATGCTCGGCGGTAATCGTGCCTTGATATCGATGCACCAATTCGTAGACCTTCACTAGCAATTCTTTGATGATTTCATGCGAATGAACTTCATGAAGATCCATCAGTGGAATAATATGGAAGTTACCGTCGCCAATGTGCCCCGCAATTGTATAGGTCAATTTGTATTGATCAAGGATCGTATAGAGTTCTGGCAAAAACTCGGTCAGCTTTTCTGGCGGCACGGCAAAGTCATCAATAAACGGCGCCGTACGAAGTTTCTTCACGTGATGACGTAGCATATTGAAACTCTCACGGCGAATTACCCAATATTTATGAGCATCAGCAGCATCTTGAGTAACTCGTGATTCTTCGTGCAATTCTTTGAGTGAATCGCGCGCTTCATTGGCCATGCGCAAAGCTTCGGCTTCGGTCTCTGCAGTAAATTCAGCCATCAACACCAGCTTTGGCACACCGCCACGTAGAACTGCCCACATTTCTGGGATGAATGAAAAACCAAGTTTGAAAATATTACCACCCATCTGCCTCATGAGTTGTGGTAGAAATTTCAGAGCAATCTTGAAGGTGTGATCATCATAGGACTCAAAACTTTCTGGCTTGAATTTCATGATGTGCGCGGCTGTTGGGGCGAGTAGTTTCAAGTCTTTCAAAAAGACGATGAGAAGACGTGAGTACGGTTTGGGCTTTATGAGCGCAAATTCTATTTCGGTAATGAGTCCCAAGGTCCCCTGCGAGCCAACGATAAGTTTAGTCAGATCAAAAGTCCCCTTCTGTTTGTCCATGACATTCCACAGATAATAGCCACAGGAATTTTTTGAGACGATGGGACGCGCGGCCTGAATCTTTTCGTAATTATCACTGATAAGGTCGTGCATCCTTCTGTACACTTCGCTTTCAAATGTGGGAAATTTCTTGGCCTGCTCAAGCTGGGAAAATGTCAGTGGAGTAAATTCGTACTCTTTTCCATCCGCGCAAACCATTTTGATACGTTTTACATATCTTTCTGTTTTACCATAAGCCAAGGTCTTTTCTCCCCCTGAATTATTCGCCACCATGCCTCCAACAGTGCAGAGCTCGCGTGAGGCTGGGTAACTCGGCATAATCTGCCCAGTAGCGACTGTCGCTTTGTCAAAATCACGATAAAAAACACCGGGCTGGGTAACAGCTCGTCCTTCTTTTACAGAAATAATACGGTTAAAATACTTGAGAAAATCAATAACTATAGACTGCGTGAGTGGTCCGCCGGTCATATCTGTTCCCGCCGCGCGAGCGGTCAATGTCATGCCGCCACGATCCGAGATGTATCTGACAATCTTTTGTAAATCAGCAGCATGTTTTGGTCGAATGATCACCTCGGGACGAACTTCAAAGATGCTGGCATCATGACTGGCAAGATACAGCGGACGTTCATCTCGATCAACATCACCATCAATGATCTGCTCGAGTTCGTGAATGTTCTGCATGGAGAAAATTATAGCATGTGAATTGACAAAAACCTTGGCCGAGGTACTATCAGTATGAACAATCTACCGGAGACACTTATTTATGATCTGGAAAGAAGTACTTGAAGCTGAACGCTTCCAACGAGGGTACCTTGAAGTTGACACTGGAATGATGCGCTATGGCGGTCCCATTGCCCGTATGATGATGGGAGACAGCAACCAACGATTTACATTTATACTTGGGTGGTGCGCCCAAAAAGATTCCGGCGGCGGACCTCAGTGCTCGCGCATGTGGGAAATTTGTGAGGATCCGCGACGTCTCACTGTCGAGTTTGACTACATGTTGAGTGGCATACCGCGCGAAGCATCAGATACCAACTCATTGCGTTTCAAACTCCCCGGCTGCGGCAATGCAATCCTATTGCCACAAGGATACGTTGGACAGACTGGGGTAATACTGCAACCGTTCATGGTACGAGGATTGATGCTTGAGCACGCCTGACGCCCTTTTGGGCAACAACGCAACTCGCCCGTCTCCTCGTGAGGCGGGCTTTTTTATTTCTATTTACTACATACGTGAGCTATACTATTGGAATTTTAATTCACAACAGGTCTCCTGATGAACTACACAAACGTCAGCGCTTTCCCCTGCTTACCTGCACGGCCAGTACGACCGATGCGATGAACGTAGTCATCATAGGTTGCTGGAATATCGAAGTTGATGACGTGAGTGATGCCTGAAATATCCAATCCACGTGCCGCAACGTCGGTCGCAGTCAAAATCTGGACCTGATGATCCTTGAATGACTTGAGAGCACGCATACGCTGTCCCTGGCTCTTGTTGCCGTGAATCGCTTCTGCTTTGAATCCACGCTTCAAGAGATCCTCGGCCAAGCGCTGCACACCATGCTTGGTCTTGCCGAAAATAATAACCTTGGTAAATCCCGGCTGTTTGAGGAGATCCGAGAGGACATCCAATTTATTTTTGCCAACTGGAACACGAACGATGTCTTGATCTACAGACTGTGCTGTATCTGCAGTCTTGACCGAGATACTGACTGGCTCTTTGAGGAAATGTGAAATAAGTGCTTTGATCTCCGGAGACATGGTGGCTGAGAAAAACAAGGTGTGACGAACTTTATTCATACCCGCTAGCATGAACTTGATGTCGGCAATGAATCCCATGTCCAACATACGATCTGCTTCGTCGAGAACTACAGTTGAGTATTCAGAGAGGCGAATCTTGCCACGTTCGATGAGATCACGCAAACGTCCTGGTGTACCGATGACGAAATTGTACTGACGTGAGAGAGCCTTGAGCTGCGGAATGATGCTAGCCCCACCGACGCAACAGACTGACCATAGTGCCATATGCTTTGCAAAACCCATAAACTCTTGTTCGATCTGCTGTGCCAGTTCGCGTGTCGGCACAATTATCATGACTTTCTCCTTTGGATTTTTGAGAATCTTATCGATAAGAGGAATAAGAAATGCCGCAGTCTTACCGGTACCAGTATTGGCAATACCAACTACGTCCAAGCCGCGCAAAATGTGCGGAATGATCTTGTCCTGAATAGGAGTCGGTACAAAGTATCCCTTGGTGGCAATATTTGTTTTGAGACGTGTGTCGATGAGAAAATCTGTAAAAGCATGATCGGGCGTGAAGTGCTCGGTCTTTTCGGTAATAACTGCCTTGTTGACGAACTTTGAGACGTCAATGTATTTTGAAAATCCACCACCACGACCGCCACGGTTTCCACCACGACCGCCTGAATGACCACGGCCACCTGCGTGAGGTGCCCCGCGTCCTGCTGGCTTGCGGTAATTGAACTGTTTGGCGGCGCCACTATGGCTTCCGCCTCTAAAATGCTTTTGATACATA
>CAZRRZ010000005.1:25489-35305 GCA_964602725.1 uncultured Candidatus Saccharibacteria bacterium | reverse complement strand
ATATCTACGGCATTTGTGAACAATTCAAACAAATCAGGCTTCAAAACATCTTTTTTGATCACCGCTTGGAATGTAGCTTTACCATCATCAAGGACAACAAACGCAATAGCTCCAGCACCGCGAATAGCCATGATACGGCCCGCAAGGTTAACTACCTTTTGGGACTTCTCGTATTCTGCAAAATTTGCCTTTGCATCCTTGAGACAGTGATCCCGTGGAACTTTTGCCGGATACGCCTCCATGCCCGCTTTCTTCAAGAGGTCCAACTTGGCGAGACGTGTTGCACGGAGTTCATCGAGTGAGGCCATAAGGGTATAGGTTAAATTATTTGAGAGCGGCTATAGTATAGCTGACTGTGCCTTTTGGAGTCGTCACGTTGATAATGTCGCCAGTCTTGTGTCCCAATAGCGTTGAACCGAGCGGTGACATATTGGACACTTTTGCCTGCGTCATATCGGCCTCTTCGGATCCGACAATCGTGTACAGATACGACTTGTTTTCACCTTTTTTAGTCAGGCGAACTGTGGAGCCTACTGAAATGACATCCCCACCGCCAGCAGTCATGATAGTCGCATTTTTGAGAAGATTTTCAAGACGGCCGATACGGTCCTCGACTTCTGCTTGATCCTCGCGTGCTTGGTGGTATTCAGCGTTCTCCGAAAGATCGCCGAGCTTTTTAGCGTATTCCAGTTGATCCGCAACCTCCTTGCGCCGGATTGTCTTCAGGTGTTCCAGCTCTTTCTTGAGCTCAGTAAACTTTTCATTGGTTAGATATTGTGGTTCAGTAGACATAAAAATAAAAAACACTTATTAGTAAGCGATTACATGTAGTCTAACATACAGGCCACTGAATTCAACTGACTGCGTAGCACTACTTGAAGTACTCGGGGGTATGCTCATTCATCCAATCCAGCTGCTGCCTTAGGGCCACTGCGGCGCCGACGAGATTGTGTACCGACCCCTTTTCAAGGATTATTGCAAAAGCATATCGCGGATTTTCATAAGGCCAAAAACCGGTGATCCATGAGTTTACTCTCTCCTTGGATGCTCCTAGTTCTGCAGTTCCCGACTTTGCCGCAACTTTGACATACGGGGTATCCAAGACCCGGCTTACTCCCTCAGTCACAGAAAGACGCATTCCTTCGCGGACGACAGTAAAATATTTTGTAGGAATTGCATCAATGATCCTTTCAACTTCCTGCGGGTCATTTTTTAGAATATGAGGGACAAGCAGTTTGCCATTATTGGCAAGAGCGGCAACGGCTCGAACCATCTGCGCTGCTGTCACCTGAAAGCCGTACTGACCAATAGATGTGTGATAGGTATTTCCGATGTACCAATCTTCATTAAATGTTGCTT
This sequence comes from uncultured Candidatus Saccharibacteria bacterium, assembly GCA_964602725.1. Lineage (GTDB taxonomy): Bacteria > Patescibacteriota > Minisyncoccia > Phycocordibacterales > PALSA-1337 > C7867-002. Next base: position 33,946 of record CAZRRZ010000005.1, on the reverse strand, counting down.
TTTTCCATTCGGGAGTGGGGATAATACCGGCTTTTCCTCGGACAAATGACTCAGGTATGTGGGCGCCGAGACCGAACATACGGAGATACTTGTCTATGGTAACGATTCCCACACCCTTCTGATCTTTGTATCCGCCTCCGACAATATAAAAATAAGCATCAGATGAGACTGCTAGAGCATGCCGAATATCAACCGAACCGTTGTTTCTCCAGTCTTTAAAGAGTGTACTCTTGGTCTGATCGTAGGGATTCGGAATCGAGACCGAACCTGTTGTAACAATGACTGTGTCCGGCTCGATAATATTTTCATTCAGCACCGTAAGCGCGACATACGGCTTCACGATCGATCCTGGTGTGTACAAACCATCTACTGCACGATTGAGAAAGGGTAAGTCTTTGTCCGTAAGGAGTTCCTTGATTTTCAGGGTGTCGACGCGATCAGACATCACTTGCGAACTGTATTCGGGATAACTGGTCAACGATATGATCTCCCCTGTATGTATGTCCATAATGACTCCTGCCCCGCCGGTAAAGCCAACTCTATCAGTAATATTTTTTATGTTTTCATACAAGGCAGACTGCACGCGACTGTCGATAGACAGCGTGACGCCATGTCCCTGCTGTGGCGGACGGACGACATTTTGAGATACGATATTTCCTCGGGCATCGACTTCAATAAGCCGCGAACCGTTCACTCCCTGCAGTTGGTCATTAAAATAGTTCTCAATCCCGGCCACTCCCTCAAAGTCGTCTTGATAATAAAATCCATTTTTATCTTTCGACGGATACTGAACATATCCCATGACATGCGACAATCCTGTAGACGTTGCATACTGGCGGATAGCAACCACATCTTCGGTAGTTATCAATTCTTTGTTCGATGGAGAGTTCCATGCCAACAAGACGCCGTTTCTATCCTCGATTATTCCTCGGCCGGCGAATATAGGGACTGGGCGAAGGAGGTTCCTCTCGCTTCGGATCCTATACTCCTCTCCGTGAGTGACTTGCAAATTCCAGACTTGAATCAAAAAAACTAACGCCAGTATGAAAAATATGCCAGCCACGGAATAGAGAGTCACTTTCGAAATAGGTTTTTCCAGACGCCCCTCGAACTGCGACGTGTCGAAATTGCCCAAATTACTCGAATCGAGCATAACTTCATCAGGGGCTATTTCAACAATCCGACGGCGTTTGTGTCGGCGCCAAAAAGCCAGTTGTTTCCATGAAAACGGCATAATTGAATAGTACCATATTTAACATGGTCTCCTATTTTCGCAATATACTCTTGAAAAAAAGTGTCAAACCCAAGATCGCAATGGAGGTTATAGTACCAACGTATCCCCACAGCCCGCTATGCGCTGTAAATCCGAATAACGAATCGTATGCTACACCGGCAATGAGTATTTCTATGAATAGTGGAAATCTCCACGATGAAACAAAGACGACGGGCAAGGCCACAATCCACCAACCCTGAATGACACAGACCATAATGATTATATCGGCAAAAAACCGTAGTATAATTCTACTATTCATTGTTTTTAACCAATACCCATCTGAGTTGGTATATATTGACTGGTGGCGCAAATAGAATCGTTTTGAACGGCTGGGTAGGATCAAGCAAAACCGCCCGTACAACGCCAAATGGTTTATCGTTCAAAAAGGAACTCAAAACAAAATCCCCTTCTTCAACTACGGTGTCACTGGAAACTTGGGCTTCATACTGTCCGCCACCACGTCCGACAGCTGTAGCAACCGAATGTGTCGGGCCAATAAATACTGAATATGATTCGCCGGACGAGGAGAATAATTTGACTTTTGCGGTCGTGCCAAGAACATCGATAACCCGTCCTATGAGTACATCTCCAGGAATGTAGACTAGGCTCGTTGTGGCAAGTTCATGGTCCACGCCAATATCAATAATCAATTCATCATATGCCGCAAACGGCGGACGCTTGAGGACGGCGGCCAAAATCCCTTGTTTCCCTGCCTCGGTGGAAGTTTTTGAGTAAGTTGGCGTGGTACTTGCGGATGCTAAAGCAGAGGCTGCAGGTTCTCGGCCAAGCAAAACTTTTAATTCAGCATTTTCTTGTTCAATAGCTTGAATAGTATCGATGCGAACTTGGGCCTCTGACAATTTGCGTAGCAATGATTCTTTCTCTTGTAGCAATGCTTCGGGGGCATCCAATGAGCCGCTCTCTATCGAAAATTCAGTGCGCCAGAACGGTCGTGCGATGGCGGTGAACAATCCCGGAAAAACATGCGGCAAGGTGAGCTGGATGACTATAATAATGAGTATAATAAAGACAACTATCAAACTGATAGTTTGTTTGAGGCGTTGATATGGACGCTTATGTGTTTGAAGGTAGGTCATCTTCGCTTTCAATGAGTACACTACGATATTTATCCAAGTCTTCGAGGATGATGCCTGCTCCCCGAGCAATGGCAGTGAGCGGATCTTCTGCGATAGTTATAGGAATGTTGAGTGTTTCGAGCAAAAGCACATCGAGACCTTTGATAAGCGCACCTCCTCCTACGAGATGGATGCCCCGCTTCATGACATCTGCCAAGATTTCAGGCGGCGTTGTTTCCAGTACTTCTTTTGTGGCTTCAAGCAAAATGTCGATGGACTGACCGATGGCTTCGCGAATATCCGAATCAGTGATGATAACCTCGCGCGGCAACCCAGTGATAAGATCACGACCACGAATAGTCGTCTCAAGCGGCTCTCCCGGAAGAACCGCACCCACATCTTTTTTAACCTGCTCGGCGGTAGTTTCTCCAATAAGTATTTTGAATTCGTTGCGGATATAGGAAATGATGTCGTTGTTGAGTTTGTCGCCGGCAATCTTGAGATTTTTTGAACGGACAATACCGCCGAGCGAGATAACCGCTATGTCTGTGGTTCCGCCGCCGATATCGATGATCATACTACCAACTGGATCATGGATGGGTAGTCGGATGCCGATAGCTCCCGCCATGGGCTGCTCTACTATATACACCTCCCGCGCGCCCGCGTTCTTTGTGGCATCACGTACAGCACGGACTTCGACATTGGTGACGCCCGAGGGAACTCCTACAACCACTCGTGGTCCTAGGAATTTTTTGGGCATGTACTCGCCTGCTCTGCGCATCAGGTAGGAGAGCATCTCCTCGGTAACTTCAAAATCTGAAATGACACCATCAACAAGCGGGCGCACTGCGGTAATATGCGCCGGCGTACGGCCGAGCATATCTTTGGCGACTTGACCCACCGCGACCACTTGGCCAGTCTTTTGGTTGACCGCGACGACAGATGGTTCGTTCACAACAATGCCCTTTCCGCGCACGTAGACAAGCGTATTGGCGGTACCGAGATCGATGCCAATATCGTTGGAAAATTTGCCGAGAAATTGTTCTTTTCGCTCTTTGAACGTCATAACTGAAGACTATCATAAACAAGAAAATCGGGTAATTGACAGTTACCAATAATAATTACCATCTTATTCTACTATGTAACTGACTAGAGATTAGCAATTCCGATCATTTCCACCTTCCCCGTTCTCCTATCTTTTGTTTCCGCGCCATTTTCTTTGAGAGTTTTTGCGCTGATAACTACGCGCTTTGGAATGCCAATGAGATCTGAGTCCGAAAACTTTGTTCCCGCAGTTTCATCACGATCATCATAGAGAACTTCGACGCCTTCTTTTGTCAGTCGCTCATACAATTCATCGGCTGCTTTTTTGACAGCGCCTTCGGTGTCGAACAATGCGACGAGATGTACCGCAAATGGTGAGACAGATTCTGGCCAGACAAGACCTTTGTCATCTGACCAAAGCTCGGCAATCGTTCCCATGACACGACCAGGACCAATGCCATAACTGCCCATAATAACTGGTTTATTCCTACCTTCTGCATCTTTGTAATTGAGTCCAAGCGCATCGGAAAATTTTGTACCGAGGCTAAAAATATTTCCGACCTCAACCGCTTTCTTTTCAACAAGATCAGATTTTGAAATACTCAAATCATTCAGCACCTCGTCATTCAAGACTTCCTTGTTCACTGCTAAGCGCTTTCCTTCATGCACATAAATAATGTCTTCTCCGGCATCTGTAATAGTCTGAAATTCATGTGAATATTTCGCAAATGAACCTCCTGATGCAAACGTGACATATGTTTGACCACCGAGACCGAGGCGATCAAATACGCGGACATAGGCCCTTTTTGCTTCTTCATAAAAATCTTGATGGGCCTTGTCGTCAACATTGAATGAATATAGATCCTTCATCAAAAACTCACGCGCACGCATGATGCCAGACTTGGCGCGTTCTTCGTTTCGGAACTTGGTCTGGAATTGATAGACCGCCTTTGGCAAATCACGGAATGAGCGTACGTGGTCCTTCATGAGGTTGGTCAGTGGCTCTTCATGGGTAAATCCAAGGCCAACATCGCTCCCATTCTTGAGTTTGGTCTTGAACCAGTTATCTACAACAGCATCATCCCAACGATTGGTAGTTTCCCAAACTTTTTTGTCCTGCAACGCCGTCAAATGGACTTCCTGTCCGCCAATAGAATTCATCTCTTCACGAATAATCTTTACGACTTTATTCATCACACGCAAACCAAGCGGCAAGAATGAATACACGCCCGCCATTTCTTTGTTGATGTATCCAGCACGAATAAGGAGCTGCGCATTTTTTGCGACCTCATCCTTTGGCGCTTCGCGACGAGTCTTGGTAAAGAGGTGTGATTGTTTCATGGCTTATATGATACAGGAAATGAGGAAATTATTCAGCTGGTGTTTATTTGAAAAACTTGGCTATATCTTTGTACGTCACCACAATCATGAGAAGCATGAGGAGTGCGAACCCTACAGTATTCACAATATTCGTAAACTTCATAGAGATACGACGGCGGATGACACCTTCTATGAGAACAAAGAGTGTGCGGCCACCGTCGAGCGCTGGAAACGGAATAAGGTTGATGACGCCAAGGTTGATGGAGATGAGTGCGGTGATCATGATGAGATACGTAAATCCTAGATCCGCAGCGTTACCGACTATACCAGCGATACCTATTGGACCAGCCACGTCAGCAAAGTTTGCCGTGCCTTGGAAAAGGTTCACGATAAATGTATAGAGTCCAATGGCAGTTTCGCGAATCATGACCAGCGTGTAGTGCAAACCTTCCCAAATAGCCGGAAAGAATGATAGCTTCAAATCACCTACTTGTTGCATGGCAATACCAACGGCATATTTATCACCCACGATCCCTTTTATTGGTGTTATATCTACTGAACTATTTTTTTCCTGATGAATGATCAAGAGACGGACCGGCGCACCAGCGCTATCGCCAATAGTTTTTTGAATATCTTCAATCGAAGCGCTCTGAATAACGTCGCCAACTTCTAACCCGGATTTTTCTGCAGGAGATCCTTTTTCAATATAGGTCACCATGATGCGCTCATTGGTAAAACTGTCTTTATATTGCTCAAATCCGTCGCTGGTCGCCGTTACGCCAGACAAAAAACCGGCGGTGTACAGAAGCCACGCAAAAAGAAAATTGAAAAGGACGCCTGCCACCAATACAATGACCTGTTTGTAGCGCGGCTTGTTGACGAAGCTTCTGCTCGCATCTCTGCCGCTCACGGCTTCTTCATCGGGATTTTCGCCATGGATTTTAACGTATCCGCCGAATGGAATAAGATTCACGCCGTATTCTGTTTCACCCCTTTTCCAGTGAATGATACGAGGGCCGAAACCTATTTTGAATGCATCAACTCGGATACCCGCAGCACGTGCGGTAAGAAAATGCCCGAGTTCGTGCACGAAAATAAGGACGGCGAGAACTATGATGAAAATAATGGCAGTGACCATGTGAACTCTCGATTCATTAACTCAATAATTCTTTTTCTTTCTTTGCGAACATCTCTTCCAGTTTTTTATTCATATCATCCACAAGCTTTTGGGTGTCATTTTTACCACGAAAAGCATCATCTTTGCCCATATCGCCATCTTTTTCTTTGGTCTGCAGATCTTTGACGATGACATCGCGGTGTCCGCGAACCTGCTTCTTTGCTTCTTCGAGTTTTTCTTTGGCGGTCTTGGCGATCTGTTGGCGGCGCTCTCCGGTAAGTTCTGGAAACATGACACGAAGGCCTTGATCATCGACGACAACCGAAAGGCCAAGATTGGCTATAGTGATTGCCTTCTCTATTTCTTTGGTCTGCGATTTGTCCCAAGGAGCAATACGCAGTACGCGCGCGCCTTCGATGGTAACACTGGCAACTTCTTTGAGGGCCATCGGAGCGCCATATACTTCGACTTTTACCGCATCGAGAATGGCCGGGCTGGCTTGGCCGGTCCTGATCTGCTGAAGCTCTTTTTTGAGCCACTCTTCTGCGGAAGCAAGCTGTTTTTTGAGAGGATTGAAGTCGTAGGCCATGATTGAGGAAATTAATTGGTAGTAAGTCAATTATAGCATTAAATGCCCAGCATCACATACTCCAGCAACATCTTCACACTCGGTGCCCGATCATGGATATAATTTCGCGCCAGTTCAATAGCCAGAAGTGCCGACTTCCCTTCTTTGGCACCTCGCTCCGCATACACCACCGCCTGAATTGCATTCAAGAGATCAATCGCATCCTGCTTGGTCTTTTTTTCTTTTGAAATGTCATCGATCAACTTTTTCACCTCTTCCAACCTTTTGGCTTTGCTCAGAGTGACTAATTTTTGGGCAGTCTTGAGAAGTTCCGGTGTAACATAAGCACTACTAGTTTCGCGCGACTTACCCTTAGCAGCACTTTCCTCTCCAATACGCTTCATTCTCGATTTTACCGTCGGCAATAATAAATGCGCCGATGGAATAACAATAAAAAAATGTGCATATTCGGCCGGCTCCTCAAGCAGCTTGAGCAGAGAATTTTGTGCCTCAATAGTGATACCGTTCATCTGGAGAATAAAAATTTTCTTTCCCGTCTCTGTCACCGGACGCATCCCATGGAATGTTTTCACCTCGCGCGCATCGTCAATAACAAATGTTTCGTACACTCGATCAAAAAAATCAGGATTTGCTTGTGCCTGTATCTTATGCGTCTTATCCAATATAGAAAGAAGATCGGCACGTACAGAGTCGGAGCCGGTGATGTAGTAGGCGTGGTGGGATAGGTTAAACTCCATGAGCAAATTATAACACTACCTCTTAGTTATCATCGTCTTCTTATAGACATCCAAATGTTCCAGCGCAATACCAGTCCCCTTTGCGACACAAAGCAACGGCTCTTCCGCCAATTGCGCCTTCACACCCGTACGACGGAATACAAGTTCAGGAAGATTTCTCAACATCGAAGAACCTCCTGTCATCGTAATACCCTGATCAATAATGTCCGCTGCCAATTCTGGCGGAGTTTCTTGTAAGACATCCTTGATCGCTTTGATCATGTCGCGGAGTGGTGCTGCGATGGCTTTTACGATCTCATTTGTCTTGATCTCGGTCGAACGTGGCAGACCAGAAATATAGTCACGACCTTTGACCTGCATGGAAAGCTCCTGATCAAGCGGAATCGCTGAACCAATAGTAATTTTAATTATCTCCGCCATATGTTCACCGATAGCTAGGTTAAATGTTTTCTTTACATAGTCAGTGATAGCTGCATCTACTTTATTTCCAGCACATTTGACCGACGTTGATGAAACGATACCACCCAGAGAAATTACCGCCACATCCGTAGTACCTCCGCCGATATCAACAATCATGTGTCCACGAGGTTCTTGAATAGGGATACCTGCACCAATTGCGGCGAGGATGGGTTCTTTGACCACATAAGCATTTTTTGCACCGGCACGAAGAGCGGCTTCAACTACAGCACGTCGTTCAGTGGAAGTGATACCGGCAGGCACCGAAACCATGACATCAGGCTTGAACCATGAAAAACGACCGAGCGCCTTGTCGATGAAATAGCGGAGCATGGCTTCGGTGACGCGATAGTCGGCTATCACCCCATCCTTCATGGGACGATACGCCACGATATTATCAGGAGTGCGACCAACCATTTCTTTGGCTTCATTCCCCACTGCCAAAACTTTCTTATCAACTTCAGAGACAGCTACAACCGAGGGTTCATTGAGGATGATTCCCTTCCCCGGCAAAAAAACGAGGGTATTTGCCGTACCAAGATCGATGCCAAGTTTTGGAGAAAAAATGCTCATAGGTAGGTCTGACTATAGCACAAATGGCTGAGGGTTCAATAGATTTCGTCTCAAAGTACCTTTCTAATTTATCCCCAGCATTTCAATTGCATAATACATAGCGTATATGCTATATTGTTCTAACTACAAAAGTAATCAACCATTACCCCAATGCCCACCAAGAAAAAAACCTTATCCAACCTCGGCCAGATGATAGCCAAGATCCGCGAGGATCGACGCATGACTCAGGCCGAGCTTGCAGAGAAAACTGACACTACCCAGAGTGTCATCGC
>CAZRRZ010000005.1:2692-25389 GCA_964602725.1 uncultured Candidatus Saccharibacteria bacterium | reverse complement strand
GCATGACTCAGGCCGAGCTTGCAGAGAAAACTGACACTACCCAGAGTGTCATCGCGCGCATCGAAAAGGGCGAGCAAAATCTGAGCACCGAAACTCTGTCAAAGATCAGTGCGGCCCTCAACCATGAGATAGTTGCTCTCGCACCACAAGGCACTGTAAATTTCCGCATCGAAGGTGGGCACAGGTTGTCAGGAACCATCAAAGTCCGTACCTCAAAAAATGGCGCTGTAGGAGTGATGTGCGCAGCGCTTTTGAATAAAGGGATAACTACTCTGAAGAATGCCCCCAAAATAGAGGAGGTCTACCGGATCGTGGAAGTGCTCGAGAGCATTGGAGCAAAAATAGAATGGAAGAAAAATGATCTCATCATTACCCCTCCTAAAAAGATTGGCATAGAGAAAATAAATAAAAAGATTGCCGAGCAGATGGCAAAAACCAGAGGTGGGATCATGCTCATGGGACCACTCATCCATGAATTCAATTCATTCAATCTTCCCCAGGCTGGAGGATGCCGTTTGGGATCACGCACGGTCAAGCCATATTTTTACGCACTCGAAAAGCTCGGTGTCAAAATCGAAACAAAATCTGACCACTATGAAATCGTGCACAAAGGCCTTCATGCTGGCGAGATCGTTCTGTATGAGGCTGGGGACACGGTTACCGAAACCGTGCTTATGGCAGCAGCTCGGATTCCGGAAAAAACAGTTATAAAATTTGCTTCTGCAAACTATCAAGTCCAAGACGTCTGTTTTTACCTAGAACTTCTCGGGGTAACTGTTGAAGGTATTGGAACATCCACATTGACTGTGCATGGAAAAAAGGAGATCAATCTTCCTGTCGAATATGCCTTGGGTGAAGATCCTATAGAAGCAATGTCTCTGATCACGGCCTCTATTGTCACTGACTCATCTATCACTATCGAGCGATGCCCTATCGACTTTTTGGAGCTCGAACTTCTCAAACTTGAAAAAATGGGGCTCAAGTACAAGATCAGTGACACCTACAAAGGTGAAAATGGGAAAATAAATCTAGTCGACATCAAAACTTTTCCCTCAAAACTCGTAGCACTCGAAGAAAAAATCCATGCGCAACCATATCCAGGTCTTAATATGGACAATCTTCCCTTCTTCGCCATCATTGGAGCAGTTGCGGAGGGACAAACATTTATCCATGATTGGACATATGAGGAGAGAGCGACCTACTATAAAGAGCTGGACAAGCTTGGAGCAGAGACCATCCTCGCTGATCCTCATCGGTTTTATATAAAAGGTCCAACTCAATGGAAATCTGTAGATCTGACAGCACCTCCTGCTCTGCGACCATCGGTGATCATTATGCTAGCCATGTTGGCTGCTCCTGGCACTTCTGTGTTGCGCAATGTCTATAATATCAATCGTGGGTATGAAGATTTGGCGGAACGCTTGAACGCTATCGGGGCACATATAGAGACATTTAGGGATTTGTAGAAAGCTGAAAAAAGAGTATAAATAGGATAATGAAACCACTGAGCATCATCACCGTTATCCCGCTCACCCGCTCAAAGGTGGCTGATGAGCTGTCCTACTTCACCACTTCAGACGTAACAGTTGGTGCCATCGTTTCCGTGCCGCTCAGGTCAAAAAATATCCACGCTATCGTAACAGACATTCGCCCGGCCGCTGACCTTAAAGGTGACATCAAGGATGCATCATTTCAGCTCAAAAAACTCGGGAATGTGAAGGTGACTGCATTTTTTCCGGCACCGTTCATGGAAGCCTGTAAAATTCTGGCTTCATATTACGCCGCCACAGTTGGCTCCATTATCGATACCCTTGTATCCGATACGCTCATGGAACATGCCTCCAAGATCGCCATGCCTGTGCGACAAAATCAATTTTTTAATGAAATAAAAACATCAACCTCCATCGACGAAACCTTCGCCATCCAAGGCGACGATGAAGACCGACTCGGATCATGGCGCAGCCTCATCCGGCAGGAATTTGCTCGCAAGCGATCGGTAGCTATATACGTGCCGACGATCGAAGATGCAGAAACACTGACTTTGGCTTTGACCAAAGGGATTGAAGGCTACATTTTCATTCTTCATAGCAAACTTTCAAAAAAAGCTGTCATCGATACTTGGAAAAGCGTAGCCGAAACATCTCATCCAGTAGTCATTGTAGCGACTGGATCATTTGCCATTCTCCCTCGCTCCGATATTGACACGATCATCATCGAGCGCGAAAACAGCCGCGGTTGGATCAGTCAGAAACAGCCGTATCTCGATATCCGCCATGCGCTCGAAACCATTGCGCGCAAGCAAAAACAGACAGTCTATCGTGCAGACAGCATGCTGCGCACGGAAACACTGCACAGGATTGATACCCACGAGATCGCCCAAGGTTCCCCTTTCAAATGGAGATCCATATCAAACGCTCACGATATATTGGTGGACATGAAGATTGATAGAGCGGATCAGCACACGAGATCCGAATCGGCGCACGACGCATCCGAAGCGCCCTCTCCCGCCCCATTCCGTATCCTCTCGCCTCAGCTCAAAGCGCTTATCGCCATCAACCAGGAAAGCAGTACCCATCTGTTTATCCTGACTATGCGTCGAGGCTTGTCTCCGATAACCATCTGCAGTGATTGCGAATCCATTGTCTCCTGCTCACGGTGTTCCGCGCCCATGGTCCTGCATACCTCAAAAAATTCCGGTAAAAATTTCTTCATGTGTCACGCCTGTGGCGAACGGCGCGACGCTACTGAAAAGTGCAAAACATGCGACAGTTGGAGACTGACGCCCTTGGGCATTGGGATAGATCGCGTCTACGAAGAAATAGAAAAGGAATTCCCTAGTATAGACATATTCAAGATAGATGCCGACACAACAAAGACGGACTCACAAATGGAGGCCACATTGGAAAAATTTCGCGCAAAACCCGGAAGCATCCTGCTCGGCACTGAAATGGCGCTAGTCCATATCACTGAAAAAGTCGACCATGTCGCCATCGCCTCTATCGATTCCCTCTTTGCCTTGCCGGATTTCCGCATTCAGGAAAAAATCATGTATATCATCACGCGGCTGCGCAGCATGTCCAACCGATCAATACTCATCCAGACCCGCAAGGCTGATGAGAAAGTATTCGAGTACGGCCTCAAGGGAAACTTGAGCGATTTCTATCGTTCGACCCTCGACGAGCGCAAGCAATTCATGTATCCGCCTTTTTCAACGCTGATCAAGATAACCATCGAAGGAAAAAAAGATGCTATCGCCGCCGCCATGGCGGAAGTCCAAGAACTCTTGGACCCTCGGGAGATTGACATATTCCCAGCGTTCACTGCAACCGTGAGGGGCAACTCCATCATCCATGGCCTCATCAAACTCCCCGAAGGCGGCTGGCCCAACTCTGACCTCATAGACAGGCTCCGCTCATTACCGCCTGGCGTCAAAATCAAAGTCGACCCTGAGACATTGTTGTAGACCAATCTTTGTTCTCATGTTACAGTTTGTCACATGAAAGATATTGTCCAGCGGGATAACCCCATACTCCGCCAAAAGGCAAAAGCCGTACCCGTTTCGGAGATCACATCGTCGAAAATCGCAGGAGTCATCGCTGACATGTCGGCCGCTATGTCTCTACAAAAAGACGGCATCGCCATTGCCGCGCCACAGATCGGCGTTCCTTTGCGCATATTCGTTGTGTCGGGAAACTTGCTTAGACAAGCTGACAAGACATATACCGGCGAAGGCGGCGATTTGGTATTTATAAATCCGGAAATTCTCAAGCTCTCAAAGGAAAAGAAAGAGATGGAAGAAGGTTGCCTCTCGGTGCGCTGGCTCTATGGCAAAGTAAAACGTTCGACACGCGCCACACTTCGCGCATATAACGAAAAGGGAGAAAAGATCGAGCGTGGCACCAGCGGACTCTTGGCGCAGATTTTCCAGCACGAGACTGATCACCTTGAAGGGGACCTCTTTATTGATAAAGCGGAAGAAGTTTGGGAGATGAGCGATGAGGAGATTAAGGAGCTGCAGAAAAAATTATGAACACCTTCGCTTTTTTCGGCTCTTCTCGCTTTTCCGTGATCGTACTGGATGAGCTCTATGCGCTCCACCTAAAGCCAACATATATAGTGACAACACCCGACAAGCCCCGAGGTCGCAAACTTATTCTGACCCCAAATGTCGTCAAAACATGGGCTATTGAAAAAAATATCCCCGTGCGCGACCCCGAGACCATCGACAGAGATGTCATCGAATCATTGAAGAAAGATCCGTGCGATATTTTTGTTGTGGCCTCATATGGCAAAATACTTCCTGCCGCGCTCATCAATATTCCACCGCACAAAACCCTCAACATACATCCCTCTCTTCTTCCGCGATATCGCGGCGCCTCCCCTCTCCAATCAGCCATTCTAGATGATACAAAAAATACCGGTGTTTCAATTATGGAGATAGACGAGGAGATGGATCATGGCCCCATCATTGCCCAAAAAGAAACTAACATCTCCGAATGGCCGACCTATGAAGAGTTTGAGGAGCGCATGGCCCGCGAAGGCGCCCAGCTACTCGCTATGATTCTTCCTGATTGGATATCTGGTGCAATTACAAAAAAGGAACAGGATCACGGCGCGGCAACCTATACCAAAAAAATGACCAAGGAAGATGGTCTCATAGACCTCGCGGCCGACCCATATCTCAATTTTCGCAAAATTCAGGCCTATCACGAATGGCCGCAAGCATATTTTTTCATCGAGCGTAACGGCAAAAAAATCCGTATTAAAATTACATCAGCATCTTATAGCGACGGAAAACTTATCATAGAAAAAATTATTCCTGAGGGAGGAAAAGAGATGAGTTATGCTGATTTTCGAAATGGTTATTCAACCAAATAGCTTCTCGAATCAGCGATGTTGAAGGATCTTCCGATAGCCTCGGCTTTTTGAGTAAAATAGTAGAGCATGGTCCAAAAGAAAAAGATACCTACAAAGGCAATGCACAGCCACTGATTTACCGGCTGTCTCAATTCCGCCAAACTAAAAAACTTTTTTTTATTCATACAAGATGCTTACCTAGGTTATTAATTGCCCCACGGCCACATCCCCTTCATCATATCTTTTATACGCGCCCCGCCGCGCCGGATGCGCGAAGCGTGCTTTTTGCGGCTTGCGGTAAATTCGTTCAATACCGCATCGCGAACCGCATCCACAGCCGCATACAAATCCTCTTTCTCTATGCTGGTGTAAATATTGAGGCCGGCCGCGCCAACAAGATGGATTTCCGCCTTGAATACTTCACCCTTGTTGTGATGAGCAGTTGTACGGCCAAGCTCAAGGTCGCACTGCGCTGACGGATCATCACTCGTAAGCTTTTCGAGCTTCTCCAATCGTTTGTTCACATAGTCAGAAATCGCATCGGTCAGAGTGATGTTAGTTGTTTTGATATGAATATTCATAAATATAGTATACCAGTTCTTGCCTTCTATGGAAATAATCCATTAGCACTTGTTTGAAAGCTTTTGATTTACCCGGTGATATATGCTACATTTTGTCATGTTCGGTTATTGAATGGTTGGTTCAAAATAGTCGAAATTATTCCGCGGTAGCTCAGCCGGTAGAGCGCCTCGCTGTTAACGAGGATGTCCCAGGTTCGATCCCTGGCCGCGGAGCACGTATTGAAGAAATCGCACATCAGTGCGGTTTTTTCAATACGTGCGGAGCGAGCAAAGCACCTTCGTGCTTTGCGAGACAGGGATCGAAAACCTTGAGCATATCGCACGGAGCCGAAGGCGAGTACGATGCGAAAGGTGTACTGAGGCTGTAAGCCTCGATCCCTGGCCGCGGAGCCAACATTAAAAAAGCCACCCCGTGAAGGGCGGCGCGCTTTCCTTTCGATATCAGTGAATCTCAAGGATCTTCAACGTGCGTTTCTGAAAGTGAACCTCATCACCGATTTTGTGGCCGAGAAGAACACGGCCGATCGGGCTCATGTAGGACGTGGGCAAAGGATCACTCTGTGAGTGGCCCTCACCTGTTCTTTGAGTCCATGGGCTGCCGACCAGATACCATGTAGACTCAGCGTGAGTAACATCATTGACCAACACCATGCGTCCAAATTTTACGGACCCATCATTTGGTTCAGGACTGAAGCTGACGGCTCGATTGAGCATGTTATCGACTTCACGAAGCATGCGCGACCGGATGTTCATGTCCAGCATCGCAGCTTCAAACGGAGCGTTATCGTGACCAGCGAAGGATTCTCCTTGCTCGGAAGCTTCGCCGCAGGCGGCACCTGCTTCGCGGTGTTTGCCGGAGATGTAGTCCCGGCGCGCTTTCAAATCAAGAAAATCTTGAGGAAGAAACAATAGATTCATAGCAAATTGTGTATTGAGCGGACTAGAAAATATATATCATGACTGATACTAAAAGTCAATTAGTTATTGACAAAAAGTAGTTTTGTATTATTATTCGTAATTACCCGAGCGTACTCGGGCATACACATAACCCAAGGATTTATATGTTCATTGTAATCGAAGGCGCAGACGGAACCGGCAAATCAACACTGTGTCCTCTGCTGGCAGACGCCCTAGGGGCAGTCGCCTTCAGGACGCCGCCCGAGCACTACGAAACATCACGTGACAAAATTGATCGCCACGCCTCCCCAGCCGAGAAGTATGACTACTATAAGGCGGGGGTCATCGAGGCTTCACACGATATTCGCAGACTTGTGGATGACGGGAAACATGTGGTAGTTGACCGCTACTGGCTGACAACTATCATCTATCACGAGATTCTCGGCGTACAGGCACGACGGTCTGATTTCAGAGACATCATCGAGCCGGATCTCACCATCCTGCTTTCGTTGAACGCGGAACTCCAAATACCGAGAATGCACAGTCGTGGATTGACGGTACGGGATCAGCAGATGATCGACAAGCAAGAAGCGATCGCCGCCGCCTATTACCGGACCATTCTCAAATACAAGGTTCCCTTTGTCGCATTGGATACCGGACATCTATCTTCTGACCAGTGCGTATCCGTATGCGTCGGGATCATCCGCTCTCTAGGTTTGTGATCAACCCCTCCAGCAACCAGCAGTTTCAGGGCGACCTTCCGCAGGGTCGCTTTTTTTAATCATGGCAGAATGCTACTATATTTCCATGACGGATAAAAATCATGAAGTAGAATTTCGAGCGCTCATATCCCGTGACATATTTACACGGATACGCGAACAGGCCGCTGCATCTCCAGCACACACTATCCGCGGGCCACTCACTATCGTAGATGCGTACTTTTGTTCTCAATCGGTAACTTCTTTCAAGGAGATTGAAATGAACAAGGTCGGTTCATACAGCTTGAGGTTGCGAAGCGAACGCGAAGGCGATGCTGAAACAAGTAGTATGAATACCAAGATTATCCGCTCTGAAGGTGATCACAATGCCTGGCTCGAACATGAGATCGGTATATCTTCATTTGACCAGGCAGAACAAATCCTCAAAACAATTGGATTCAAAAAATATTTTGAGTTGCGCAAACAGCGATATTCCTTTGACGATGCCGGCGTTCACGTCTGTTTGGAAGATATAGCAGACTTTCAACCTGCCATAGAAGTAGAGATTATGGCAACCCAAAATACCATCGAAGAAGCGAAAAAAAATCTACTTGCCTATCTGGATGGGCATGGCATAACACAAGATATGATCGTCAAGAAAAGTATTACCAACTTGCTCATGCGAGAAAAGGCTCGATTTTAATCTACGTTTTGATCTATGAAAGATGCTTGGGTTGCATCATTTTGGAACCTTCCCGATACACTGACACACCCTTGAGCCCAAAATCCCAGGCGGCTCTATATATCTCGTCAATATCCTCTTTCGGAGCATCTGGCGCCATGTTTATTGTTTTTGAAATTGACTCATCCACTCCTTTCTGTAAAACAGCCGCCATACGCAAATGATCCATGGGCGTTATATGAGTAGCGGTCTCAATATACGGGTAGAGCTCCTGTAGCAAATCCGGATGAAGCCGTAGATACGTATCCGCGGAAAAAATAGGCTCTATACCCGTAGAAGCATCAATGACCAAGGCGCTTCTGCCCGTAGGAGGCAACGCAATAGTAGACGCGTTCCGCAACATTTTTTCAGTCCTGATTTTTTCTGCCAATTCCATCCATTCTCGCGTGCTCACGTATGCCGACTCCAGCGCTCCGTAGCGTCTCTCTATGAAAGACGGCGTTTCAGCATGTCGATTACCTACGGTTTCGGACATAGCACCGAAAGAACCTCGTGTTTTGGCAAGTTCATGCGAAGCTTGTTTCGACTCAAAATTAATCAGTGTGACTACGTCCAATGCAACCTTGCGCGCTTTCTCCGACGAATACGACAGTTTCATTTTTACCAAGAGATCTGCCAACCCGCAGATACCGACACCTATTTTTCTTTTCAAAGTCATGACCGTACGATTGGCTGTCTCGGTATAATTGTGTATTGAAATATCCAAGGCATTATCGAGGACACGAGTCATGAGACGCACGGCCCTCCTCAATTTTTCAACATCAAGAATTCCTTGGTTATCAGCGAATGCGGCGACGTTGATGTATCCAAATTGGCACGATTCCCCAGCCGCCAAACCGACTTCCGCGCACGGAGCGGTAGTGAGATAATGCCCAACACACGGAGTGGGATTATCGGCTTCCATGCGGTCGATAAAAATCAAACCAGGATCGGCACATGCGTATGCAGCCACAACAATTTCATCAAATATGCTTTTTGCTGTGTGTCGCGATCCGTCATTCAACGTAATGAAACCATCACTGTCTAATTGTGTAAAAAATTCGGATCCACAATCAACCGATATATTAAACTTCCAACTTTCACCCCCATAATCGGCAGCAACTTTCGCCCGAATAAAATCAAGGATATGGGCATCATCAAACCGCAACGTGGCCATGTTCCCGACAGGCCGATCTTCCTTTCCAGAACGGGCGCTTTGCACTGCGATTGTATTGAGCATTTTCAATACTCCAACAGGGTCAGCCAAGCCGTTGAGGCTGAACCCTGTCCCCATGCCATCTTCGTGCATATGTGTCACCACAGTGCGAATATGTTGTATATCATCATGTGCAAGATCAAGGGGTGGCACCGTACAAGCGGATAATGGTTTATCAACAAACCGGCCAGCATTGGTGATCATCGGCGTACTCATCACCACATATCTATCATCAATAAGATGACCGAGTTCTTCGGCCATATTTTTTTTATCTTGTTCACTCGTTCCAAACTGATCTTCCACGCCGACGAGCGCATCAACAAGCCTCTCAACCATATGAGATGGCTCTTCACCCGAAGCAAGCATTCGGCCTTTTATCAGAACGTCCAAACCCTGTTCGGAAGGCTTAAAATGTGACTTGTATAAAGACACGCCTCAATGGTAGCAAACCTTGCAGATTTCGACTAGATCCTGTTTTACCAAGCCTACATGGATATTGACAAAACATACGATAGTATGCTAGAGTTTTTTAAACCTCAGTTACACTTCAGATACGGAGAACCATATGTTGAAAAATAAATTGTTCCGCTGGGTCCCTCGGCAAATCTCCTTCAAGGAGCAAATCCGAAAAATCTGGGAAATGGTGATCAAGTGCCTGCTTCTCGTTGCAATGCCGCTCTTGCCGGCAGCAGCGAGTGCTGCAATCTGGTACTTCGCCATCTTCAAACAACGCCGACATTTTGACGAGCAGATGGAGAATATCATAAGCTCAGCATGGATACCGACCTTTGGTGTCTTGTATTCCCTCCTCGCGGCAGTCGTATTTACGTCCGTGTGGAATGAATACAAAGCTATCCGTGCGGCAGTCAAGAAGTACGACCTTGAAACTTTTCTTGATTTGAGAGATGAGGAGATGTCTCCCTTGGTGTACGCCATGATGACGGTATTCTCTCTGGCAATCCTGATCGGGTTCATGGCCTTGAAATACCCGTCAGCCATGGGTGGCATACTGATCACCTTCAGCACCTCGTACCTCCTTAGTCTGATCTTCTTCGTCATCGTGGAGATCGATGATCCGTGCGGCGGAGTCTGGTTCATTCGGAACATTCCTGATGAATGGCTCCACGTCAATGTCAAAGACTGGCGCCGAGTGCGTCATGAGAAAGAGCGCCAGAAATTCGAGGGACGCCTTACTCACCGCAACGGCGAAGTCGTGATCACTGGCATCGTCGAACGCGTCGAAGAGAAAAAACGATAAGATGCACGTTTCAACATCCGCCTTCGGCAACGAAGGCGGAGTTTTGTTTTCGGCTTTTTTGACATATCCGGATGCATACAGATGCATATGACTAAACTATTGACAATAGGTCTTAAATATGATTAGATTCTTCCGAACCCGCCCTTTACATTTCAGAGAAATACCTCACCAAACCGGTATTTTGACTGGGCACAACAACACCAAACACATGAAGAACTCAACATGCGTAGACGTGCCGTCATTCGGCATCGGACAGTGGCTGGAACCCTTGGAGTACCTCGCAGACGAACTGCCTGTATTCTGTGACCGCCTTGGAATCAACGGCGGGCACAAGGAACACTTTGTGCAAACTGCCCTCGCAAGCGCCAAGGCAGGTGTGCGCCTCCTCTCACAAGAGGTGATGCTCGCAGGCATGGTTGGTCCGCTTCCGGAAGCTCGCGCTTTTTGGAACTTGACCGGCGATACCTTGCTCGATACTGGCAGTGAAGTTACTGGCATCGAACACCTCAAAACGGCCATGCACTACCAACAGCAAGGTTGGAATGTCGTGGTGGTTCAAAACCACCGTTCGGGTGCCGACATGCTGGTGATGGAAACACTTATCCGGCGCCATTTTGGTGAGGATATCTGCGCCGACTGGGCCTACATGGCCGGTCACGCAGTCAACTTGTATCTCATCCCCCTCATGTTCAGCGCAGCCATGCGCCGTTTCCAAATCTTCTCGGTCAAATACCAATCCACCGGAATCACGGGGATGGACGTTGAACGCATGAAGCAACAGAACCACCGCGCCCTCCTGGCACTGCGCAGACACACTGCCCCTGGTGGCAAAGTGGTTGTGTATTATCCCGAAGGTGGCCGTGGCAACGGTACAATGAAAGCAGGCGAGCCTCGTACGAGCTGTCTGCCGCGAAACATTGCCGAAGGTGGCAAGGGTCTCATCATCCTTCCCACCTATGTCCGGGACACCGAACTCCTTCACCGTCCAGCGCGTGGAGACAACGAATTCAACGAGGTCTTCGTGCATATGGACAAAGGATCGGCAACTCTCGCGATCGGCGAACCCGTACGCTGGGACGCCATTCGCGAACTCAATGCCCCGTACTTCGAACGCAACCGTAATCAGTGGAATGAACGCATCTGCAACACCTTGCTTGGCTTAGTCGCCAGGCTCGGTCCACCAGAACATGCTGGTCCTCACAGTCCGAGCAATGCCGCCACGTGGTCCCTCATTGCCCCCCTTATTCATGGAGGTGTCAATTGAAACCTGTCAACGTGCTCGGACTTACCGGCACAGTGCAAACGGGAAAGAGTGAGCTTGCGAAAGTGTTCGAGGAATGTGGATTTACCTTCTACGACCTCAACGATCCACAATGCGACTTGCGTGCCAAAGGAACACCGCGGTACGACATGTTCGAAGCTCAATTTCCTGGAGCCTTGCGTGATGATGGCGCCAAGTTGCCGCAGTTTTACGACAGCGTCACCAGGGAGTTCTATCATCCACGCATACAGGAAGACATTGAGCTTCTCGTCCCTATCGTGCAGAAGCTGTGTACGGATGCAGCAACCGAATCCCGGCGTATTGTCTTGAGTTGGGAATATTTGGCGGAATTGGCCAAACACCTGCCGCTCGACCACACTCTCCTCATGACCATCAACGAGAAAATGTGGATGAAGCGCCTCGAGGCTCGCCTCAAAGGCCGCGGCATGACGGGTGAAGTTACCTTGGCACGAGTCCACAAGATCATTGACCTCCTCTATGTCTGGCCCTATAACATCCAGCAGGACGTGGAACGTGAGATGGCCGGCAACTTCACCACGTTCGATGTCAGCGCGGAAGACTGGAACGCTGGACTGTTACGGAAACTGCTCAAGTCTCTCTGATCTATCTGGAAAAACATCAATTCGCACGGCGTCACCATCGGGGTGGCGCCGTTTTTGTATATCGTAGTTATAGTCATGGTACAATAATCCCATGAATGAAGAAAAAATATTCGGCCCGTTTACTCTGCGACAGTTCATATACGTCGTAGTGGCTATTGCTGCCATATATTATGCATACAACAATCTTTCTCAAAGCATAAGCATCCCGCTCGGCATCGTCATTGCAATTGGGGCATATACACTCATCAAAAACTCTCCTGCGGAATCATTTGACGAATCCAGTATCCGTAGAAAAAGATCCGAGCTTGGTCATGAGAAATTCCAACAATGGGTTAGAAGAAAGCAGGCCATGATCGAAGCCCAGATAGCTTTCCGAGAACAGCGAGGGCTTCCCGCGGATCCAGCTTTCACTAAAACAAAGGACTTGTTGACATCGATCGAGCGTGAAGGCTAATCAGCTCTTGTCATACATCCCATACATGGCACGGATTTCGGCCAGATAGTACTCAAGGTCCTTGTGGAGTGGGTGTTTTGGCCAGAGATTGAGCAGCTCTTCGATGGTCTCGACATAGTGCTGGATCAGATGATCCTTAGGCACATTGAAGCGGCGGAAGGTGCTCTCTCCTTCTTTACGAAAATCTGCAATAAGTTCGGCACAATTGGCGATAACATCGGCGGCTTTGACAAGCAACGACTCTTGCGAAAATTTTGCCATCCTTTTTACTGTCTCGCGCTTGTGTTCAACCCACTGAAGCTTCCGCTTCTCTTCGGTGACATCCTGCAAGATCTTGGCCACAGGATTGCCAAAACGTTTGCGGATAGTACCGATGGTGATCTTCTTTGAATCCACACTATCTTCGACGGTATCGTGCAGAATGCCAGCTACGACAATATCCTCATTGCGAGAAACACGGGCCAAAATGAGGCCGACAATGAGAGGATGCGTGATATACGGTATGTCTTTTCCTTTTCGTTTTTGTTTTTGATCGAGTTCATGAACTCGGATGGCCATGTGGATCGCTAATTTGATTTTTTGGGTATATTCCATAGTGAACTATGTTTTTTGAATGAATTTGTAAAAAATGGGAGTGAATAGTATATCACATGCACGCAATTAAAAAACACTCTCAGGGTGAGAGTGTTTTTTACGGCATCCACTACTCGACCTTCTCGAGGTGCATTGTAGCCACAAAATCTCCCGGTAGGACTTGGTTAGCAGTTCCCGCTATACCTTGGTTGACCGGTATATTGCGCAAGCACTCACGGATATCTTTTTTCTCCCCCACTCCTTTGGTCTTACAACTATCAATCAGATTGAATACATCGTACCCAAAAGCCGCGCCGAAATTGGGTTCTTTATTGAACATCGCTTTGTATTGCGCGCGGAAATTGGCTGATTCATCGCTCACAAGCGAGAAGTCATACGATGTCGAATAGAATGATATTCCTTCGACCTGTTTGCGATTGTCGGCATCCGCAAATACAGCCCCAGCCTCAACCATTGGTATGGCCAAGCCAAGGCGAGCGGCAGTTTTTACAATGCCCACACCTTCACCTGGCGTTGCCGGAACAAAGATGAGGACGTTGGCGCTGGAAGCTTTTATTTTTGAAATGAGCGTGGAAAAATCAGTTTCGGCCGGTTTGAATGAATCTATGAAGACGACTTCTTTGCCATATTGAGCACCGAGCCGCTTGATCTCATCCCTCACCGAATTGCCGAGTTCATCGTTTCTATACAATATCGCGATCTTTTTGGCGGCATTGACCGGCGACAGTGGACTCGTAAATGACGGACCAGCATAATGCGCAGGGTCGGTATAATATCGTGTCGTATATTCATTGACGATAACCGTGGAGCTCGCTGCGACAAGCGTCACAAAAAATGGAATTTTCTTTTCCAATGCTATTTTTGACAAAGGAACGCTCACCGAGGAAAGTTCCGACAAGGTCAGATTGACGCCTTGCTCTTGGAGACGAGTAAAGGCCGAGATACCATCCGCTGGCATACCTTTGCTGTCTTCATACAGAACCTTGATGCCGTCTTTGCCTTGAAGCGCCAGTTCAATGCCATTTTTAACTGTTTCGCCCCACAAAGCTGACGGGCCAGTCAGTGGAAGCACGGCTCCAATGATAAAGTCTGATTCGTTGGACACGGGCTTTTCGGTCGCACCTAGTCGCACTACCAGAATAATAATGATAATAATAACGATGCCGATAATTGCTTTTTTCATGATGCTCAAATCATATCACTTTTAGTGATATATTGGCCACCTCGTGTATATACATACTATTTCTTGTCATCCCCCTTCCCTTTTCCATCATCTTTTTTCTTGGGCTTGGCCTGCATACTATAGAACAATACCGCAAGCACGACGATGACTATGATTGCTGTTTCCATGATGGATATATTGTAGCGTTAAATGCCATACATAAAAAGTCCTGCCACGCGAATCCTTGCCCGGTTATGCACAGATATCTCTACGTATTAAACACATATCTATAGTACAATACACTCATATATCATGATGCAAGCCCCTAAACCATATCGCGAAGAGCGACCGTGGGGGGAGTTTATTGAGTTCACTCGAAACACTCCTTCAACAGTCAAGATAATCACGGTCAAGGCAGGTGAGGCATTCAGTCTGCAGACTCACAGCAAGAGAGACGAGTTTTGGCGGATCATTTCTGGTGAAGGAACCATCCGCATCGACAAACAATCCATACCAGTCAAAGCTGGGGACAATCACTTTGTTCCACGAAACACCTCGCATCGCATAGAAGCCGGATCCTCAAGCGTGGTCGTGCTTGAGGTCTCATTTGGTGAATTTGATGAGAATGATATTAGTCGACTCGAAGATAAGTACGGTAGAAATACATAACACATCGCCGCTTTTGCACGCGGCATATCGATGAACGTTATACCAGACTACACCCCATTTATCACTGCCTTCTTTGCCCTAGCCATCGCTATTGCAATAGGCGTTGTTTTTTACCTTATTTTCCAATGGAAAAAAGGCGCGCAGAAGCGCGACCGGACCAAACACAAGATCACGCGCCATCATGCCAACCCTATCATGTCTCCGCGGCCGCATCAGGAATGGGAAACTAACGGCACCTTCAATCCGGCGGCCATAGAAGATGACGAGGGGCGCGTGCACCTCCTTTATCGAGCAATCGGTGACAACGGCCTTTCAAATATTGGGCACGCTTCGAGTGCGGACGGTTTGGCGTTTGACCGCCGCTCGTCATTTCCAGTGTATCAACCGGATGCGGAAGAAAAGAAGCCGACAGACACGAAAACTAACCCTCAAGAATATAATCCCGCCAAGTATACTTCCGGCGGCGGATGGGGCGGACACGAGGATCCACGTGCTGTCGCTATCGGCGACCGCGTATATATGACCTATACCGCATTTCAAGGCTGGGATTCGGTTCGCATCGGACTCACTTCGATCTCCTTCAAAGATCTTAAAAAAGAGCACTGGAACTGGAGGAAGCCAAAACTTATTTCTCCTCCTGGAGAAGTCCACAAAAACTGGGTTCTCTTTCCAGAAAAAGTCAACGGGAAATTTGCCATACTTCACGGCATTGTGCCGAAAATAATGATTGAGTACGTGGACGATCTTGATGGCATGTATCCGCACATCAAAAGTTCGCGTCCTCAAGGCCCCCAACCTGGCCGCGAAGGGTTTTGGGATAATATCTTGCGCGGCGCCGGACCTCCACCAATAAAAACTGACCGTGGCTGGCTCCTCTTGTATCACGCGCTTGATAAAAAAGAATTTCATAAATACAAACTGGGCGCCATGATACTCGATCTCAATGATCCGACACAGATCCTCTATCGCGCCTCTGATCCCATCCTCACCCCCGACATGTGCTACGAGAACGACGGCAAACCCGGCATTGTATATGCCTCCGGCGCCGTCGTCCGCGACGGACAGCTTCTTGTCTACTACGGCGGTGGCGACAGACACGTCTGCGTGGCCAAAACACCCCTCAATGGGTTGCTTGATTGGCTCGTAGCCTACGGTAATCACACCGGAGAGAAAACGCGCGCATGATATAATCATTCCAATGTTTACCGTAACTCGCTCTGAACACAACCCAATACTCTCGCCGCTCCGTGAACATTCATGGGAGGCTGCGGCCGCATTCAATGCTTGTCCTGTCGTCCAAGGCCGCAAAACAACTCTTGTATATCGCGCCATGTCAGAGCCAGAACTCCTCAAAGAACCTCACATCCGCATGTCAGTCATCGCTCGGGCTGACTCCAAGGATGGTGTAAACTATGAAAATCGCTCTGTTCTCGTTTCTCCTGACGCTGATTTTGACCGCTACGGCTGCGAAGATCCACGCGTAACCAAGATCGGCAGAACCTACTATATTTTATACACTGGTCTCGGCGGTTATCCTTTTTCGGCTGACAACATCAAGGTTTGTGTAGCTTTGAGCGCCGACCTCAAAACTATCACCGAAAAACATCTGGTTACTCCATTCAACGCAAAGGCCATGGCGATTTTTCCTGAAAAAATAAACGGCAAGATTGCAGCGCTGGTCACAGTCAACACCGATCGAAAACCATCCGATATCTGTTATATCGAATTCAATAAGCCCGAAGATATGTGGTCCGTCGATTATTGGAATGAATGGTATACGCACCTTGATGATCACAAGCTTAGCATCCGCCGACGTGAAGATGACCATATTGAGCTCGGTGCGGTACCAGTCAAAACTGAAAAGGGCTGGCTGTTCGTCTATTCTCACATACAGCGCTACGACAAGCCTGACCATGTCTTCGGTATAGAAACAGTACTGCTTGATGCAAATAATCCTCGGAAGATACTTGGCGGCACTGTGGGTCCATTCATGGTGCCCGAAGCTTATTATGAGCACGTCGGCCAAGTACCGCATACTATATTCCCTTCAGGGGCTCTGATCCGAGGCGAACATCTCGAGATTTATTACGGCTCCGCAGATTCGCATACTGCAGTAGCGACAATACCCGTCGACTCTTTGTTGAACGGTTTGATATACAACGACAAGCGTCCAGCCGCCCTGAAACGATTTAAAGGCAACCCTATCATTTCACCAAGGAGCGGGATTTTGTGGGAAGAAAAAGGCACCTTAAACCCTGCCGCTATTGATCTGGGAGATAAAACTCATATCTTGTATCGTGCCGTATCGGCAGACAATGTGTCGACGATTGGGTACGCTTCTTCAAGTGACGGCTTCAGCATAGATGAGCGCCCGACCAAACCCATATACAGGCCACGACTCGATATAGAGTCGCGTGGATGTGAGGATCCGCGTGTCATACTTGTTGGCAACAAGATCTATATGACCTATACCGCCTATGACGGAATACTGCCGAGAGTTGCCGTCACATCCATTGGAACGGAAGATTTTTTGAATAAAAAATGGACAGCATGGAGCATGCCTCAAATCATCACTCCCCCTAATGTGGATAATAAGGATGCTGCCCTTCTTCCGGAGCCGACCAATGGAAAATATATGATATTCCATCGTGTGCACGAAAGTATCTGCGCTGATTTTCTTAGTTCCCTTGATTTTTCAAAAGAAAAAGTGACTCGCTGCATCGAGATGCTATCTCCGCGCAAAGGCATGTGGGATGGATTGAAAGTTGGCATTTCGACGCCACCCGTGCGTACGAGCAAGGGTTGGCTCATGCTCTATCACGGCGTCTCCTGGAGTTCGATATATCGTATCGGAGCAGTTCTCCTTGATTTCAATGATCCAACATTGGTCCGTGCTCGCACGGCAGTTCCCTTTCTTGAACCTCAGGAAGACTATGAGCTCAAGGGTACTGTCGGCAACGTTGTATTCCCTTGTGGTATGGTGGTTCGAGGTGGAGCAGTCTATATATATTATGGTGGGGCTGACAAAGTAGTGGGCGTCGCCACCATCAAGCTTGCCGAACTGCTCGATATGCTAAAAGTCTGATCATTTCCCATGGTTGCTTACTCAAAAAAACTGCTGATGTTCGATCTTGACGGCACGCTCGGAAGAAGCAAGTGTCCGTTGGATCAGGAAATGGAAGGATTGCTCCAACAGCTCATCCAGCACAAAAAAGTCGCTATCATATCAGGTGGAGGGTATCCGCAATTCCAAACCCAAGTCTTGAATGCATTTCCTCGAGATGAGCATTTCACCAATCTGTATCTTTTACCGACCTCCGGTACCAGATTGTACTCATGGCGCGGAACATGGAATGAGCAATATGCTGAACATCTGGCTCCGCGAGAGAAAGAAAAGATAATGATTTCTCTCAATGCTGCCCTACAACAAGCAGGCCA
This sequence comes from uncultured Candidatus Saccharibacteria bacterium, assembly GCA_964602725.1. Lineage (GTDB taxonomy): Bacteria > Patescibacteriota > Minisyncoccia > Phycocordibacterales > PALSA-1337 > C7867-002. The sequence goes on along the minus strand of CAZRRZ010000005.1, from coordinate 6,960 downwards.
TGTCCAACCGACAAAAGTATACGGACCCATCATTGAAGACCGCGGCTCGCAGGTTACCTTTTCGGCACTTGGACAGCAGGCCCCAGTCGAGGAAAAAGTCGCCTGGGACCCATCGCGACAAAAACGCGAGGTTATCGTTTCTTTCCTTCAACCCAAGATCCCGGAATTCGATGTGCGCATCGGTGGTAGCACATCCATAGACATAACCAAGAAAGGCGTCAACAAAGCCTATGGCATCCGCAAGCTTGAGGAATTTCTCCATCTTACGCCCGATGATATCGTCTTTGTTGGAGACACCTTATTCCCCGGCGGAAATGATTATCCGGCCAAAGCAACAGGAGTCGATTGTATTTCAGTCAGCAATCCCGAGGATACAAAAAAACTTATACGAGACTGGCTTACTGCGTAGCTGTTTTCTTTTCAAATTCCCGTATAAGAATGCGGGTGTCTTCCTCTCGCGCCCCATAGCTTGATCCCAGTATAATAAATACAATTGGTTGGTTATCCATCGTCAATATAGTCATCATCGTCTCTCCAGCCTCCATGGTTCGTCCTGTCTTTCCGCCGACAAATCGTGGATCTTTGACGAATGGATGAGTACTGGTAACAAGGTGCCCGCCATGCTCGGTCGTCGTAGCCACCGTAGTCTCAACGGTCCTAGTTACCGCCAAGATATCAGGGCGATGGAACATCAGATATTTTGCAAGTTCAAAAAGATCCAAGGCTGAGGCAATATTCTGGGGACTCACACCCGAAGGATCGGCAAAGAAACTTTTTGGCATGCCGATTTCCCAGGCATAACTGCTCATCATCTCCAAGAAATTGGATCTATTACCACCAGTCAAAGAGATGGCTTCCGCCGCCACATTCGATGAGCTCAACAGGAGTGGCTTGAGAATCTCTTCCAGCGCAAAGTGCTCTCCTGCCAAGAGATTGCTGGTATCCGGAGGCGCAGACAAGGTGCTCGAGGCAATGATAATGGTCGTCGTCGGACCCATCATATCCGTAGCCACAAATGCTGTCACCAATTTTGACATTGAAGCCACCGGCATAGCGCGTGAGCTGTTTTGCTCAATATATATTTTTCCTGTCTTAACATTGCCTACGAGGTAGGCCTTGGCTGTCAATCCTGCTATGAGCGGCAAAGGCTTCTTTGGGACTGCTGGTATCTTGCCTACACCTTCCACAAAAGAGGGGTCTGTCGCGAGAGGTTCAATCTTCGTGTCTAGAACGGCTGGCTTCGTGACTGTGCGATTGCGTTCTGTATTAACTTTCAGCGACGCCGTAATACCTACAAACGCCAGGCATCCAAATATGACAAGTGTGAGACGTTTCTTGGTATCCATCCACTCTATGGTACCACGCGCCCGCTACCTCGTCACCGATATGGTTGGCGTCAACTCCCCGGTTGAGCTTGCTGTTATACGACCATTTGCATCTCGGAAAAATTCGTAGCCTGTATTATAATCCGTGGCACTACTAAAGTGCGCACTAGAAATTGACGGGTCAAATGGCAGTGCGGACAAATAGTCCGGCACGAGACATGACGCAATATCCTGCGGATCGTTTGGTGTAGTACTGCTTCGTATCAAGGTTGGCACTGATGGTATATCACGTGTGGCTGCTAGGCAGACAAATGCACCCTTATGCTCGGAAATATTTTGATGAATTGCATTTAGTATTGCATTTACGTTGCTGGTACGCTGAGAATCGCGAGCGAGCTTGAATTGCCGTGATGGATTGACCGCCACGAGCACTACTGCCGCAAGAATAGCGATGATACCGATGACTACAAGTATTTCGATAAGAGTAAAACCTGCCATGTGCGTGGTTCGCGGCATATATGCCTTGAGTACGTGCTTGGGCATTCTTTTGTAATGAAATTTCTCCACTGAACGGATCTTTGGCGGATACGCATGTTTTCTAAAGGAAATTTTTTGTATATTCATAGGAATTCTATGGTTACTATTAATACACACACCATATCAAGCGACGATAAAGAATCGATGAAGAAGTGCTGAAGATTCGCTGAAAATTGTATGATGTGGTGAAATATGGACTTGTGAGTTAGTTTGATGCAGTGCATATTCTCCACACCTTTTCCCCTTTTTCCAGAAGTTCACGTCCTCCGGCTACATGCTACAATCTCCCCATGAGCACAACGTCTCCCTACTTCAAGACCAAGGACTTGAAAATACCGCCTCAAAATATCGAGGCTGAAAAAGCCTTGCTGGGCTCTATTATGATCCGCGGCGAAGTCATGCATGACATTGTCGATATTGTCGGCGAATCTTCTTTTTATTCAAATCAACACAAGGCCATCTGGGCCACGCTCTTCGAGCTCCACAGCAAAGGAACGCCTATTGATATGCTTTCGGTGTCGGCCCGTCTCAAAGAAAAAGGTTTTCTCGAACAAAGCGGCGGAGTCACGTATCTCTCAGAAATAGTTAACTCCGTCCCCTCCTCGACAAATGCTGAGCACTACGGAGAAATTGTCCAGAAAAAACATATTATGCGCGAATTGCTTCGTGCCGCGGAACAGATCACTGGACTTGGGTATGACGAGGAGGCAGACCTTCATGACATTCTCGAAAAGGCAGAAAAGGCGCTCTATGGCGTCACCAACAAAACAGGTTCTCACAAGTTTGTGGCACTCAAAGATACCCTCTCCGAGGCATGGGAGCGCCTCGATCACCTCCATAAGACCAAGGATGAACTCCGTGGTGTACCAACCGGCTTCCCCGAGCTCGACAACAAACTTGCCGGCTTTCAAAAATCAGACCTCATCATCTTGGCAGCTCGCCCTTCCATGGGTAAGACCTCCCTTGCCCTTGATATTGCCAGAAAAACTGCCGTCAACCACAAGATCCCTGTGGCCATTTTCTCCCTTGAAATGAGTTCCCAACAGCTTGTCGATCGCATGCTCTCCGCCGAATCACAGGTTGACTCGTGGAAGATCCGTACCGGTCACAATCTTTCCGTCGAAGGCGATTTCAAGTCTATCGGAGAGGCTATCGGCCGCCTTTCTGACGCGCCTATCTACATCGACGATCAAGCCGGCAACAACATTCTCAAAATGCGTGCTGTCGCCCGTCGCCTCAAAAACGAGAAGGGTCTTGGCCTCATCGTCGTTGACTACCTTCAGCTCATGGTTCCCACACAGGCCCGCGGTTCTGACAACCTTGTCCAGCAAGTCACCGAAATCTCACGTTCTCTCAAAAACCTCGCTCGCGAACTCGATGTCCCCGTACTGGCGCTCTCCCAGCTTTCTCGTGCGGTTGAACAGCGCGGCGGCAAACCTCGTCTTTCTGACCTGCGCGACTCCGGTTCTATCGAACAGGACGCTGACGTGGTCATGTTCATACATCGTGAATCAGACGTGGATGCTGGAGGTCGCAAAGAAGAGACTGAGATACTTATCGAAAAGCATCGCAATGGTCCGACCGGTATTGCCAAACTATACTTCGACAGTAAAAAGACCACATTCTTGAGCATGGATAAGGCTGATTTTGGCGGATTTGAGAAAGTATAGGAGTTATCCCAGAATTTTGTCTAATTCAGCCTTAACCGCCTGAAAGATCAATTCGTGACCTTTGGAGTTTGGATGAAGCCCATCTTCATCGAACAAAGTCAGATAGTCATTATTCTTGTAGATTGAATTCGTATCAATGAAAATGGTTTTTTCTCTTTCTACAAGTTTCTTCAATTCAGCATTATATTCATCAATGTAAAAATTCAAGCGAATTTTGTTGCGATGATTAGGTTTTGCAGTCATTTCCTCAATGACAGGGGTGATATTGAGAATAACTATGTTCTTCGAAAGATTCTTAAAAGAAGAAATTATTTGCGATAAATTTTCAACGTATTTTTCTTTTTCAACCGCAAATTTTCCATTTATTTGTGCCGCATCATTAGCCCCAAAAGCTAAAATGAAAATTGCATTTTCATCTTCACGCTCACGAGCTTCGACTTCTGACTTGAATCTTTTGACTAATCCTTCTGTTGTTTCGCCTGGTATACCTAAATTATAGAAAATTTGATAAAAAGACGGGTCTTTATCCTGTCGGTCATCTAGATAATGCCTGACTCTTGAGGCCCAACCATTACCCTCCATATCCCAAGCGCCATAAGTAATACTATCTCCAAATGCATAAATGACTGCCATAATTCAGGATTATACATTATACTTACCTCCATGGATAGCTTACATAAACTCGAAGAACTCTTTGCCAAATTTCCCGGCATCGGGCCGCGCCAAGCCAAGCGCT
>CAZRRZ010000005.1:0-2592 GCA_964602725.1 uncultured Candidatus Saccharibacteria bacterium | reverse complement strand
CTCGAAGAACTCTTTGCCAAATTTCCCGGCATCGGGCCGCGCCAAGCCAAGCGCTTCGTATATTATGTATTGAGCAAATCACCCTCATATGTCAAAGAGTTTACCCAACTACTTGAAGAGGTTAAAAAATCGAGCAGTGAATGTGAACAGTGTCATCGTATTTTCACTGGAGCTGCAAAATCAATCAGTGCAAAACTGTGCACCATTTGTGCCGACCCTGCGCGTGATTCGTCAACTCTCATGGTCGTAGCACGTGATTCTGATTTTGAAACAGTGGAGAAAAGTGGTGCCTATAAAGGCTTGTATTTTATTTTGGGCGGTACAGTTCCTGTTCTCGACAAAGAACCTGATAAAAGGATCCGATTAAGGCAATTACTTGAAGAAGTTGCGGGCAAAAAATCCTCGTTAAAGGAAGTTATTTTGTCTTTAAATGCCACTCCTGAAGGCGAACATACGGCGACCATCGTCAGAGAAGCACTTCAAAAAGTGACTAAAAATTGGTCACTTTCTATATCAGTATTAGGACGTGGCCTCTCCACTGGCGCCGAACTGGAATATGTCGATGGCGAGACCATCAAAAACGCCTTGCAAAACCGTAGAAGCTAAAGCGCTAGAGAACTAAAATCCGTTAAATGGGTTTATGTTGGGAGTAGCAAGATATCCTGGGAGAGCCGGCTCTTCAAAGCTTTGAAAAACTGCCGCACTGTTTTGAATAGTGGAGACACTGCGTACGGTCACATGATCGAGAGCTTCACTCACCAATGTCACAAGTGAAATGCCGAGTATTACCCCGATGAGCAGACCTGACTTTGGTAGCGGATGTTTGCTGATGTGATGCATGAGAATGAATATATTATACCACAAACAAAAAATCCCGTAAGGGATCCTTTGTTGTTATTTGAGACTATCGATCTTGACCTTGAAGAAAGGCTGGCGATGACCGTTTTTCTTGTAATAACGACTCTTTTGCTTGTAGTGAACGACAGTGATCTTTGGAGCGCGGCCAATCTCGGTGATAGTAGCGGTAACTGCAGCCTTGGGGATATAAGGCGTACCAATCGTGGTGTCCTTGCCGTTGTCCATAAGGAGAACCTTGTCAAAAGTGACCTTATCACCCTCCTTGTGGGTGTCAGAAAGCTTCTCGATAGCGATAACATCGCCCTTTGAGACTGTATATTGCTTGCCCCCTGTGGCTATAACTGCGAATTCCATAGTCAGAACATTATACATGACGACGCTTAAAATGCAAATATTCAGGCGTATTCTAGGTTGGTACTATATTGACTGCAATTAGATTGCATTGTAATCTACAAATCAGACAACAAGAAACCAACCCCCAGACCCATTGATCTATGACAACACCTCCCTCCCCGCTCGCGCGAACCTCAAAGATTGAATCCCTGTGGACTGAGTTCGTGGCCCAAAACCCGAGTATTGACCATATTCTGCACGTTTGCCAGTCTTCCGTACGACTTCGTAGTCGAGCATGGAACTTGTATTGCTCACAATCTCCGACGCGCGAAAGCGTGCATAACCTTCTGTTTTCGTCGAAATTTCAACATGCACGCGAACTTCCGGCTCGTTGGTTGATGGACAACGAACCCGACATCTCGACCCTCACTGATATCGTCAAGCAGTGCGAATCATCATCACGCACCGAGGCAACAGAACGCCTGCTTAACATGGACTTGAAAAAAGACACGCTGGTGTGGATCGTGCGATGCCCACACATCGACTTGCCGCTTCGCGAACAGGCAGCTATTAAACTTCAGGCCCTGTCCCCGTCAAAAGACGAATTGATGTGTATCGTTTCATATTGCCGTACGGCAGCAGTTACTGCAGGGCGTACGCTTCTTACGAGCAATCAAGATGACCAAACTATTTCGACCATAATCCTGCGTGCACCCTGCCTCGCTGTCGAGATTTGGGATCAGCACCGAGCAAGTCTTGGGATCCATTCCCTTGAGGCACTCATCCGGCACAACCCTCAGTTCGCCTTCCGTTTCGATGTAGGCAAAATGCTCATTTCGAAAACTGATGCCTTTTCACCCTTGTTCGCTGTTTTTGAAAATATTCCTGAACTACGTGAGGAGGCCTGGGAAAAGCTACAACTCATCGAACTCTCGCCCGCATGGGGCGGAGCGCTGATCCGTGTTGCTCCTGACTTCACTGATCGGGTCACACCACTCATGAAGAAGCCTGCACGTGATGTTGAAACAGTGATGTACGAACTGTTGTGGCTGACGAAATTAGACTGATGTCCTGACCGGACACCCAATGATTCAAGGTGGAGCGCAAGTTCCACCTTTTTTTGTATCAAAAATTATTCCTCCTCCCCTTCTGGCTTTTCTATCATAGGAGCATCTATTCCCGGCGTCTCTCCTGTAATACGCAATACGTCCTTATCCACCTTTTTAAGCTCTTTTCCAGAGTTATTGTAATGATTGACCACTGTCGAAAGCGAAGTACCCAACTTGATGTGATATTCCTCGTATTTCTTGAGATGCGTACCGAGCTGACCCACATGCTTCACAATATCCTTGGCAGTTTCCTCAATCTGCATGGCCTTGAGGCCCTGCAACACCGTCTGCA
>CAZRRZ010000004.1:18943-36229 GCA_964602725.1 uncultured Candidatus Saccharibacteria bacterium | reverse complement strand
GAGCAGTCAATGCCCTAGACTTCTCACTCTTGTCAGGTGCCTGGAATACCAATACATCTACATATGATCTAAACAGTGATGGTATCGTAAACTCCCTAGACTACGTCATCATGGTGCAGAATTGGACGGGGTAGAGGGTGAAAGTAACTCAAGATGGTAAAAATAGTATTGTAAATTATGTTCAAGAATAAGGGTATTTTAGGTCTTTTTCCTAGATGTAAAACTGCACTTTACATCTAGTCAAGATTAATGTAAACTACCATTTATGAATAAAGTATTTTATACGAGAAAAATATATCCTGAATTAAAGGAACATTTGGAGAGTGATGATGTCATGATTATTACTGGCATGCGTCGTACCGGAAAGACTACATTGGTAGAGCATATTCTTTCGGAAATAAATTCAAGTAACAAGATATTTTTAGATTTGGAGAAAATAAGTAATCAGGAAATATTTGGTGATAAAAATTATGATAATGTCATTATTAGTTTAGAACAACAGGGTTTATCTCAGAAGGAAAGAATGTACGTGGCCTTGGATGAAATCCAGACTATGCCGAACATACCGAGTGTAATCAAATATCTTCATGATCACTATAATATAAAGTTCATTCTTACCGGATCTAGTTCTTATTATCTAAAAAATTTATTTACTGAATCTCTCTCTGGAAGAAAGAAACTTTTTGAACTACATCCTCTGGATTTTGGAGAATTTTTGACTTTCAAAAATGTCTCATATAAACAACTTGATAGTATAGATTCAGCAGAAACTTTTAATATGCATGAGTATGAAAGATTGAAGGCTTATTATGAAGAATATATTGAGTATGGTGGTTTTCCAAAAGTTGTGCTTGCTCAGTCTGTTAAAGATAAAAAAGATATTCTTGACGATATAATCAGCTCGTACATCAATGTTGATATAAAAAGTATCGCTGATTTCAAAGATGCTTCAGCAGTTCTCAATATAGCAAAAATGCTGGCGGGCAGGATAGGGGGTAAGCTCGATTATTCCAAATTATCTAGACTGACAGGACTCACTCGACCAACGATCGTCAATTATATGTATCTATTTGAACGGACATATCTCATTTCTCTCATTCCTGTTCATACCAAAAATCCTGATAGAGAAATAGTTAAGGCTCAAAAAATATATTTTTCGGATAGCGGGCTTGCTGGAATACTTGCTGGTATAGACAGTGGTTCAAAATTTGAAAATACTATTTTCAACCAGCTTAGACATAAGGGAGAATTAAAGTATTTTTCCCTAAAGACTGGCAATGAAATTGATTTTATTGTTGATAAGAAGCTAGCATTAGAAGTGAAGGAAACCCCTATAGAATTTGATATAAAAAATCTTGCAGATTTAGCAGATAAAGCGGGAGTTGCATCTTATAGGTTGGTAGGTAGACATCACACTCCCAATTTCTCTAATTATATATGGGGTGGAAGTATTTTATGACACCAAGACTAGCGTCTCATGGTACAGAAGTTGGACGGGGTAATGGGGTAAACAGCCAAAAATCGTGAAAATAGACGTATTTAGCTATATTTTCACGATATAGTTGACAAAATCGTGAAAATTGCTATACTTAACATATATGGCAAAAACAACTTCAATTTTTAATAAAATCAACTCACTAAGGGAAAGGTACTATAAAGCATCTATGGGTAAGGATGCACTTATTAAACTAGTGAGCGAGGCAGAGATTTCTGATCAGGTATACAACTCAAATGCTATTGAGAATAGTACCTTGAGCCTTGAGGAGACAGAAAAAATACTTCTTCAAATTGATTTGGATAGGTATATTTCTGAACGAGAGATATTTGAAGCAAAGAATCTTGCTCGTGTTGTCTCCTATATAGATAAAAGAGCCAAGGAACAGGAGTTAACCTCTGACGTTATCCTCTCACTTCATAAGATGCTCATGTCTAATATTCGTGATGAAATCGCCGGTAGATTCCGTAAAGATGATGAGTATGTCCGTGTAGGGAGTCATATTGCCCCAGCCCCAAAAGAGATCCGGGGCAGTTTAGAAAAAATGTTTTCCGAGTATAATGCCACAAGTCATGAGAACATTGTGAGGCGTATCGCTCGTCTCCACCTAGCTTTTGAGTACCTCCATCCGTTCAATGACGGAAATGGTCGCATAGGACGTGTTATGAATAATTATCTTTTGATTAGAGAAGGATTTGTTCCGATAAATATCAAGTTCATAGACCGAATGAAATATTATGACGCGTTCAAAGAGTTTAATGAGAAAGGAACTACTAAAATAATGGAGGAAATTGTCGGCAAGTCCCTTACCAATAGCTACCATAAACGTCTTGCATATCTTGAAGGGAAAAAGATCGTCAAGCTTTCTGACTATGCCAAGAATAAAAAGATTTCCCATTCCAATCTTATCAATAAGGCTCATCGCCAAACGGTAGAGGCTTTTTTAGAAAAAGGAGAATGGATGATAGGAGAATAATTGCAATCAACACTCTAGACTATGTGATCATGGTATAGAACTGGACGGGGTAATGTTATACTATCGATATGAACTTAGCGACGAAGCACTTAACTATTTCTATCCTGGTTATTGTTATCCTCCTCACCGTTCTTTTCAACCTCGGAGGAACAGAAAAAGACATCTCTACATACCTACCACCTTCTTCAACCCAAACAGCTGCTGTAGCTGACTTTAACTCCTCTCTTGTAGCTCACTATACATTTGATGACACTGCCAACGACTCCGCAGGTTCTAACAATGGGACGGCAAGTGGTGGACCGACGTATGTGGCGGGGAAGATTGGGAAGGCGATAAGCTTTGATGGGGTGAATGATCGAATAAATATTACTGATCCAGTAAGCGGTGTTTTGGATTTCGGAACAGATTCATTCAGTTATGGTTTATGGGTGTACGTTACTCAAAACAGTGGTAATCATGATATGCCCTTATTTAAGGGTGGTGCTTCTGCTGTTACTGCTGGTTATGACATGGAATTGGGGAATAGTCTATGGCTAGCAAATTTGAGTGATGGTACAGATACTGTTGGCTTCACATTTTCAGCTGGACCTCTTTTAAATCAGTGGGTTCATTTGATGACAGTTGTTGATAGATCTGTACAGAGAGGGTATGTTTATGTCAACGGTGTTGTTGTGAGTAGCTCGGGAACGGATATTTCAAGTATAGACTCGGTCTCTAATGCCACAAATATTTCTATTAGTCATGCTTCATATCCATTTAATGGCAAAATAGATGACGTCCGCATCTACAACCGCGCACTCGATTCGAGTGAAGTCAGCCAACTCTACACGCTCGGCAGTGGAGGTGGTACACCCGCGCCAACACCAGACCCTACACCCACTCCGACACCACCTGTAGTAACACCAACACCAGCACCATCCGGTTCACAAACAGCAGGGAATGTTTATTATGTTTCTGTTGATGGTAATGATGCAAATAATGGACTTTCATTATCTACCCCATGGAAAACAATAATAAAAGCAGCACGTACTCTACAAGCAGGAGACACGGTCAATATTAGAGGAGGGACATATGCTGAAACATCAACAATAGAACCAATTAATTCTGGAACGCCGTCAAATATTATTACGTACCAAAACTATAATAATGAACAAGTAATAATTTATAAAGAAAATCACGGTCACTTGTTTTTCATTAATGGAAAGAGTTATATTTTAATTAAAGGCATTCATTTTACAGGGGTTGTTAACAGCATATCTAACCCAGCAACTGCCCTAGGTATTTATTTATATAATGGAGCTTCCAACATAATAATTGATAGTGTTGAGGTAGATAAGAATGAGGTTGGAATATATGTTGCAGGATTAATTAATCCAATATCTAATATCACAATTAAAAATTCGCGAGTGCATGATAATACAAGCCATGGTGTATATTTCTATTCTCGTGTTTATGATAGTGTCATAGGCCCAAATAACGCTGTTTATAATAACAAAAATAATGCTCATCCTGAATATGTGATTAATGGTATAGAAATAGCTTATGGACATAGTGGGACCCAAGATCTTGGCCCTAAAAGAATTACTGTTATAGGTAATGAAGTTTATGGTAATGGAATGCAAGGCATAAGAACAGGCATGGTTACTGATGTATTGATAAAAAATAATCATACACACCACAATGGAGCTACCGGGATTCAATTAGAAGACATATCAGAAAATGTTATTGTTGAAGGTAATCGGAGTGAAAATAATAATCAATATTTTGCAGGTGAAACAGGAATCTGGGTGGATGATTCAAAAAACGTAGTAGTTAGGGATAATTATATTGCTAATAATGATATTGGTTTATTTGTTGGTGGCAAGTTGGCTATCCCGAGTCATAGAGTTATTATACGAAATAATGTTGTTGTGAATAATAATCGTGGAGTTTCTGGCCCCCCGAATGGTGGTATTGGGTTAAATCTTACCTATGATGCGAGTGATGTGTCTGTTGCCCATAATGTATTTTACAATAATGGTAATGCAGCTAATGCCTATCGAGGACAAATTAGTTTATGTGCATATAATAATATTAAAGTGCACCGAGTACATTTAAAAAATAACATTATTTCTAATCCAGTTCCAAATCCCGTTTATTCAGTTGCTGATTTCATGGTACATTGTTCAGACTATACTTCTGACTATGAATTATTTTATAATTCCGTTCCAGTAAAAATTAATTATTTACTTACGAATTATACACTTCCTCAATATGTAGCATTAACTGGACAAGAAGCACATAGCATAGAACAAAACCCTCTTTTATTATCTGACCAGCGTTTACAATTGAATAGCCCTGCTATTAATAGAGGAGGATTTTTGGCGACAACCGTCGGGAGTGGTAATGGTTCTACTGTAGCTGTCAGTGATGCGAGTTATTTTACCGACGGATTTGGAGTTGTTGACGGTGACATGATAAAAATAGGAAATAAACCTCTTGTAAAAATTATGGATGTAGATTATGTAAACAATCAATTAACTCTTGATCAAACGATTCAATGGACTACAGGAGAAGGTGTGAGCTACCCCTATAACGGTTCTGCGCCTGACATTGGAGCTTATGAATACCAAGGAAGTGGAACAACTCCTCCTCCCATCACTCCACCAGTCACATCCCCAACCTACAAACTAGGCGACTTCAACAAAGACGGAGCAGTCAATGCCCTAGACTTCTCACTCCTGTCAGGTGCCTGGAATACCAATACCTCTACATATGATCTAAACAGTGATGGCATCGTAAATACTCTCGACTACGTCATCATGGTGCAGAATTGGACGGGGTAGGGCTACGTTCTGCATATAATTTTTGAGATTTTTTAGTGGAAATATGATATAATGTAAGTATGAAATTCAGACAAACTCTGTTTTGGGACACCAATCCTGATAAAATAGATCTCGAGAAGAATGCTCTATACATCATAGAGCGTATTTTGGACCTTGGGCATGATGATGAGGTGAGGTGGATGAGGAATTTTTATGATAAAGCCAAGATTAAAGAGGTTGTCGATAACCCAAGACGACTTTCTCCACGGACAAAACAACTATGGAAACTGATGCTCCAAAACAACTAGATCCACAGTGGAAATTGATACCCGCCCATACAAAGCAAGCCTTTGAGTTCTTGTCTACACAGAAATGGCTCGATGGTTCAGGTTGGTATCTTGCCGGTGGAACAGCTCTTGCTTTACAGGTAGGGAACAGAAAATCAGTTGATTTAGATTTTTTTACAACTGAAAAAGGTTTTGATGTAAAGAAATTTCTAATAAACTTTTCTGATTACCAAGATTGGCAAGTGACAACAGAAGAAAATAATACGCTCTATGGAGAACTGCTTGGAGCAAAAGTGAGTTTTATCGCTTACCCATTTTTTGTGCCAAAACAAGATTTTATTCATTACGGTTACGTACGTATTCTTCAACCTCGAGATATTGCTGTGATGAAAATTGTAGCTATCTCGCAACGAGGAAAGAAGCGAGATTTCTTTGATCTATATTGGTGTGCTCAACATGTAGAGCCGCTTGTAGACATAATAAAAAGATTGCCAGAGCAATATCCTGTTGTTGCTCATGATTATCATCATATATTAAAGGCGTTGGTATATTTTGATGATGCGGAAAGCGATCCAGACCCGGAAGTTAATTTTTCTGCTGATTGGAAAACAGTTAAACAATTCTTTCAAAAAGAAGTGCCACGTATTACCGATTTGTTGATTTGATTGAGTAAAATCTTTTAACAAGGTGTATAATAATAGCCATGAACCACCCAAAAACATTTCGTAGCATCATCGCACTCATAGCCTGTGCAGGTATCATACTAGCCATCATATTTAGCACTAACTCATCACCTGACTCTGTCTCTCTCACCCTCTCACCAGAGAGTAGATCAACTCCAGTTGGAGAAACATTCACTGTAGACATAGTCCTCAATACCGCCAAACAAACAGTATACGGAGTAGACATCAATCGACTACGCTTTGATCCTCGTATTCTAGAGGTAGTTGATATAGATACAGCTACACCAGGAACACAAATAACAGCTGGCTCCCTCATGGACGCTACCGTCTTCAACTCTGCTGACAATACTCTCGGTACTATACAGTTCTCTCAAGTCATGACTCCAGGTACCAGTGGAACTAACTCATTTACTGGCTCTGGTACTCTCGCTATCGTCACCTTCAAGGTAGTAGCTGAAGGTAAATCAAATATATCCATTGACTTTACCCCTGGCTCAAGTACAGCTTCAAATGTCGCTGGACAAGCAGGCAACCTCCTATCAGTCGTCAATGGTGGATCATACAAGGGTACACGAGCACCTCTCTCAACTATCACTTCTCAATCTCAAATGGCTGCTGTGGCTGACTTCAACTCCTCTCTCATAGCTCACTATACTTTTGATGACACTACCAACGATTCGGCAGGATCGAATCATGGGACGGCAAGTGGTGGACCGACGTATACTGCAGGCAAAATTGGACAAGGGCTCAGTCTTGACGGTAGCGATGACAAGATAACTTTTACCGCATTCAATATACCTTCAAGCTTCACCATATCTACATGGGTCAACCCTGGGTCAAGTCAATCAAGAGATTGGTCGCAGATTCTAGGGGAAGTTAATACGGGCAGTGGGTTACATTATAAAAGAGGGGCAAATAAAATTTCCTATTATTTTTCTGGAGGTGATCATTTGACTGGCGCATCATTGAGTCCAAATCAATGGCACCATGTTGTGCTGGTCCAGAATTCTGGAAATTATACGTTTTATATAAATGGTTCTGCTGATGCGAGTGGTACAGGAGGTGTGAGTTTCAATCCCTACATCATAGGTCACAATCAGTGGGGCGAAACTTTTGCCGGTTCACTGGATGACATGCGTATCTATAACAGAGCGCTTGACTCGAGTGAAGTGAGTCAACTCTACGCGCTCGGCAGTGGAGGTGGTACACCCGCGCCAACACCAGATCCAACACCTACTCCGACACCAGATCCAACACCTACCCCAACTCCAACTCCGACAACCTGTTCTTCCTTCACATACTCTAGTTGGGGTACGTGCACAAATAGCACTCAAAGTCGTACCGTGACTTCTTCTTCACCTGCAGGTTGTACAGGAGGATCGCCGGTGATTACCCAGTCTTGTGTAGTTACAACACCTACTCCGACACCACCTGTAGTAACACCAACACCTTCGCCAATTCCTGGGAATACTACATGTCAGGCAATCAATGGTCATAAGTGCTGGTATGTAAATTCTTCAGCGACAGGGTTAAATAATGGTACATCTTGGCAAGATGCATGGAGAAGCTTTGCAGATGTTCAGCTAAAAAATCCCTACCGTGCGTGCGCCGCGCCTACCGGATGCCTCAATTCTGGGGATACACTCTATATTTCGGGCGGCCCTAGTGGATCCAGCAGAACTTATTCAGGTATTTCTTATACATCCCCTCAAGGAGTAGGATTTGTTTTTGATGTTGGCCATGAGGAAACTGCAAGGTATGCTACAACTCGTGCAGATGGGATTAAAATAAGGCCAGGACAAGATGCTGGGCACAATGGTAAAGTGATAATTGATGCCGGAGGGCAGGTAGGAATTGGAGCAAATAATTCTCAATATGTCACAATTGATGGGGAATATAATGGTCAGAGAAATATCGTTATCAGAAACTCATCTGCCGGAATTACCGTCGTTTCAAGTAATGATGCAATAATTCGCTACGTTGAGATTGATAACGTCTCTTCCATTGCCATATCGGCTGGACAAACGCAAAGAGGAGGCGAAATAGCATACAATTATATCCATCAAGTTCGTGGCGAAGCGGCGATCAACTGCAACGGCACAAACAATGAGCAAGGAAGTCCCAATCTTGGGTATGATAAAATGCTGATCCATCACAATGAAATTCAGCTCAATCGCTGGGATCCTAATCTGGAACCTTCCAGGAATGCTGCAGCTGATGGAATTGGTCCTGATGGAATACAGGGTTGCTATGGCCTGAGCTTTTATAACAATTACATTTATCACAAGCCGGGAATGCTCGCGCCACATTCACAGCATCCGGACATGATCCAATCCGGTGGGGCATACTTGAAAGTATATAATAACGTTTTTGAGAATATGACAGATTCTGCAGTGGATTTTGACTCACCCTTTGTTGGAAAGGTTAGAATATTCAACAACATATTTAAGTCAACACTCTATACAGGTATACCAAGCGGCATTCGCATGTATTCTTCTGGCACATGGGGTCCTTTTACAAGCCTAGATGATGTTTATATTCTCAACAATCTTTTTGTTGATACTGGTTATTCTGAACGGGGAGGAAGTCCGATAGGTTTTGGCGCAGGTTCTGTAACGGCATCAAATATTCACATACTCAACAATATATTTTACAACTCAGGGCATAGTAATTATGGGTCACTCATTAATTCGGCAGCTTCTTCTGGATTTACTCATTCTGATTTTGATATAGGATACAATCTTGTTGATGCTGGATTGCATGGCACGACTAATATCATTCTTGATGGCACTGCCTTTACACAGCATCATCCTCTGAGCGGAAAACCTGCTTGGGTTTCGTATAGTGAAGCTTCACCATCTAATAATTTTAAATTAACTGGATCGGATACATCTGCAATCGATAAGGGGACAAACTTAACAAACTTTTGCAGTGTGATTGGTCTATCTGAGCTTTGCGCTGACGCAGAAAATAAACCGAGACCTTCTGTCGGAGCATGGGAAATAGGAACATACGAATACAACGGCTCTGGTGGAACGCCGACCCCGCCTCCAGTAACGCCACCACCATCCTCTCCGCTATCAAACTACTACGTTTCTCCTTCAGGAAATGATTCAAATGCGGGAACATCGGCTTCGCCATTTCGTACTATCCAAAAAGCCGCTAACGTAGTCATCCCTGGGGACACAGTCATCGTCCGAAATGGAACATATACTGATACGGATGGAAATAATATTATAGCAACCATCGGTAGGGGCGGTGCGGCTGGAGCACCAGTAACTTTCCGTTCTGAAAATCCTTTGGGAGCCGTTCTTAACGGAAACAATACCGCAGGATTTGGATTTATTTTTGGAAATAATATCAACTATGTCAATATTGAAGGATTTGAAATCAAAGATATTATTGAGGCAGGGATCAACATCAACGAATCAAATTCATATATTACTATCAAGGATAATCGTATTCACCACATTGGTCGCATTCAGACGCATACATTGTATGGCATGAGTTGTATTGATATAGGTACTCGAGCGCACCATGTTACTGTTGATAGCAATATCATATATTCTTGTGGTAGACTCAATCCCAACAACACTTCTTCTCCTTCCATTTCAGAATCAACGTGCAAGACTCCGACTGGCTATGTCTTTCCTGGAAATGGTCTTGTATATTCAAATGAAAATGTCTGCTACAACCACGATCACGGCATATATGTAAGAGGTGATGATATCAGTATCACAAGTAACACATTCTACGATATGAAATCTGGTTGGGGAGTTCATGTATATGATGATGCGGCTCTAAAAGAGCGTATTACTATCACTGGCAACACATTTGCAGATGCCAATCCACAAAGAAATGGCCAGATCATTATCGGTCCACAGACAAGCAATCTGCGTATCGAAAGTAATATTTTCTACAATCCATCAGTCTCTGCCATCAGGCTCGGAGACACTTGTGCTACAGCCGGTCTTACCAGTATCACTATACAGAACAACTCAACCAACATCGGAGATCTCATCTCAGGAGCCGACGTATCATGCGGGTATACTATATCCGGCAATCTTCTCAATCAAAATTTCCAATTTGCAAATGAAGCGGGAAGAGATTATCGTCTCATGTCCGGCCAACCTATCGTCAACAAACCAGGCGACTTCAACAGAGACGGAGCAGTCAATGCCCTAGACTTCTCACTCTTGTCAGGTGCCTGGAATACCAATACCTCTACATATGATCTAAACAGTGATGGTATCGTCAACACTCTAGACTACGTCATCATGGTGCAGAATTGGACGGGGTAAAATTGCACCTACACCCTAGGTTATTAACAGAGTAAACTCCCTGAATTGCATTTTGTGATATTATTAACCCATGAATCTCACCAAAAAGCATCTCATAGTAGCGGGGCTTGCTATTATTATCATCCTTACCATCCTCTTTAATTTTGGAGATATTACATCCAAGGAGATTGCACAGTATATCCCACCAAGTAGCTCACAATCCCAGACTGCCGCCGTTTCTGACTTCATCGTCCACAATACATTTGATACAGGGACTGTGACCGGTGCTATCGGCCAGGCCACAACATTTGACGGAATTGATGATTATGTGACACTCAGTTCGAGTGGCGTGCCTGTCGGCAAACAGCCGGTGACTGTGTCGGCTTGGGTCAAGCTTGCCGGTTCTCCTTCTGCTGATAGCAGGATTGTTTTTCGTGGAGAGAATTATTATAACCAAGCCAATTATTTGTTCTTTGACTTGGCTCTCGAGGGTGCAGGGCACAATGTGCCGACATTTACCATGATGGGTACTGGGAGTGGTGGTTCGCATTACAAGGCAACTTCCGGAACAGGACTTTCAGCTGGGCAATGGTATCATATCGTAGGAGTTTCCAACGGGGATAATGAAGTTAAAGTTTATGTAGATTCAAGTCCAACTTCGGGTAGCTTCTTGGATTTTAATGGTCACGATGGAACGCCATACGCACCATCCGTAGGCGCACGACTGCAAGGTTCCGCGGATTCTTTCTTTGCTGGTTCGATCGACGATGTTCGCATCTACAACCGCGCGCTTGACTCGAGTGAAGTCAGCCAACTCTACGCTCTCGGCAGTGGAGGTGGTACACCTGCGCCAACACCGGACCCTACTCCTACTCCGACACCTGATCCTACACCAACCCCCAATCCTACTCCCACACCAACACCTACAGCAATCAACGGTCAATGTGGTGTAACAGAAAATATTTGTACTCAAGGTACTCTCAATAACACTGCTGACTCTTCTACCAATTATCTCTGGCAATGTACTGGTGCAAATGGTGGCGCAACGGGTTCATGTTCTATTGCAAAACCAGTAAACACCATAGTGACCCCACTATCCACTCCAGATCCAGTTACCTTTACAGCACCACCTGTAGTATCCGGTTCACAAATATACTATATAGACTATGTCTCAGGTAACAATGCGAACAACGGTACTTCAAAAAACACCCCATGGAAGGTTCATCCATACATGAAAGGATTTTCTGGTAGCTATTCACACAAGGCTGGAGACAGATTTATTTTCAAAGGTGGTGTCACGTGGCCACACTCTGCATTTCAGATGAATATTGCCGCTGGCGGAAGCAGTGACAGTGCACGAGACTATTATGGTGCTGACAAGACTTGGTATGCAGGCTCATCTTGGACTAGGCCGGTCTTTGATTTTGAAAACAAAGTGGTAGCACCGGATGCCTGGGGTGGAGCAGAGTCAGCAGGGTTGCTTCTCAGGGATGTTCACTACATCACTCTCGATAATCTGGAGCTGATCCGTTTCCGTCAAAGATTATTTGAAAAGAATTCCGGCAAGGCTGACCCCGGATTTGCGGTCAATAATATCACTATACAAGGATCCGCATCCAATATTACTTTGCAAAACAGCATTGTGCGTGATTGGACTATACCTACACCCATACCGGCGGGCTATATAGATGGCGGGGCATCAGGAGGGGTTATCGTTAATGCTTGGTCTGGCGGAGGCACGGGTATAAAAATCCTTAACAATGAATTTCATCAGCAGAATACAGGAATCAGATCTGGGGTAGCACTCTATTTGGGTGGAGAGATTGCCTATAACACTATCCACCATGTGTCAGATGCTATCGTCGGTGGTGGCAACGTTCATGACAATCTGATCTATAACGTCGAAGATGCCACCTGTCCGGAATTACACGAAGATGTGATCTATATCACATCACCTTCAACGGTTTATAACAACGTTGTCTATGAAGCTACTGCCGCCGCTCCCGTCTATTATCTTGAGCCAAGTCGTTCCGCATCCACTGGAACAACATTGGTGTATAACAATATTTCCTATAATACCGGGTATGCACCTCTCAGTATAGACATTAGTCAGCCTGAAGGTGTCAATCACGTGATAAAAGTTTACAACAACAGTTTTCATTCCGAAAGTTCTTCGGTGGTACGCGTGGTGGATCGTGTCGGTTTGCCATTGGGTGTATTGGATATGAAGAATAATCACTTTATTTTCAATGGACAATTCTTCAATATTCCTGCCGGCACAGTCCTAGACTTTAAGAATACAAATAATATTTTCCACACAGAGTCCGAAGCTGCCCAGTTCGGGGCAACAAGGGCCAACCTATTCAAATTTACTTCGTCTAATGCACCAATGATAAATGCCGGTGTAAGCTTGTCGACATTTTTTGTGACTGACAGGCTCGGTGTTGCTCGTCCACAAGGCGGAGCTTGGGATATTGGTGCTTACGAATATGGTGGAAGCGGAGGATCTGTATTGCCACCTCTACCACCAGCACCAGTTTACAAGCAAGGTGATTTCAACAAGGATGGGCTAGTCAATTCTCTAGATCTTTCTCTGCTCACGTCTGTTTGGAATCAAAATAGTGCCTCATATGACTTGAATTCTGATGGTATCGTAAATAGCTTGGATTATGTGGTTATGATCCAGAATTGGACATCGTAATAATGACTGCAAATGAAAAAGCTACTCTTTATAATTGCATCGCTAATTATTATAGGTTTGGTTGTATTTTTTGTTTTCAACAAGGACGATGGTTCTTTGTCGCCAGATGTTGCTGATCCAAAGAATGCACCTACTTCTGTCCTATCCCAACCGCTCACAGAGACATATAAAAATGACAAATATAGATTCTCTCTCAAACACCCAGTTGATCTTACGGCTTCTTCATTTGTGGACGAGAATGTTGGTGGGGAAGTTGTGACAGTGGCAGATGAAGCCACAGGTATGGGGATGCAGATCGTGATCACTCCATTTGATGAAGAACTCGTTGTGCTCACTCCTGAAAGGATCAAGAAGGACCAACCAGAGCTGGTGATCAGAGGAGCGCAAGAGGTGATCCTTGGTGCGCGGGGCAAAGGGGTAGCGTTTCTTGATGCAGAGAAGGACGAAGAGTCTCATCGACAGATCTGGTTCATCGCCTCAAAGCATCTGTATCAGATCACAGCACCATTTCCCTCCGATACTCTAGTGCAAAACATGCTCAATACCTGGGAGTTTTTTTAGGAGATTCGTAGTACAATATTTAGATGATTGTTATGAGACATAAAAACTATGCTCAAGCTTTTACCCTAATAGAGATATTGGTGGTTATATCTATATTGGGAATGCTGTCATCTATAGTGCTTGTTAGCCTAAAGAATACTCGCGAGAAGGCGAATATAGCAGCTGAGGTTATTTTTTCAACTCATATACATCGTGCTGTCGGTGATCAAGGGGCGATATATTTTGATTTTAGTGGGGAATCTGACCCGGATGAAGATCTGGATACAGAAGTAGCAGATACTTCAGGCAATGCCCTCAATGGCACTCTTGTGGGTAATTCTCATAGCAATCCTATGGTAAGTCCTACGTCGTATTCTCCGGAGGCTGGTAGTTCTCTCAAGCTCAATAACCGACCTGGGGTATCGACCCAGTATGTAAGCGTCGGGTCAAGTCCTGCCCTTGAAAGTGAGAAGCTGATTATTTCGGCGTGGGTAAAAACTATACCACCATCTCGAGGTAATTGGAGTAGTAAAGTCATTGTATCCTATTCACCAGTATATGCTCTATATATTTATGGGATCTATGGCAGCACCAATAGTTCTGCTGTGATTTTTTGTAATGACGAAGCATTATGTTTGGTGGCAAATGTAAATATTGAGGATGATAAGTGGCATCAAATAGTTGTCTCTGTTGATTCTGGAGTGACCAATGGTACTGCTATATATGTTGATGGAAAATTGATTAAACAAGGCACTATTATTTTGGAGATCATGCCAGGTTGTGATCCAGTCTTGAATATAGGCAATGTGCAAGCCGCTTGTGGAGTTAATATGACGGCATTACACACATTGTATCCATTCATCGGTCAACTAGATGACGTTCGAGTATACACCACCTCCTTGCCTGTAAACTGATCCTGATATTCTGGAGGTATGTGTGTGCCGAAGTGAAAAGAATAGAGTATAATGCTATCTATGAAATCCAAGATAATAAAAGCAGTGTATGTCTTCGCTCTGCTTTATGCTCTCCCATCTTTAGTTTCGGCGGCGACACTGTCTATTTCGCCTGCGACGAGCTCTGTTGTTGTCGGTAGTGATTTTTCTGTTGACATCTTACTCGATACCGAAGGTGTACCAGTAGATGGAGTCGATATTATATATCTCAACTATAACCCTTCACAAATCCAGATACAGGATGCCAATACTTCTCTTGCTGGGATCCAGATCACTCCTGGCACGCTCATGTCATCAACGTTGGTGAATACTACCAATGAAAGTTCGGGCAGAGTAACTTTTTCTCAAGTATCAACAGGCGGTACTCGGTATAATGGTTCAGGCACCCTGGCTTCAATTTCTTTTAAAGCACTGACTACTGGTACGGCTAGTCTTGTTTTCAACTTCACTCCAGGACTCACCACAGATTCCAATGTCGCTTCAAATCAGATCGATATATTGGATACTGTCACCAATGGTTCTTATGTAATAAATCCCTCCTCACCCCCACCTCCACCTCCTTCATCTCCACCACCTAGTACACCACCAGCATCTTCTGGTGGTGGCGGCGGAGGCGGAGGCGGCGGGGGTGGTGGAGGGGGCGGAGGCGGGGGAAGTTCGAGCGCCTACACACTCACCACTTCATTTTTAGGCAGTGGCGGCGGTCTGATCACATCAGTACCGGCAGGTATCTCTTGCAACAAAGACATCATGTATTATGGATGTAACGCTTCATTCTCTCCAAACGTAACTGTGGTACTGACCGCGAGACCATCCACAGGATTCTCTCTTGCATCTTGGGCCGGTTGTACTTCGATTGTTGCTACTTCTACCTGCTCCGTAATCATGAATCAGAATAAGTCGATCACAGCTACATTTGTGTCAGGCAAAGCCGCCACCTCAACAATAGTGACTAATATTCCGGCTGTAGAAAGCCCAAGCGTGGCTACTCAAGTGACAACTTACGCACCAGTGAATATCACCCGTTGGCTCACTGTTGGGTCTAGTGGTTCGGATGTTTTGCAATTGCACAAAGCTCTCAATCAAAACGGTTTTGCTGTTGCGACAAATGGTGCCGAATCGCTCAATAAGGAAACAACTTATTTTGGGCCAGCGACGGCGGCCGCGATCAGAAAATTTCAATGTGCCAAATTGCAAGTATGTTCAGGTACTCCAGAGACGACGGGGTATGGTGGAGTGGGGCCACGAACGAGACAGGCACTCTCATTGCTCAAGGTCGCTTCGATCACTTCAGTTAATGCACCAGCGCTGACAACGGTTCCAGGTTGTCCAGCCGGTTTTATATGTAGATTGGCTAGTGCCACATCTACTTCGTCATTGCCAGCAATACAATATTATTCAACCACCACTCTTCCGGTATTTACACGCAACCTCACTTTGGGAGCCGTCGGTGCAGATGTCAAATCTCTGCAGATATATCTCAATTCACGTGGATTCACCATCGCCACGTCTGGTGGCGGATCCCCAGGCTATGAGACCATGTATTTTGGTCCAGCTACTCAGTCGGCCTTGGCTCGTTTCCAGAGATCAAATGGCATTGTTCCAGCGGTTGGCTTTTTTGGACCTTTGACCAGGGGATATATCAAATAATACGTTTTTGTTTATTGGAAAAGAAGGTATAATGATGTCATGAATCAACCATTAAAAACTTCACACAGTATTGCGATCCTTGCAATATTATTGATTGTTTCCATAATCTACATTGTAAAGACCGGTAGTCAGACTGATGGCATCGCCAAATTTATTCAACCACAGAGTCAGTTGGCGCAGGTGACCTCTGCTACGACCCTATCACTCACCGCCGCATCTCCCACTACAGTTGGCAGTAGATTTACCATAAATATTACCCTCAATACCGGTGGGCGAGCTGTATATGGTGTTGACATCAATCGCCTTCGATTTAACCCTGCCATGCTCCAGGTTGTAACTAGTGCGGGTGCACCAGCTACGCAAATCACTCCCGGATCTCTCATGTCCATAAGTATCCTGAATACCGTAGACAACAACGCTGGTACAGTCCAATTTTCACAAGTCGCAAGCCCAGGGTCTACATTTACCGGCATCGGCACTGTCGCCTCTGTAACTTTCCTTGTTGTAGAGGCCGGCACCTCTCAGGTGACCATTGATTTTACTCAAGGTAGCGGTACGGATTCCAACGTGGCCGGACTGGGAGGGGACATACTTTCTTCGGTGACAGGAGGCTCATATACGGGTATACCTGTAGTGGTTGTGCCACCTACACCTCCGGCAGATACAACCGCCCCTACTATTTCCAACGTTACTTTTTCGGGACTCTCAACTACTGGCATCACCATCGCCTGGACTACCGCCAATGAAAATTCCAATACCCAAGTAGAATATGGATTGACAAGTAGTTATGGATCGCAGACGGCATTGAATGCATCACTCACATCCGCACATACAGCCACTCTCTCCGGCCTCTCACCAGGCACAGCCCATCACTATCGTGTCAGATCTCGCGATGCGGCTGGAAATCTGGCCGTATC
>CAZRRZ010000004.1:1754-18843 GCA_964602725.1 uncultured Candidatus Saccharibacteria bacterium | reverse complement strand
CAGCCCATCACTATCGTGTCAGATCTCGCGATGCGGCTGGAAATCTGGCCGTATCGACGGATAATATTTTTACAACTTTGGCGGCGGCTGATAGTACAGCACCTACAGTGCCTTCCGGTGTTACGGCTACAGCCACAGGTGAGACACAGATCCAACTGTCTTGGACAGCCTCCACTGATCCTGTTGGTACCGGACAAAACGTTTCTGGTATTGCGAGATACCAAGTTTTTCGTGGGGGAACACTTCTAGGTACTGCACCATCGACTGCATATCTGGATACGGGATTGACTGCGGCGACGGCGTATAGCTATAGAATAAGTGCTGTTGATACGGCTGGCAATATATCTGGACAATCTACAGCGGTGAGTGCTACAACACGATCAGCTTCTGTTGTAGATATTCCGCTTCAACGCAAAATAATTTTGTCACTAGAGGGAGCTACAAATACTGGCAAGGCTGTTTCTGGAGTCATCGAGTTTCTAGATCCTGTCACGAGGGCCAAAATATATCAGGCAAATATTGTCACCGATGCTTCTGGTCAGTACGTCATGAATATTCCGGCAGGGCTTGTGGCAACTGTTGTATTACGCCCAAAGATCCCTGGCTATATCTCAAAACTGATCATGGATGTTGATCTGAGAAATGCCTCCGTACTCGAGGTCAATTCACCAGTATTGCGGGCTGGAGATTTCAATGGTGATCAGATCGTCAATTCTCTAGACTTTTCATACATGAATAGCAAATGGGGTGCGGCGGCCGATGCTCTGGCTGATATCAATAGGGATGGTGGCGTGAACTCTATAGACTTCTCGTATCTGTCTAGCAACTGGTTAGCGACAGGGGAGTAAAAGGATGTTAAAATTATTACATACAATAAATTTAAAAGCGCACATTATCAATTTATGAAATCAATATCGATGAAAAATTTTATCCCAGTGCTTGCAGCTGTATTTGTCATACCTTCGCTCGCATCCGCAGCAACATTGTCGGTCTCGCCCTCATCTCACACAGTCAAAGCGGGGGATACATTCTCTGTATCTGTGCGTCTTGATACCCAAGGGGATTCTATTGACGGCGTAGATTTGAGATACCTCAACTACAATTCTAGTTTGTTACAGGTTTTGGATGCAGATGTAGCCAAATCCGGAGTACAAGTCACTCCCGGCACTCTGATGCCAATGACTCTTTTGAATAATGTGGATCAGGCTTCTGGTAAAATTTCTTTTTCACAGGTTAGTGCTGGAGGAACAAAATATAAGGGCTCAGGTACTTTGGCGACGATTTCGTTCAAGGCTCTAGCTTCCGGTAGTACGCAACTCACATTCAATCATACACCAAGCAACACCACTGACTCCAATGTGGCTATGGCTGGAAAAGATACACTGAGTGCAGTCATAAACGGGTCAATTACTATTAGTGGTGGGGTGGGGGTGGTCAGTCCTCGAATACCAGGCAATGTTGTACCTCCAGTAACAGGAAGGAGTAATGTTTCTGGCACTGACGATTTTGTGCCATTGCCACCAGTTGATACTGATACCGAGATTACGGAATCGAACAGTTCAGGGTCTATATCGGATATATTTGATTATATATTCTCTCGCATAAAGAGTGGTTTTTTGAGGGTTTTTAGTGCAGATAATTAGGGGGTTGAATTTAGCTTGCGGATTCATTTTGTTGCTTTTTTTAGCAATAAATGTATAATTGTTCGCATGTTGTCATTAACTGCAGAAAAGCGCGTTTCGACCGATAAGCTTGAAGCTATCAGGGCCGCAGGCAAGATGCCGGCTGTTTTCTATGGTCCAAAAGAAGCTTCGACGTCTATTACGTTGAACGCAAAGGAGTTCGGCAAGGTCTGGAAGAAGGCCGGCGAATCATCCGTTGTTATCATCAAGGATTCCGCTGGTGCCGAGCATGAAACCCTCATTCACGAGGTTGATGTCCATCCACTGTCAGGCGAACCTCGCCATGCTGATTTTTATGTCATTGAAAAGGGCAAGAAGGTGCAGGTTGACGTGTTGCTTGTCTTCTCGGGCGTATCCCCGGCCGTAAAGGATAAAGCGGGTATTCTCGTCAAGGTTCAGCGCGAGATCGAGATCGAGGCAGCTCCTCGCGATCTTCCGCATGATCTTACCGTTGATATTTCCAAACTCGTTGAACTCACCGATGTTATCAAGGCAAAGGATCTTGTGTTGCCGAAAGGTGTTGAACTCAAGATCGGTCCAGAAGAAGTGATAGCTTCTATTGCCGAAGCAAAGGAAGAGGTTGAGGAAGCCCCAGCCGCTATCGACATGTCAGCTATTGAAGTCGAGAAGAAGGGCAAGGAAGAAGAGGAAGGTGACGCCGCAGCTCCTGCTGGTGAGGCTAAGGATGCCAAGCCTGCCGAAAAGAAGGCAGACAAGAAATAGTTTACCCTCTCAAACGTCAGTACAAAAGACGCACATCGGTGCGCTTTTTGCTATACTTAACCATACATGAAAATTAAGACCATCAGCCTTATCTCAGCATGTTTTGTGTTGGCCGTAGTGCCGTTTTTCGCGCACGCCCAAGCCCTGACGCCCCAACAGAAGGCCCAGCTTCAGGCCGAGCTTGCCCAGGTTGAAGCCGAGCAGAAGCAGGCTGAAAAGGACCTTTCATCTGCCCAAGGCCAAAGCGCTTCGTTGCAAAAGGACATCTCAGTGCTTTCTGCCAAGATCAAAGTCGCCCAGCTCAATATCAAGGCAAAAAACTTGCTTATCGAAAGTCTAGGGAAGGACATCAAGAATAAAGAAGTTTACATTGACAAGCTTACAGACCGCATTGATCGGGGGCGCGACACGTTGGCCGCTATTATGCGCAAGACCAATGAGGTGGGGTCATATTCTTTGCCAGAGGTTATCTTGTCGCAGTCAAGCGTCACAGGTTTTTTCAACGATATCGATAGTTTTCAGTCGGTGCAAGAGGGCATGAAAAAGACGTTTGAACAGATACGTTCCGACAAGACGGAAACAGAAGCCGAGAAGGACACATTGGATAAGCGCAAAAATGCCGAGACAGACGCGCGCTATACCATCCAGCAGGAAGAAAAAAGCATTAAAGCCAATGAGGTGGAAAAACAGCGTTTGCTGGGAGTAAGCAAGGGTAATGAGAAAGCCTACTCGGCTGTATTGGCTGACAAACGGGCTCGAGCGGCCGAGATACGTGCGGCGTTGTTCCAACTTCGTGACGCCAACCCTATTCCGTTCGGAGATGCATTGAAATATGCACAAGCCGCTGCGCTCAAAACAGGTGTTCGACCGGCTTTTGTCCTGGCAATTCTCACTCAAGAGTCTGCACTAGGTGCCAATGTCGGGTCATGTTATTTGACTGACCAGAGCACTGGCGCGGGTATAAGCAAGAAAACAGGGAAGATTTTCCCCAATGTCATGAAGCCCGGCCGCGATGTGGAGCCGTTCTTGGATATTGTAAAGAAGCTTGGAGGTGATCCATACAAGCAGGTTGTCTCATGTCCGCAATCAGTTGGTTGGGGTGGTGCTATGGGACCTGCGCAGTTTATAGCCTCAACGTGGGTATTGTTTGAGGATCGCATTGCAAGCAGTCTCGGCATATCAGGCATACCTGATCCATGGAATCCTTCTCATGCGTTTATGGCATCATCGATATATCTTGGAGATCTAGGGGCTTCAAAGGGCACGTATTCGTCTGAACGAAACGCGGCCTGTAGATATTATTCCGGCAAGACATGCTCAGCTTCGACCTTGGTGGCGACTTATGGAAATCAAGTCATTATGAAAGCCGATAACATCCAGCGAACCATGATTGATCCACTGCAAGGGTTGTAGTTTTGCAGAACTGCTCCGCACCAGAGGTTTCCTCACAACATTTTGGTTAAATCGTCAGCAACACTGGTATAACCATCGGCCTCTTAGCAGTCTTCTGCATCAAGAATCGTGCTACCGTATCAGTAACCGTATCTTTGACGAAATCTAGATTGATCGGATTTTGGCCGCGTGTGGACTTCTCAACCGTCTCTTTAATAAGGAGGCGGACTTCATGGAGCAGATCCTGCGATTCGCGGAGATAGACGAAACCGCGAGAGATGATATCCGGAGACTTCTTGAGCTTACCAGTCTGTGCATTCAAGATACCGAAGATGATGAAGATGCCATCCTGCGCAAGCGCCTGGCGGTCTCGGATGACTACATCCTGCACGTCGCCGACTGAGAATCCATCTACGAGGACGAGTCCTGAAGCGGCCTTCTCTTTGAGCTTAACGAGCTTAGTGCCACCCGATTGGATCTCAATAACTGAACCGTTGTCTGGAATGGTCACATCTGACTCGGCAAGACCGTTGGCTTCTTTTGCCACATCACAGTGAGCACGGAGCATGTAGTGGTATCCGTGAAGAGGCATAAAGAACTTTGGTTTGATGGCACGATGGATCCAAGCTGTTTCGTCACGGTTGGCGTGACCAGATGAGTGCACATCAGCGATGCGATAGTGGAGAATCTTGGCGCCTTGGCGTGAGATATTATCTTTGAGTTTCTGGATTGGGCGCTCGTTACCAGGAATGACGGACGATGAAAGCACGACGGTGTCGCGAGGTGTGAGTTTGATCTTGGTGTGGGTTTTGTTGGACATACGGACCAGTGCCGAAAAATCGTTGGCTTGTGCGCCGGTTGAGAGGATGACGATACGATCTGGAGGGAAGTTGTCCATGTCATCAGTAGTGATGAAAGTCTCTTTCTTTGCTTTGACCAAGCCGAGGCCTTTGCAGATCTCGATATTTTGTTTGAGACTGCGACCTTCGACGATGACTTTTTTGCCATATTTCTCCGAGAACTCAACGATCTTCAAGAGACGCTCGAGAAGGGATGAGAAGGTAGCGATGATCAGGCGCCCGGTCATGCCCTGGATGATGAGCTCGAGATTTCGGTGAACTGTCTTTTCCGGCAATGAGAAGCCAGGGTTCTCGACGTTGGTCGAGTCGGCCATGAGCATTAGAACCTTTTCATTCTTGAAAGCGCGGTCGTATTCAGCGACTTCTTGTTCAGTAGGGATACCATCGACGTGGTCGAGCTTGAGGTCGCCGGTGTGCACGATGGATCCGTGAGGCGTCTCGATGATGACACCCATGGCATCAGGAATGGTGTGGGTGACTGCGAAGAATTTGACGCGGAGCTTTCCTACGGTGATAGTCTCGTTCTTTTCGACAACCTTCATATCGATTTTCGGCACATGTGGGAATTCCTCCTGGCGTTTTTGGATGAGGATAGAAGTGAGAAGACGGGTATAGATAGGCGGATTGCCGATGCGGGGCATGATATAAGGGATGCCGCCGATATGGTCTAGGTGGCCGTGGGTAATGAGAACGGCACGGATCTTGTCTTGGCGCTCCTCGAGGTATTTTGTATTTGGCAAAATGAAGTCGATGCCTGGTGTATCGTCATCTTTGAATTGAAAACCAATATCAACCACGATGATATCATCGCCGTACTGGATGGCGGTCATATTTTTGCCGATCTCTTCAACGCCGCCGAGCGGAATGATGCGGATAGAGTCCGCTGCTAATGCTGGTATGACGTCGCCGCCACGGTGAACCATGGGCTTTGCGGGGCCGCGACGCATGGATTTGGCCGCGTCAGGGCGGACGATCTGCATGCGCGCGCCGGCGATATGCTTTACAGCACTCGGATGTTTGAGCGCACCTCGGCCGAGGACGACGCGATGGCCATTTGCGGCTTGCATGCTTGCTGGTCGTGGTGCATGACCTTTATCATCATGGTGATGATAGATCGGCTTTTTGCTCGCATCTGCGCTCGTGCCGCCGACGGCAGGAGTCCCATCATTCCGTAAAATGCGGGTTTGTCCTTGATGTGGTCGACGCTGGAATTTGAAATTCTGCGGACGGCGCGGGCCTTGACTGTGCCCCGATGGCTGGGGATTGATAGGTTGGTTTGTGTTGTTCATATTATTTCTTAGTAAATAGTTTTATATCCCATACATTTTCGGTCTCTGTGTACCATTGGGTGACGTCACTCCATCTGTCGGCGGGTATAGTCATCGAACTGAGGCGGATATGCTGGAGTTTTTTTGGCGCGGCATATATGAAGTCCGGAGTATAGAGGAATATGGCAGGGATTTCGGAGCGGATGAGCTGGTCGAGCTGGACGTATTTGCTTGCTCGCGCCGTCGCATCACTTGTCGTTCGTATATCCTCGAGGAGTTTGTCGGCTTTGCTGTTGGCGTACATGGAAACATTGAGTCCAGGAGATTTTCGCTGGGATGAGTGCCAGAAGGCGTAGAGGTCGCGGTCGTCTCCGATAAATTCACCAAAAAGGAGCATGTCGTATTTACGGGCGCGGATAATGTTCTGGTAGAAATCAGTTTTTTCGTAAATCTTTATGGTGACGTGCGCGCCGAGTGTTGTCCAAGCGTTTTTTACCAGTTCCGCGGTCTGTTTGAGGTCGGGTGAATCGACGGTATATATATCAAACGCGAGTGTGGTGGTGCCGGTTTTGGCGGTTTTTTTACTGTAGACACCACCCATTTTCTTCCAGCCGTTTTTTTCCAAAAGTGTCTGGGCGATCTGGATGGAAGATGAAGCCGCTGTTTTGTTCGCTGGGGTTGTTGTTGCGCCGAGAAAGGGTGCGGGACCGTATAGAGGCTGACCATATCCCCTCAAGACTGTTTTGACAAGCGCGGTGCGATCGACCGACATATCCAGTGCCTGACGGACGATTTTGTCGGCAAGTACCGGTGCCTGATCTTGATTTATGAACATGCTGAATATGCGCGGCAATGGCGTCGAGAGAACCCTATATGCTTGTGCCGAATCCTGGGCAATTGTGCTAGCGGCTTCTGGTGATAAGCCACTGATGCTATCGATTGATCCTTGGTCGAGAGCATTCAGTGCGGCGTTTTCATCGGAAAAGAAATTGAACATGATTGTCGGTATGTATGGATCTTTACCGTAGTATTCGTTTGATGATACGAGCTTGTATTGGGTTGGTACGCCGCCATTGTCGCGGATGACTGAAGAGACTTTGTACGGTCCCGAGCCGATAGGTTCGATATTATATTGGCTGAAAATGAATTGATCATCTCCGACCGATCCCCAAATATGCTTTGGCACGATGCCGATAGTCGTGTTGGTCAGGAAGGGGCTGTATGGCTGTTTGAGGATGAACTGTATCTCGGTAGGGGATACAATTTTAACCACAACGTCCGTCCAATCAATGCGGCGGGGGCTTTTGATGGCGGGGTCCTGAACCTTTTGTATGGTAAAAGCGACATCCTCAGTAGTGAGTGGACTACCGTCATGGAAGGTCAGATTTGGCTTGAGTTTGAACGTGTATGTTAGACCGTCATTTGATATGGCGTATGACTTGGCAAGATCATTCACGATCGTGCCGTCGACATGTTTTGTCAATCCTGAATAGATGAGTGCTGTCAGGTCCGAATCAACGTCGCTCAAAGCCAGTACTGGATTGATACTGCGTGGCAGACCGATGACTCCTTCGTGGAGAGTGCCACCGTAGGCCGGGATTTCGACGGTATATTGACTGCTCAAGCGTGCGGCCATGATGATCATGGTCACGAATGCTGCTATCACGAATACGCCGAATATGACCTTCTCGGTTGCCGAGAACTGCCGTACATAATTCAATATATGTGTTCCGCGTTTGAAACGGAGTTCTTGTGGGGGTGTTTGATCGTTCACAATACTATAGAGAGACCCTATGCGAGAGCAAGTCCGAAGAGGGCTGAAACCGCAAAGAGTACGCCGATGATGATGGTTACAACGAAGAGGACTTTTTCAAATCCGCGTCGGGTATGGAATGCTGAGCTGAAGTTGTCTGATCCACCGAAAGCACCGCCTACCTGAGCACCTGTGCGCTGTAAAAGGATTGCGGCAACAAGAAGTACCGACAGAATAAGCTGGATATAGGGGAGAAGAGACTTCATTGCTGGTATCATAGCATGGGTGGGGAAGATATGCAAATATATGCGTTCAGGGAATAAAAAAGCCCAACGCAGGATGCGGAGGGCGGTCAAGTTTGCGGAAGGGGATGCTATGGTCCTTCACCGTACATTGCGACGGCAGATTCAAAGGTGCCAATTTTCGGTAGGCCGCTCAAATTGCCAGTACGCTTCATATGCTCAATCAAACGAGTGTCACAATCGAGATAGAAGTCCTGCGCTTGTGGTTCGAGGCTGGTCAAAAATTGTTGCCATGTCGGCTTTGTGATCTTTTCGATCAAACTAGAACCGATGACGGCAATGATTGCGATAGCGGCGACTGTACAAGCTATTTGCGTGTAGGGGTTAGGAAGCTTGGCAACCCCGTGTCCCAAGAGAGTGCGTTTTACTGGAAAGAAACCAGCTTTGAAGATACCAAAGCAGAATACTTTCCCATCTTTTGCACTGATTACTTCGAATTTCCACTTACACCACGTTTTCTCCATGTACGTGGTTTTTTCATTTAAGGTGAATCGGCAAAAGAACATCGTACCTAACCTTACTGGTCTTCTGAATACGACTGATTCGTAGCCAGACGCAATGATCTCTGTCTTCTCGTCAAGGCCAAACAGCTGATTTATTCCAGCTTTAGTCATGGCCAAAACGAAATCAATACAGAACGTTATACCACCGAGATTGGAACGGTACAGTATTGAAGTGAGCGGGTTTACGTGAGTTCGGCTCCAGTCACTGCTCGCACATGCAAACCACACGAGACGCCACAGGCTTGCGCGTACAGGTTTTGACTGACACGTATGTCCGATGGACAGATGTGCAAAGGGGACACCGTCATTAGGGGTATTTGGCTTCATAATTCACTAAATTGTCAAAGGTTTTGCCGAGACCAAATTTTTTGGACCAGCTTATTTACTCGATACGATATTATGAAAACTGAACGTTGTCAAGTTATCCGTACAGTTGCGCATGGGTGCCAATATCAATGAAAATGACAAAAAATCCTTCGGTTTTGCAAATTGCCCGTATGTCGCCGGTTATATTGATACTCCAGCATCCTTTCCACTTACCCTGCAATGCATGCGCATTTAGTAAAGGGTGTCGGGGATCAATAAGGAGCAAGTTTCGTCTTTCACGAAAGGCACTTTTAATTGAAGCATCCAGTTTAGTGTAGGATTTTTCAAAATTCTTATGCAGTATACAGCCGATAATTTTCCGCATTTTTATAGGCGCGCAAGATAGTCATCCATCTTTTTTGTGTTTACAAAAAGAGGGGAAAGATTTCGTCCAGCCTTTATATCTTTGTCTGCTTGCTTTAGTATTTTTGCAAGCCTCTTTGATGGTTTTAGAGGAGCGGTAAAGGTGATGCTCTGATCGGTAATAAATTTCTTCAGGAAAGCATTGACAATAGTACTCAGTGGCAGACCCATATCCTTGGCAGTCTGGACCGCCTGTTCCTTGACCTCTTTGTCGGCTTTGATGTTGATGATTGTTTTCATAACTGAAGTATATACAACAGTTATATCAATGTCAACGAACATTTTCAGATAAAAAACGTCCCCGTCCGGAAAGGTTCCGAACGGGGAGATGGGCGATGATGGTGGTGTGCAGATCACATTGAGCGAAAACGGTGAAAAACGGCTCGGGGTACGTACTGTATGGTGCCGGCAAGTTCGTGGACCATCCCACCACTGAAGTCTCGAACAGTAGCAAAGCGAACATGCCAATCTGGCTTGCGTGCCAACAAGATGTGCCATGCTACCCAAAGCCGTGGGTACACGTGATGCCGGGTCGAGACCACCAAGACGTTTTGTGGCAAGCGATCGCGCTTGATGATGCGGATGGCTTCATGGATCTCACCCATACTCGTCCACACTGTACTGTCGTCGCTGACGATGATCTGCCCAGGCTTGAACGTCCCTTCTTCGATGAGCCAGCTTTTCATCATCGAAGCCATGGTCTGTGTCTGTAGAGCATTCCGTTTCAATAAAGGGGGGAAGCCTGCGGAGAGTAGAACATGGGGTATATTGTACCCGTCACAGCGGGTAGCGTTGACGAGTCGTGCGAGACGAAGCTTCGTGCGAAAGCCGATGTCGCTACAATCACGGTTGAAGCTGTTGCCAAAGGGCACGGCAGTCCACGGGTTCTCAAGGGTTGGTTTCAATCGTACCTCCAGTGTTGTGTGTTGTTGGTCGAACTATTCGTATAGAAAAGTACCAATAAAGACGGTTATTGTCAAGTTGCACCCTACTCAAAGGCATATATAATAGCTACCTATGAAAGACATTTCAAAAAAGATAAAACCTTTGCAGGACCGCGTGCTTATTCGTGAACATGCAGACGATAAAGAAAAAAAGACCTCATCAGGCATTATTATTCCGGTGACCGTCAATGAAGACAAGAATGGTAAGCGTGGCGATGTTGTGGCCGTTGGCCCAGGTCGCAGCGAAGAAGGCAAAACCATCCCCATGACTGTCAAAGTCGGCGACGCAGTTATTTTTCAATGGGGAGATAAGGTTAGCGTCGATGGAGATGAATATTATCTAGTCAGAGAAAGTGAAATATTGGCAGTCATAAAATAGCGCGCGCATCGATGTGTGCATCTCTTTATCAATACCTAATTTTCTATAATTTCAGTATGTCCAAAAAAATCCTCTACAACGAAGAAGCTCGCAAGGCTCTGAAGCGTGGCGTTGATGCTGTGGCTGATGCGGTCAAGATCACTATCGGTCCCAGGGGCCGTAACGTGGTTCTCGACAAGGGCTATGGTAGTCCAACCATCACCAATGACGGTGTTTCGATCGCACGTGAGATCACTCTCAAAGACAAGTTCGAGAACATGGGAGCGGAGATCATCAAAGAAGTCGCAGGTAAGACCAATGATATCGCTGGAGACGGAACCACTACGGCAACCATTCTTACTCAGGCCATCATTACCGAAGGAATGAAGCATACGACTATGGGTGTCAATGCTATGGGTATTAGGTTCGGCATTGAAAGCGCCTCAAAATACGCAGTTCACGAGCTCAAAAAGCTGGCCAAACCCATCAAGTCAGATGAGGAGATTCACCAGGTCGCCACTATTTCTGCCGAATCTGCCGAACTGGGAAAAATCATTGCGGACACCATCAAGAAAGTTGGCAAGGATGGTGTCGTGACAGTCGAAGAGTCACAGTCAACAACCATGGAAGATCCGGAGATTGTTGAAGGTATCCAGTTCGATAAGGGCTACATTTCCGCTTACATGGTCACCAACCCCGAACGCATGGAAGCCGAGTTCAAGGACCCGGCCATTCTCATAACTGATAAAAAGATTTCATCTATCAAAGAAATTCTGCCACTTCTGGAACAGTTGGCCCAAACCGGCAAGAAAGAATTGGTGATTATCGCCGAAGACGTCGATGGTGAAGCGTTGGCGACGTTCGTGGTCAACAAATTGCGCGGTGCATTCAATGTTCTGGCTATAAAAGCTCCTGGATATGGTGATCAGAAAAAGGCATTGCTTGAAGACATTGCCGTGACCGTTGGCGCGACAGTGGTCACCGAAGAAGTAGGTATCAAGTTTGAAAAAGCCGATCTTTCTATGCTCGGAAAGGCTCGCAAAGTTATTTCGACCAAAGATTCGACGGTCGTTGTTGGTGGAAAAGGCAAAAAGGCCGACATCGAGGCGCGTGTGGCTCAGCTAAAAAAACAGCGCGAAGATAGTAGTGCAAAATATGACAAGGAAAAACTTGATGCACGTATTGCAAAACTTTCGGGCGGTGTTGCAGTCATCCGAGTAGGAGCTGCCACAGAAACAGAGATGAAATATTTGAAGCTCAAGATTGAAGATGCGGTCAATGCGACGAAGGCTGCTATTGAAGAAGGTATAGTAGCGGGCGGTGGTGTAGCTTTGGTCAAGGTTGCCGGCAAATTGGCTGAATGGCTCAAGAATCACAAAGAGACAATTTCTTCAGAAGTTGCACTGGGCACCGATATTGTCATTCGCGCCCTCGAAGCCCCACTTCGCCAGATCGTCATCAATACTGGCAAGACTGATGGCTCCGTGATTGTCGACAAAGTAAAAAATGGCAAAGGGAACCTCGGCTACGATGCGCTCAAGGATGAAATGGTACCCGATATGATAGTTGCTGGCATCGTCGACCCGGTCAAAGTTACCCGACTAGGCGTCGAAAATGCCTGTTCAGCTGCGGCGATACTTCTCACCACCGAAGCCGCAGTCGCCGATGAGCCGGAAGAGAAAAAGGATGCGCCAGCAAGCCAAGGTATGGGTGGTATGGGATATTAGGTTAATATGTGGTACAATAAAACCCAAAACAGCGACCCTGTTATATTACTTTTAGTAGGAAAATTAAACTAACTTATTTATGAAAAAAGGCATTATTGCGGTTATTGTTATTATCATTATTGTACTTATTATTATCTTCGGTGGGGGTTCATCGACGACTACCCCTTCTACGCCGAATACACCGGCGGTTGTTGGTGATTCGAGTCCTTCGGCTCCGGTCAGTGAGACGATCAAGGTTTCAAGTCAAACATCGGAGTACCAGAACGCTGAGCTTGGTTTTTCGGTCAAATACCCAAGCGCATGGGAAAAAGGCGAAGCCGATTTGAATGTTTCGTTCCTCATGCCTATCGACAAGACTCAAGTTTCTACCATTGGCAGACTACAGGCAGATATCACTGTCTCCTCAAACAAGTGCGCATTCCCTCCTGTAACGACCATCAAGGACCGCAATACACTCAAGGTCGGCGCGTTGTCATTCAACACCATCTCAATGTCGAATACTGTTCAGGGTCGCGGATACTTCAACCGCATGTACTCGCTCCAAAAGGATAGTATCTGCTACATGTTCGTATTCTCATCTATCACTCTTGACCCAGCAAGCAAAGGTTTGACTGGTTCCAATATTACACAGGCCCAAAACAACAACAAAGCCATCGTTACTTCATCCGATGCTGCCTTTACGGATATGGTCAAGAGTTTCGCATTCATAAAATCAGCTCAAGGTATTGATGAGACCAAAGCCCCTACAAAGAGATAATAGATGTCTATCCCACATATGAAAAAAACACTCCTTATTATTGGTATACTCATTGTTCTCATCGTACTATATATCTGGTCTTCGTATAACGGCCTGATTGTCATGCGCGAAGACACAACGGTTCAGTGGCATCAAGTTGAGACCCAGTATCAGCGCCGATTCGACCTCATCCCAAACCTAGTTGAATCAACAAAGGGCATTATGAAGCAGGAGCAGACCATCTTCACAGCGATCGCTGATGCGCGCACAAAATATGCCGGCGCACAAACCGTCTCTGACAAAGCTGCAGCAGCGAGCCAAGTCGAAACAGCACTAGGCCGTCTCCTCGTCGTCATGGAAAATTATCCGGTGCTCAAATCGTCAGATACTGTGCGTGATCTCATGGTGGCTGTGGAAGGCACCGAAAATCGTATTGGCACCGAACGTGGTCGCTACAATGAGGCTGTCAAAGCGTACCAGGTTACCATCCATCGATTCCCTGGAACTCTGGTGGCATCACTCTTCGGTTTCGAAGACATAGCTTATTTTGAAGCGCAGACTGGCGCAGAAAATGCGCCAAAAGTAAATCTTCAGTAAGAGGTAGGAATGAAAAAAATACTCCTCATCGCCATCGGGATTCTCATACCTGTCAGTGTTTTTGCCTATGTAAGTCCCGGAAAACCAGCTGGTTTTGTAACCGATTTTGCGGGCGTATTGAGTGTGCAGGAAGAACAGGACATTCAGGGGAAATTGGTGGCATTGCGCCGCGACACGGGCATTGAGATTGCGGTGGTTACCGTTGTCTCGCTCGGAGGCGACACCGTCGAAGAGTATGCGCCGAAACTCTTCAAGGAGTGGGGGATCGGCAGTTCAGAAAAGGATACCGGCGTCCTCGTGCTTGTAGCGCCCAATGAGCGTGAAGTAAAGATTGAGACGGGATATGGGGCCGAAGGTTTTCTCACTGATATTCAATCAGGGAATATTATACAGACGCAAATGCTGCCAGCTTTCAAAGAGGGGAAATATGCCACGGGTATTTTGGCGTCAGTAGATGCCCTGAGTGCAATCGCGGTCAATTCTCCGGAAGCCGCGCAGTACTCGGTCCCTGGTCAGTCTGACAGTAGTGCCGGTTCCAACTTTGATTTCCGCTGGGGATTTTTTCTGGTGATCATTCTCGCCAACATATTCGCGAAAATTCTCGGGGCGACAAAGTCGTGGTGGCTGGGCGGTGTATTTGGCGCAGTCGCTGGGGCTATCATTGGGTTGATCTGGGGATTTCTATATATAGGCACGGTCTCGATCGTGGTGCTCACCGTTGTCGGTCTCATCTTTGATTTTATTGTCTCAAAGCGTCCTCCAGGTTCCGGACGGGGCGGCGGCATCTGGCCAATATTTTTTGGCGGCGGTTCGAGCGGGGGAGGTTTCGGTGGTTTCGGAGGTGGCATGTCGGGAGGTGGTGGGGCAAGTGGGCGGTGGTAAATCAGGGCACAACTAAGTTGCGTTGGAGGGGTAAACTTCGCAACAAGTCATGGTAAAAATCTGGTGTTAATGTGATTTGCCTGCTATATTTCTGACATTAACGTAATCAGGAGAGATGCCAGAGCGGTCGAATGGGCTACCCTGGAAAGGTAGTATATCCGAAAGGGTATCGCGGGTTCGAATCCCGCTCTCTCCGCCATTGTTTGTCCCCACGCCCATTTCATACGTTGGTTACTTTGCGCTATAATTAGGCCATGTTCTCTGACCCTGCTTCAAACCTCGCCAAATTCGGCATCACTGATGGCCAAAAAGTTGTTGACCTGGGGGCCGGATCCGGATTTTATAGCATGGAAGCCGCAAAGAAAGTCGGCTCGAGCGGACGCGTTTATGCCGTAGACGTGCAGAAAAACCTTTTGGAGCGTCTGCGATCGATGGCTACGACTCAAGGTATACGCAATATCGAAGTTGTCTGGGGAAATACCGAGAAAATAGGTGGTACCAAACTGCGCGAGTCCATTGCTGATAGAGTCATTGCCTCAAATGTGCTGTTTCAGATCGAGAATCCTGATGATTTTTGTCTGGAGATCAAGCGTATCTTGAAACCGGGTGGAAAGGCCTTGGTTATTGACTGGAGCGAGAGCAGTCCACTGAGCCCGAAACAACTTGTCTCTGCCGTACAAGCGCAGATGCTCTTCGAAAAAAACGGTTTCAAGCTCGAAAATTCATTTGGCGCTGGCGACCATCATTACGGACTTGTGTTCATCAGAAAGTAATATGAAAATCACCAAATTTCAAGTAATCACGCTCGCGATTTTCTTTATCTTTCTTGTAGCCGGCGTGGCTGCATTCGCCTTGTACAAGGGAAGCAGTGCCAATGCCACCTTGCCGACGGTAACATTCTGGGGAACCTTTTCATCTGACACTTTCAATATATACGTGGCGAAAATAAATACAACCTTGCCACAGCCGATCACGGTGAACTATGTCCAAAAAAATCAGTCGACATTTTCACAGGAGTTTATTGCTGCACTGGCCCGAGGTACTGGCCCCGACGGAGTGTTGATATCGGCTGACATGCTTTTGCCACATTATGATAAGTTCGTTGCCATCCCATTTTCTGCCTTGCCACAGCGTACGTTTATCGACAGTTTTATTGAAGAAGGATCTATATACCTCAATTCCAATGGGCTTATCGCCATCCCATTTACGGTTGATCCGTTGGTCATGTATTGGAATCGTGACACGTTCAATGCGGCTGGTATTGCCGCATACCCCAAATACTGGGATGAATTCACTGGGCTCAACGTCAAGCTCACTGCCAAAGACACCAACGGAAACATACGCAAATCGGCCATTGCATTGGGAGACTTTACCAATGTGACCAATGCACGGGAAATATTAGCATCACTCTTTATGCAGATAGGCAATCCCATAACACGAACTGATACGAACGGTGCCATCCAGAGTACCATCAAAACATCGGCGACAGTCAATCCAACTCCCGCTGTAGACTTCTTTACCCAATTCGTCGACCCGAGCAATGCCAATTATTCATGGAATCGAGGCATGCCAGCTTCAAAGTCCGCTTTCTTGTCAGGCATGCTCGCGACCTATTTTGGATTTGCCTCGGAACTTGGTGGCATCAGGGAAAAGAATCCGAACATCAACTTTGATGTCGCCCCTTTACCGCAGATCCGAACTGGCGGTATCAAAGCTGCGTATGCCCGTATGAACGGTTTCTCCATTGTGCGCACCTCGCCAAATCCTGATGCGGTATTCCAAGTCATCTCTATTCTGACTGATCCCAACAACCTCAATCAGCTGACCACCACGCTCTATTTGCCGACGGTCCGACGCGATGTTATAGCCCAAGGGTCAAAAGATCCATACATTTCGATTTTCAACGAACAAGCCTTGGTTTCCAAAACATGGCTCGACGCCGATCCGGCCAAATCCCGTGATCTATTCGCCAACATGATCCAAGCCATTACAAGCGGTGCCAAGCCGACCTACCAAGCTATCCAAGACGCGGGCGACGAATATGATATTATATTGAGACAAGCGCTCCAATGAGTACACTTCACACGGACAGGCATGTACAAAAACAGGGAAGGACGAAACTCCCAGGTTTTTTGCTGAGCGTACTCGTAGTTTCAATGCTCGCCGTCTCGGTCCCAGTCGTACATGCACAGCCCGTAGCCGATCCACCAGGGGCAGGGCCGACGGCTGCCGCCACGACAAATCTGAACACACCCCTACCCGATGAACCGGCATACAATCCCAGTAGTTCTGCATTTCAGCTGGTAGTGTGCGATGGTCCACGACTGCCTTCGACGGTCACCAAGCCACAAGGATACAGAACATGTGATTTTAATGCCCTTATACTCTTGGTTCAGCACCTCATCAATATTATGATAGTAGTGGGTGTGCTTGCCGCTATACTGTTGTTTTCGTTTACGGGGTATTTGTATATTTCAGGCACTCCGTCCAATATCACCAGGGCCCATAGCATCTTCCCGAAAATCTTTGTTGGGTTTATAATAATGCTGTCAGCATGGTTCATTGTCTACCAGATATTGAGTTGGTTGGGCAGTAATGAAGGATTCAAGACACTTTTGGGCAAAGCTCTATAA
>CAZRRZ010000004.1:0-1654 GCA_964602725.1 uncultured Candidatus Saccharibacteria bacterium | reverse complement strand
ACAGACACAAAGACTGCCACACTTTCAAATCCGCTCCAAGTCGAGTCGGTGGGTGGGGCAGTGCAGAGTTTCGTGGAGATTTTTAGTTACGTGGTGATCTTGTGCGCAGTACTCCTCCTTATTTATGTTGGCCTCAAGTTCATCCTCGCGCGCGGCAATGCGGAAGAGATGAGTAAGCAAAAAGAATGGCTCTTCTGGATCGTTGTTGGCGTGGCAGTCGTGATCGGGGCCCGCGTTATCGTCGAGGTGGTCATCAATACCTTGAGCGCCAGTGGCACCGTGGACCCTACTGTCATCAACAGTGCTCGCAATGCCATAGGCGGTCGTTAATACTACTACTAATAATTAATCATTTATCACTACCATGTCCAAACGTTCACTTACTTCCATCTTCGCAGTAGCTTTCACTGTCGCGCCACTTACCACATTTGCTGCAGGTAAAGATCTTCAGTATGTTATCAACACTATTATTTTCTACCTCAACCAAATTCTGTGGCTCCTGATTGGTTTGGCAGTGGTCATTTTCGTAT
The DNA here is from genome assembly GCA_964602725.1 of uncultured Candidatus Saccharibacteria bacterium. GTDB lineage: Bacteria > Patescibacteriota > Minisyncoccia > Phycocordibacterales > PALSA-1337 > C7867-002. The sequence continues at coordinate 1,124 of CAZRRZ010000004.1, read as the reverse complement.
ATTATGTTATCCAGTATTTCATCAAGCCCAACGAGGATAGAAAGAATGCTGGTACGTATGTCATGTACAGTCTCATCGGCTTTTTCGTAGTGCTGTCATTCTGGGGACTGGTGAATATCCTCCAAAACACGTTTGGACTACAAAATGAGAGCAACCAACCACAAGGATGGTCGTCCTTTAAAGGCTTGTTTCCTAATAGTAGTGGACCTTCTTCTGGCGCCGCACCAGGCAGCCCAACAAGTAACCCGGGGAACTTTGGTGGTCAGACAGGCCAGCCTGGTAACTTTGGTGGGACAACGCCGGGAGACTCATATGGTCAAGAACCAAACCCTACTACCGGGGCAAATATGGGGAATTAATCCACATATCCCTGCATTGCCATTATCCATGTATGCTATAATTACCAGTACTAGTAACTTTATTTAACTATCTTTATGAAGAAAATACTTACCGTCCTTGCGCTCTCACTCCCCGCTGTCGCTTCCGCACAGCCTATCACTGACGTCAACTCATTGACGTTCAAGCTTACTAACATCGGAAACGTCGTCATTCAGGTTCTCATTGCCTTCGCAGTCATTTATATTATTTTCCAGGCAATCCGCTATATCATGTCTGGAGACAAGCCTGAAGAGCGCAATGTCATCGGCAAGGGCATACTCTGGGGTATTGTAGGTCTTTTCGTCATTCTTTCGATCTGGGGTCTCGTCAGGATTTTGACCAACACCTTCCGTACGGATACCAACGCTCCGACCGGCCAATATCCAGTCGTCCAATATCCTCAAAACATCCCTAACTAGTCACTCATGAAGGTCCCATTTGTGGAATATGCACACGCAGCGATAAGCGATCAATCTGTCAGTAATACGCTTGGGCCGATAGTGACGCATATCGTAGAACCCATCATTCAACTGATGTTTGCTGTGGCTGTCGTGGTCTTTGTCTACGGAGTTTTTCAGATGGTCTGGAACAAAGCTGATGCAGAAGGGCACACCAAAGGGAGAAACAGTATGACAGGAGGTCTTATCGGTATGTTCATCATGCTCTCTGCCTGGGGCATCATCAACCTGATCTCGAATACGGTCAAGAGTATATAAAAGAGAAAGAAGGGTATATCATGAAAAAAA
>CAZRRZ010000003.1:0-37008 GCA_964602725.1 uncultured Candidatus Saccharibacteria bacterium | reverse complement strand
ACCGCACTTCCTGGAGAAACTTTGCGAAATTATTTTGAACGTAATAGAGATATTCAAATCAACGCTCTTGCTGAACGTTTAGGCGTCAATAAATCTGATGAAGCTAAAATGAGACAGGTTGCTGGTCTTTTACCTTCTTGGGCTGATACTGATGAATCGCGAAAAGAAGTTTGGAAAGTTATGAATAAGCACTTTGATAACAACTTGGAAGAAAAAGCGCCAAACCTAAGAAGACTCGGTCTTGTTCATGAACCACCTAAATATAAATATCCTGAACCACCAAAAAAACCGCCAGCACCAGAAATGAAATCAACCGGGGCGATTGGAACTAGCAAAAAAGCGCAAAAAAATGAAGATGCCGGATGGAACCCATTTAGAGGCCTTTTTAAATGACGTCATACTACGCATATGATAATAACCTCCCTTGCCAGAATCCCAATTGCAAGTCACACGGTAAACCTCACCCGAATTGCAAATGCTACGGTGGCGCTCCGAGCGGAGGAGAGCATTCTAAATCCATGGCCGAAGGCGGTGAGGTAGAATCTTATTGCTCACTTAATAAACCGCACAACAAAGAGTGCGAATATTATGCTGAGGGTGGCGAAGTCATTCCAAAGCACGATGATCATCATGCCGCCGCAGTTTCGTATTTAGGGAATAGTGGTTTGCATGGACTTATCAAGATGCATGACCATGATGTCGATAGATACAATCATTCGATAAAGCGTGGCCACAAAAACATGTCGACTAGAATCGAACATCTGTTCGGAAATGAACCATCTCAAAGAACTTCGGATGAAAAGATGACCAAGCTCATTCATGAATGGATAGAGCGCGGTGGTATTGATCAAGACATCCAAGAGGAAATACATTCTCAACATCAACCGGAAATGTTCGCTGACGGCGGAGACGTAAAACCTAGAAAAGGCATTAGTAGCCAAATAGCTGAAACGTATCCTGAACAAAACATTCTTTTGCAATCAGCCAAAGCCAGAATGTCGGGTTATTTGAATTCAATAAAGCCACAAAAAAACCAACCCAAATTAGCTTTTGACGATGAACCTGATCAGACGTTGCAAAAAAGGTCTTATCAAAGAGCTCTGCAAATTGCCGCCGACCCATTTCGTATTTTGACAAAAATCAAAGATGGAACTATTGAACCTGAGCATGTGAAACATTTTAAGGCCATGTATCCGGAAGTTGATGACGTGCTTCAAAAAAAGCTGACTGAAAAAATAATCAAACATCAATTAGATGGGAAGAAGCCAAGTTATAAAATCAGGCAAGGACTAAGCTTATTGTTTGGAGTACCTCTTTCAGCCGAAATGACCCCACAAAACATAATGGCGGCCCAAGCTACTTTTCAAGGAAAACAGCAACAACAACCTCAAGCCGCCCCAAAACAAAAACCGTCTGCATTACAAAAATCAGATGACTCGTATCTCACAGGAAATCAGGCTAGAATTGCGCGCTCACAAAAGCAGTAACTTTTTGGAAAATCTTAACAAGAAGCTTGGCCGAAAAATAAACAAGGGCAATTGGTAGCGCGTAATGAATGCCATAATGAAGGATATAAACTACAACTGTTGCTACCATGCCCAAGAAGTATCCGAAATAAAAAGCGATACTCATAAATACTCCTATGCTTTTGCTGGTGAAAATTTGCGAACTAGGCCCATAAACTTTCTGAACAAGAAGCGCGGCAACAAGAACCAAAACAAATAAAAGTGGAGAAAACAGGCGAGTAAATATTGAACTTGGAAAAAGTTAAAGTTAACTGCCGTCAAAGATACGTCTACGGGAGCATACATTCCAATTGTAAATGCGGTATGTGCGTTACAATAAATGACATAAATCACCGCCATCCAAAAAGTCACTTTAATCCAAGACACTAAATCTTTTTCTATAAAATTCCTAAGCATTGCTTTCTCCTTAATGTTTGATATTCTGGTAGTAGCCGGTGTTAGTTTCGTCTACCCGGCTATCTAAGCTTTTTTCACTTCAAAAATTTGGTATTCGCTTTTCTTGAGACAATCTTTGTATTTGTCACCAAGAAGGGTAGCCACCATTTCTTTATCAAGATCAGTACGAACGCGGTTGCTGATAATTGCGACGTATTTGCCAACATTTAAAATGCTAGTATCAAGTTCGGACATCAGATTTTTCAGTTGGGATTTGATTTCGCGTTCTTCAGTTTCCAAAGATTTGCGAGATTCAATAATCTCAGAAAGGCGGTCAACTAGGGCGATGGTTTTTTTGTTTTCTGTGGTTTTCATGGCGGGACTCCTTAAATGAAGTTGATCAATTCAACTCATGTAATACTCATCGGCACGTTTCAGGAAACCTTGAGAACTATTTTTTGCCTAACCTGTTGATACGTCGAAAAACTACGCTTTTAGGACACATATAGAATCAATGACTTACGGGGAGACCCCTCGTAATGCGAAAGGAGACCCCTTTATGTCGACCAGGACAAACTTGCGTCCGCAAGTTGTATTAGATGCCGGAGATATGTCCGGAGACCTTGTAACTGACCCCACCATACTTCAATCACTTAGCTGCGGCTCTTATGCCCTTACGTGGACAGGATCAACACCTGTTGGGTCCGTATCCTTGCAAATCTCTGATGATTACAAATTGAACCCAAATGGAACTGTCGAAAATGCTGGCACATGGAACACCGCACCGATTTCGGTTGGCGGTACTACCGTGAACAGCGCTCCAGTATCCGGAAACACCGGAACAGGATACATCGAAATTTTGGGAACCGGGGGTTATGCAATACGTTTAATTTATACATCGGTGAGTGGTTCAGGATCTCTTACCGTTACAGTTAATGGAAAGGTTACATAATGTCATTTTTTGCTACATATCCAGCACTCAGCGGTGGCGGCGGCGGTGGCGGTGGAATCACATCGATCAACGGCGATACAACAGCCGCTCAGTTTATTGCTAGTGGAACAGGAATATCGGTTAACAGCGTCGCTAATACGCACACAATTAACAGCACAGTATCATATGGAAACCTGACTGATGTCGGAACCGATGGGATTACCATCACCGGCGGAACTGGTGCGGTAGTTGGAGCGGGCACAAGTATTTCTCAACATGTCGCTGATTCAACTCACAACGGTTATCTTTCAAGCACAGACTGGAGCACCTTTAACGCAAAGCAAGCTGCTCTCACAATCGGCAACCTTACGGATGTTGGCACTGACGGCATAACTATCACTGGCGGAACCGGATCTGTAATCGGTTCGGGTACAAGCATAAGTCAACAAGTGGCTGATAGCACGCACAACGGTTACCTTTCTTCAACAGATTGGTCGACATTCAACGGCAAACAAGCTGCTTTGACGATTGGAAACTTAACGGATGTTGGAACAGATGGAATCACCATAACGGGTGGCACTGGATCTGTTATTGGCTCTGGTACTTCGATTTCTCAGCAAGTTGCTAACGGAAGTCAAAACGGTTATTTGTCATCAACAGACTGGACAACGTTTAACTCTAAGCAAGCCGCTGGCAGCTATATCACTGCTTTAACTGGAGACGTAACGGCAACCGGACCTGGATCAGTTGCGGCTACTATCGCAAACCTTGCTGTTACAAACTCTAAAATTGCAAACAGTACAATTGATTTAACGGCAAAAGTTACTGGCGCTCTACCGATTGCAAATGGCGGTACTGGTCAAACAACCGCAAATCCTGCTTTCAACGCTTTGTCACCCTTAACAACCAAAGGTGATTTAGTTGGATTTTCAACTGTTAACGCAAGAGTCCCTGTTGGAACTGATGGACAGGTTCTTGTCGCAGATTCCGGAACAGCCGTAGGAGTAAGTTGGACAACAAACTCACCAACTGTAACTGGAAATGTTCGGGCTACTGAAGGCGCTGGTACCACAACGCTTGTTTCGTCTGATAATCACATTCAAATTTTTGATCTAAGCGCTGCCAGAAATGTTGATTTGCCTTCTACTGGTGTGGCTAAGGGTCAAGTTTGGACTCTTGAGAACACAACAAACTTTGATCTCACAATTAGAGCGGCTGATAGCAATCCAATTCTTTACAGCACAGCATTTACCGGCTCTCAAGGTGACGCGGTCATTCAAATTGGCCAAGTGATACTCGAGGCTATGGTTGCTACTCCTGCAACTCCAGCCGATTGGAGAGTGGTTAGTGTCTACGAAAGTTATGGCGCAATAACCGGCATCTCTTTAGGTGGCGCATTAGCTGGAGCAACAGCAACTCTTGTTCTTGAAAGAAATAACAAAGTTGTTACTGGATACTTTTCATCTGACACCGTAACGGCAACAGCAACCCTCAACGCAACCATTCCGACATCTACTTTTCCAACACGTTTTTGTTATACGGGTGGCGGCCCTAATCAATCTTGCATGAGCATTTATGGTGGCGGCATTGAAATTGCCGGAATCCTAAAAGTTTCCAGTGATGGAAGTGCTGTTGTTACCAAATTTGACGCTTCAAATTGGGCTTCTGGTTCAGGTTTGACGGCTGGCGGCGGATATCACACAACATTTACAACATATTTGAATCTATAAGGATTAAACATGCTTGAAGCAATTCGCATTCCAATAGTAGTTAACGGTGATATGTCCTCAACCATTGTTAGTACCGTAGTGAGACTTGAACAAATGTGGGGATACATGATTCAAGCCATTTATACTACATCAGGAACGCTTGGCGGAATTTTAAGCTTAGAAGCTTCAGTGAGCTATAATTTAGATCCACTAGGAAATGTATTGAATGCAGGAACATGGACAACAGTTTTAGATAGCCCAAAACTTATAACGGGTGCGGGTGATTACATTTGGGACATGACTAGAACGGCCGCCCCTTATGTGAGACTTAGATACGCGCCCGCTGGTGGCGACACCGGCACCCTCAACGCATTTCAATGCATAAAGGGAGTTTGATATGAGCAGCGGGTATATTTTTCTCCCAGTCGAAGGCGGTGGGGGCGGTACTGGAAACATTCTTTCTATCAACGGCGATACGTCTGCAAACCAGTTTATAAATGCGGGAACGGGAATAAGCATTGTAAGCGGTGGCGGAATAACTACCATCACAAACTCTGCTCCATTACTTCCTGTGCCTGGAAATTCTCCAAGCTTTGCATTTTGGGTTGATCCCACTGGTGATTTAAGTGTCCTCCCTGGATGGAATTATTACACTAACACCTTGGGCATGAATGTAATTTTAGACCAATCAGTGGACAACACTGGTGGCTATACTGTTCATAACCTACAAGCAAATTTGATCCCTACGCTTGCATCTCCAACGTCCACATATAATTTTCTCAACGTTCAAGCAACTGTTGACCCAACTAGTACTGGATTTGCTATCGGCACTAACGGATCACTAGGGACTCTTATTAGTTCTGGATTTACACTTACTGGAACCGGCGACACCGGAACTTTGACATTAAACAGTTCTTATTCAAACATAGGAAACGGAACTGATCCTATCGATGTTGGAGGATATTACGGTTATTTCATTTTTGGCGACATTAACGATAACGTCAATTTATCTCGCGGATTTCAGGGTTATATTTTTCAACCGCACGCGCATTCAGCGGCTACAACCTCAACTGGAACCACGTTCTCTACTATTTTCGGTGATTTTGCAAACATCGAATGTGAGATTGATGGTTGGAACAGTTACGCAGCAAACCCACAAATTGCGTCAATCAGAAACAACAACAACTACCAGGGTTTTAACCTAAATCCGACCATTACCACTTTTTTAGGAAACTCTGGGTTCAATGGTTTCAGTTGCGGCGGAACGGTTACCACGATGTCGCCAACTGGCTACATGAACGGATTTGCGTTTAATACCAACATAACAACCTCACATGGTACCGTATCCGGATTTTCTTCAAATCCAACCATTGCGGGCGGCGACGCCGATGTAACTTTATATTCAGGAAGTTTGAGTCAAGTCACTGGCACTTCAACTAATCTTTCTGTTTTGCAATTAGGCGGTTTAACCGCGGACGGAAAAGAAGCTGGCGCAAGTATTGACGGGGTTCGCTTTAGTGTTAGCGGCACCATGGTAGCTCAAAGCGGACAAACAATTCAAAGTCAACACGTATTGTTTACCGCTTACAGCACACCGGATTCAACAGCAATCACGGGCACAGATGTTTTAATGAACATCCTTAGCCCGGATGTAAACTTTGGAAACGCTGGATCTAGCGTTGCTCTCGGGCCATCTGGTTTAGGAGTAAACATGGTTGCTTTTGCTGGTCAATGTCATGGACATGGTCAAATGGACCAACTAAATGCCCTGACGGCTGGCGCCATTTTTATGGATGATTTTACTGTTGGAGAATGGCGCGGTGTTAACTCTCTATTGATAAACGCCGGATATACCGGAACTACCACGAACGCGACTGGCTTTTATCATGAAGTCGGCGGTGCAGGTGTTTTTGCAACCAACCATTGGGGCGTAAAGATTGCTTCAGACATTGATAACTCAATGTACAAATTGGCTATCAACACTCCTACAGGAAAAGTAAGCAACGCCAGTGTAGGACTCGAAATTGGCGGAACAGATAGAGCATTCCTGTTGCCACGATTAACTAATGCTGAGGAAGCCGCATTAACCGCAGTTGATGGTATGATGATATACAACACTGACCTTGGAAAATTTAGAGGCTATGAAGCAGGAAGCTGGGTGAACTTAATATGATTGATAAAAAAATAGCTCAAGGACTTTTGGCAATTTTTTCGATTCAAGCATCCGGACATCCTAAGACATGTGTATGCCGGAAATCTATCGAGGGTGTTGCAACAAACCATTTTGGAAAAACAGAAGAACAATTTAACGAGATAATTGAATCCGCTCATCAGGATTAACGTGCTTGATATTTTTGATACATACCCGTGGATTTTAAACTTGATGACATTTGTTTTTGGTGTTTTATCAGCGTTAATTGCTAATTATCTAAAATTTGCCTCAGATATTTCTTACATCAAAGGTCAGCTTTCGGAAGTGTTAAAATTTACTGATGGCATTACCGAGTTGGCTGAAAAGCATGTTAAGCTTGAAACTGATTTCCACAAAACCGCCATCGATATTGATAATGCAGTGTGTCGCATTAAAAGAATCGAGGCAAAAATCGCGGGAGAAATTTATGGATAAAGTTCTTGAGCAAGTATTGATTTTTGTATTGAAGCAATTGTTATCTGGAAACGTTGTTGATGAAGGAAAGAAAGCTTTAGTGGCTTATCTTGCTGAATTGGCAAAAGATACCAGCAACAAAGTTGACGATTATATGGTTTCTGTTATTGCAGAGGCTTTAGGCGTCCCAACACCATAATACATAACCCCAGTCAAAGAAGATTCCACACCCTCACGATGAGGCAATGACTGGGGTCAATTAGATTATTACAAAATAAAAAAGGCGGCGCTACTCACAATGAGTTGTCCAGGGCGACCGCCTTCTTCATTAATTAAAGCGCTTGGCTGGCCTTAATCACGCTAATTTTTACTGAACTTTCAACAGTACCGCAAGCGGTTTTTCCTACGAGTTTATAGATTGTGTCTTCAGATGGAATGACATAGATCATAGACCCTTTGCCAATCTCTTTATCAGCTGAATACCAGGTATATTCCACGCCAGATTGCTCTTTAACTCCAAGCATAACTTCTACATTCGGAGAGATTTCTATATGCGCTGGAAGTTGAAAAACGGGTGGTTTACATGGCATCGCGTCCGTCATGATGTATGCAACTTCTTCACCGAGGTTATCGCAACCGAGCGGCATAACAGCGTAGCCTTTTGCTCCCCAACCCATGCCCCAAGAATTTCTGATGATCAGACCTTCCTTGCCGTTGATTTTTTTCCATCCCACGATACCGATGGCGTGGTTGGTTTGACCGCGTCCGCAAGACCTAAACATAGTGTCTTCTGTACTAGGCGCTTGACCCCAGTTTCCTTCTGCGGCGACTGTTATCCATGGCACGGTGTGAGATTTATACAGCGCGCATTTCACTTCTTTGAGGTTTGGAGATCTGTTAGAAGATCCAACCATTACAAACTCAGTTGCTTTAACGGCAACAGGAATGCTTTTGCATGGTCCGTCTGAAGGCGAATATGGGAAATCAGACTCAAGTCCTTGACCGTGAACTACTTGGTATTCTTTTTGGTTGAGCAAACCGCCGTCACATCCATAGTTATTTCTATCGCATGTGAGTAATTCTTTTTCTGACAGGTCCATGGACTTGCCGCCGTTTGCCAAAATCGCGGATTCAAGAGAAGCTGTTTTAGAAAAGCTCCAACATGACCCACAAGATCCTTGATCTTTGATAGCTGTAACAGTTCCGAGTTTTCGCAAATCAAATTCTTCTGGAAGATTTTCACAATCTGCAAGTTTGACGTGTGTTTCTCCGAGTCCTTTGTAAGCTTGTGGCTTATGAAGCAGACCCGTATGGTATCTTTTTCCGTTTTCTCCTTTTATGATGGGGAATTTTGATGTAGACGCCAGGGCAATAGATGACCCGATGCAAAAAACCAACACTAATGACTTAAGCATTTTACCTCCTTGTAAAACTTAGTGAACAGTTGCTATTTTAACAGCGATCGATTTTAAAATCTAATTTTGTCAAAAAATTCGTTATGGAGATAATCAAAAAACCAGGTGATAAACATCAAAATAATTGATGGTAAAATCGTAACCACACCAAATAATAGAAGAAGTGCAAACATCACTCGAGATCCACGCTGTCTTCATTTCTTTGTCGGAAATAATGACGTATCTCGTCGCGAAGCCTGATGAAGCGTGGCGAATGATCGTCTACAAAATTGAATACACCAAATGAATCTTTTTTAATATCTCGGTGCGGTTTGTAATCGTTATTGATAAGGATTTGCCATCGGTCGAAATAACGTCTATCCCGCTTTTTGCCGTGCCAATTGTGGACAATAGTGCCTGGCACAACTCCGACATCCTTGCGGATCGTATGGTGACATCGATCTTGGAACCTAAGGATATCTTGAGCATACTCTGATTGCATGTCATGGACAAAGGAGCACTCTGCCTTTCCAACAAACGCCAGAGCCATATGGCGGTCTCCTGCTCCAAGGATTGCTCTCTCGTAAAGTTGCCCCATTCCATCAATAGCCTCTCTCCTTGCGGCCCAAGCAAAACCCGGATGCCATTCTTGATAGCTTGTTTCTGGATGCATTGATTTATTCTCCAGATATTGACTCATGAAAGATTTGTGGGTTGCAATGGTTTTTCCGGATGGACCAAGGTCAATGGCGGTTTCGAACATTTGGACAACTTGATAGACTTGGAGTTGATTGATTGTTTCTTCCACCCAATCGGGACGGATAAATTCCACGTCAGCGTCGATCCAAGCCACGGTCTCCCAATCTGAAGGCAAGCTTTGAATCGCAATGTTGAGACAGTTCTCTTTGTGCCATAATTCGTCCCATCCTCTGAGCTGAATATGGCGCGCACAATCTCTATCCGTAATAGCAAAAGGTCTATCCCCAAGTTGCAATTCCACGGTTGTGAGGTTGACACCGGCACTAGCCATCTTTGCTGCAAAGACTTTATAAAGCTCATATCTTGATTCATACCTTACTGGGTTAGAAATCATCGTAACGACGTGAAACTTATCCCTGTCATGACTTTCGTGACGCATTAATCTTTCCTATCTCCATACTTTAACAGTAAAAATGTAGCAATAGCAAAAACAGGGAATAAATAGGCGCTTATAATCATGTAAATGAGTACTAAATATTCCGAAGATGGAATCATAATTTATAGCTACACGCTACCATGATTTTGCCAATTTTTGCCATTCGCGCTTGTTTTCTTGCAAGGCGTTTTGCGAAGAATAGTCCGGCGAACATACGTCGTCGATCTACTAAAGTTCCATCGTCTCTAAAGAGCTCAAGAACAACTTTACGAATTCTAAAAGCATGACCATCGATGTCTCTGTGGATGCGAAAATACATACATGAACCCCTTGAAAATCAATTTGGATCTGGTGTGATCAAGCTTAAATGATTATAAATAAGGTTGCAACTAGACGGCATGGGAAGGCTCACCGAGGTAGTAATACCGTTCGAGGTGGGCCAACGCTGAAATAACTAGCCTACGGAGGGCTGTTGGAGTGAACGTAGGCGATCTATATGTCGACGGGCATAGTGACAGCGCACCAACAGTATTTCTGGAGACATGCACAGGCGTAGGTCAGCTACCATCTAGAAGGGTTGCGACGAGAAAAGCTGGGCCTTAGTCGCGCGGGGCTCTAGTTGCAACGGTGGCGTAGCTCAGCCGGGCAGAGCGTCCGTTTCATGAGCGGAAAGTCGGTGGTTCAAATCCATCCGCCACTATAAATCTGGATAGAGTCTATCCTTAAATGTTTGACACTCTTTTTGAAGCTCTGTATACGCGGCCTTTACTTCTGACAACTTTTCATCAAGGGCGTAGCAAGCCGTATCGAGTTGGTCAGTATGTTCATCCAGTGCGTCAATCTCAGAGAAAAGTCTGTGAAGCCCTCTTTGAAGAATAGCCACCGGAACCATAATATCAAACCGTCCACGAAGCTTTTCAATTTGAAGTAATAATTCTTCTCTGTCTTCTTGAGTCATAATTCATCCAGTGTTCTTATGCGCATTTTCAATAGCCCATATTCATCACAATATTCCTGCATAAGACTCCAAAATTCTTTTAGGCTCATCGTAGAATTAAATTTATAATAAATATTTGTAATGGCTTTTGAAGCCTCAGCAATATCAAGCAGAGCATCATAGGTATTAGCAGCTAGGGCGATGAATTTTCCATCATCAATAGCAACGCCACTATCTTGGTAATCAATACGAGTCATTATGAGAAATTTATCATCAACATTTATTCCGGTATATCTAGGGTCATCACTAGATGGTCCAGTTATCTCCCATTTACCCTTAGTTCTCTCGTCTGCAATCTTGCGCATTTCTTCTATCTTCATGGTTTCTTCCTGTTCTTCCGCCAATTTTGAAACTCAATCTGAATAAGAAAAACCAAAATCATAAAGCATGAGAATACGCACTTGATGAAGTTCCAGGGAAAAAGGAGTATTTTGATCATTGTTCTTCCAGTTTTTCTATCGCCGATACAAGACGCTTATGGCTTTCAACGGTGAGAACGTAAAATGATTCGCCGTCCTTGGGATTCGCGTCGTCGAGTCTGTGTGATGTCCTGAGTGATTTCGCGGCATCAACAACAGCTTCAAGCTTTTCGATATACTCGATGAGGTAGCGCATTTCACACATAAGTATGGCCTGCTCAACCTCATCAAAATTCTTGTTTTTGTGACGAACAAGAAGTCTTTCGTATTCATTGCGATCAATCAATGAATCACGCAGGTATTGAGAAGGTTAACTTTATCCGTATCAGACAAATGAGGGATCGAAAGAATAGCTCTGACGGACTTCAAAACCGAAGTATCAAAACCACCCCTTATTTCTTTAGGCATCTTTGGAGCTATTCTCACTTTAATGTTTTTTTTAGCGGTTTCCTTTGAAATCTTGTTCTTATGAGTTGCAAGGTAGCTTTTATGGTTGTGATAGTCATAGCGCTTAACGCCAAGTTCGTCGCAAGCCTTTGCAATTGACGCTGAAGGATTTTTTTTAAGGTAATCTCTTACTGATTGGTATGCTTTTGCTCTTTTTGTGTTCATTTTATTCTCCCTTTAAAAGTGTTTCTACTTCCGCAAATGATGGTTGAACCGCGAAATTAACACCATTCACCATTTGCACAATAGTTGTGGGCTTGTTGGCTACCACGTTTTGTTGAACCGATGCAACATGATTTTTGGAAATAAGAATATCATTTCCGTTCACATCTTTAATTTTAACTAACATATCAACCTCCTTATTTAATTATTTTCACAGATACAACTATTTGATCTGGGACGCAAAACGTAAGTCTTTTAGTGTCATATACAATAGATACAAGCTCGCCAGTTTCAAGAGCTTTTTTAAGTATTTTGATGTTTTCATCTTTGTCTACGTATAGTTCTTTATCCTCATGTGACATAGAACCAACACCGTTTTTCATCACGCCAAGACTAATATCAACACCCGTAAAATCACTACAAACAAGAGGAGTCACATTCAATACTTTTTTTACTTGGCCCACAATCTCATTGTTTCTTGCGGTATATCCGCATCCCGTAAGCAATAACGCAAACAATATCTTCAACATCTATCCTCCTTCGGGTGGAATACTTGCATCCAGGTAATGCCCTATTGCTTCACCTAGATGGGTAAGCTCTACGTCTTTACAATATTCGCTAATTTGCAATAAAGATCTGTTGTCTGAAATCCCAAATACTAGCGCTTCTTTTTTTAGATAATCTCGATGTTTTTGATCATTGGAATTATATTTTTCGTCCTTTTTGATCACTATGGGATGTTCCACGGTATCACCAACTTTTTTTTGGGTTTCTTGCGCTTGGGTTGCTTCGATTTTGATGACTTCGCCTTCTTCGTTAACTTCGGCCCCGAGCTCTTCCGGGGTGTAGGAGATCCCGCAAAGGCAATCGGGAAACACCCTTCTGGCGATAGCTGAAATACAACGGGCGAAAAGCATAGCGTCAGGGTATTTGGACCAACTTGGATTTCCTGCAATACCTGCCCGTTTTGCATCCTCGATTGTATAGCTGTATTCAAAAGCTCGCTCGCCAGGTCGGGTTGCTTTGATAGTACAAACAGAGGAATCGTTTCTGATAATCTCAATTTTACTACCGGGACAATTTCTTCTGATGAGCGCATTCATTCCCTCCGCTGATATAGTTGGTTTGCCTTTGATGACATGAATCTGTGAAAAAGCTTGCATCATTGGCATACCAATCTCATGCCCTTTGATTGCGATCGCTATAGCTTGTTCGGTTGTTTTAATACTCTCTGGAAGAAAGCCGGATTTTACAAGAAGTGAAGCCTGTTGTTTCATAGCTTCCCATGATTGTCCTTGAATAATTAAGGCGCTTTCTTGTTTAGAATCGCGCAAAGCCAAAGCATGAACACTAGGGCTAGGATGAGTCGGAAGCATAATTTCTCCGGTGATTTCTGAATAGTCATGTGTCATAATTATTAATTCAAAACAATACCGGGGAAGTGTATGGAATTATCGCAAGCTAGTAAAGATAAATTGAGTACTGTTCATCAAGATTTAGGGAAGGTTATCCTAGAAGTTTCTAAATCTATTCCGCTTATGGTAGTGTGCGGTCATAGAGATGAGTTAGCTCAAAACGAAGCCTATTCAAGCGGAGCGTCAAAACTGCCATGGCCCAATTCTAAACATAACTCCAAACCTTCCCTTGCTATCGACATCAGCCCAATTCCCTACGAAATAAAAAATGTCAAGAAGCTCATTTATGTGGCAGGTTTTGTGATGGGGACAGCTGATAGAATGGGTGTAACGTTACGTTGGGGTGGAGACTTTAACCAAAACCTAAATCCGTCTGATGATACCTTTCAAGACCTGTATCATTTTGAGCTAGTTCAAAAATGAAAATTTTAGATTTATCAGCGGGTAATAGAGCTATATGGTTCAACAAAAAACATCCGCTTGCTTTATATTTAGACAGGAGAATGGAAGTAAACCCGGATTATTGTATAAACACGACAAATCTAGGGAAATTATTTCCTACAGATTGGGACCTGGTGGTTTTTGATCCGCCACACATGAATTGCGGCCCAAATTCCAATATGAGTAAGCGATATGGTTATCATACAACTAAGGAAATATTAGAAACAATTGAAGGAACCGCGAAGGAAGCTCATAGGGTTACAAAACCTAATGCTTTAATGGCACTTAAATGGAACAACCATGACATCAAACTTCAACGTGTTTTTGATTTAATGCCACAATGGGAGCCACTTTTTGGGCACTTGACAAAAGACGGTCCCAGATCTCAAACGTATTGGGCGATGCTTTTGAGAAAAGATTGATTACTAATTCAAATTAACGGCTAAATAAGCGCGTCCTTTGGCGAGATATTCTTTTCCTAGAGCATCTTTAGTTGGGTTATTTTCAAGATACTTCAAATAGCTATCAAGCTCATTTCTTGGGATTTTAGATAGCGGCATTCCTTTGAATTTACCAAATGGGGCCACGTAAACATCGCTAAGTACCGCCTTCATCTTGTATGATATCCAATCTTCTCCATCAACATGCTTGCCAATGAAATTTAATATCTCCATGTCTGATTCTGTTTTGCACAAATTTGGCGCAAGAGCTAGCCAATGACGAAGACTCATTCTGTCATCAATCTCGTTTAATTTCTGGCCTTGTAAAGGTCCATATGGAATTGGGGTGTTTTCATCGAACATTCTGGAATCTCCAGTTAGTTGGATAAGTGATGTACGAAATTTAATCAGCTATGTCAAGGCGTAGTTATTCATTCGCCGGTTGGCTTGTTATTTCCGATTCTACCTTGATGTTTCATTCATGGCGCTCGTCCTACGGACTCGCTTATCATTCAAATATTATTTGTCTTTTTTTCTTCTGATTCAAAATCAAAAATAAAATTTAATATTATAAAATGACAGGGATTTAAGTTTATATCAGAAATAATCTAGTTTAAAGATTGAAGGAATTCAGAATTCGTGGTGCGGTTCCGTATTCACGGGACTATTTTAAAAATGCCTATGTCCATATGAGTAGTCAATATATTTTTAGTATGTTATTGTTTTTGTTATGCTAATTTCTCTAGAATTCCCCATCAGACCTATCCCCAAACGTAGACCTAGACTATCTCGTCATAATGTTTACACACCTGAGAAAACCAAGAATTTCGAGACTGATCTAAAGTATCTAGCCATGGCACAACTCTCCAAAGGTTTTAAGCCTTTTGAAAGTGCGGTATCTCTGAGGCTTGTATTCAACTTTAAACGTCCTAAAGGCAAGGTTGGGCCCCATGTATGCCGCCCTGACCTGGATAACCTCATAAAGGCGGTAAAAGACGCC
Organism: uncultured Candidatus Saccharibacteria bacterium; assembly: GCA_964602725.1. Lineage (GTDB taxonomy): Bacteria > Patescibacteriota > Minisyncoccia > Phycocordibacterales > PALSA-1337 > C7867-002. The sequence goes on along the minus strand of CAZRRZ010000003.1, from coordinate 22,012 downwards.
ATGAATGGGGTAATTTGGGCAGACGATTCCCAGATTAATATTTGTACAGCTGTTAAGCAGTATGCGGATCGCGATTACATTGAGCTTCACGCTGACGTTTAAGCTCAGCCTTGTAAAGATCGTGTATCCACTCAAGATGGGCGCCCGCAAGCGTTCTTTCAATGTCACTTTTGGCCGATAAAATTAAAGCACTCACTCGATTGGATTCCTGCATAAATTGATCGTAGGTCATAACTTCCTCCTAAGGAACTCTACGGAATAGCCTAATAGTTCATGAGTGAATCTGTATAAACTAATGATATCAATATGTTACGGCTGGCATTGACAAATGTTTTTTGATTGAATACGATTAAATTACCTTTAAAAAAGTTAATCTTCCAAAATGATTCGAGTTTGGAGGACTTAAGTTTAATAGCTTTAAAGTCCTTCAGACATTTCCAAGTAAGGAAATTTATGGCAATGCTCATGCTAATCGCAAACATCATCTTCAAGCTTATTGAGTTGTGGCTTATGTTAAAAAAGCCCGCAGTAGCTGAACAATACAGAGTCAGGGTTAAAACGGTTTTAGAACGCGCAAAGCGTAATGGCGTTTGCTCACATGACTTTGATGAGTTGATGAAAATCAGAGATGATATAAAATCATACAGAGCACAGAGCTAAGCAGTGGCAAATTCCGCTAGTTTAAAAAACCTAAGACCATGGGTTAAAGGGCAATCTGGTAATCCAGGGGGGGTTCCTCAGCTACCTCCCGAGCTTAAAGCTATTAAGTCTTTAACTCAGATTGAGATTACAAAGCTTATTTCTAAGTTTGCTCGCATGAGTCCGTCACAAATGTTTGTGGCGATGAAAGACCCGAATAACTCCATCATTGAATTAACGATTTGTTCTATATTCCAGCAAAGTCTAGAGAAGGGTGATTTTACTCGCCTATCATTTTTACTCGATCGCTGCGTAGGTAAAGTTCGCGACGTTGTAGAGGATGATGAATCTTTAGATGAGCGCCAAGAATTACAAAAACTTTCAATGAAAGAGTTGTTAACTTTAGTCAAAGATAATCTACCTGAGGAAACCTAAATGAAGCTGTTCTATTCTCTCTGGGCCAAGCTGACTGGCAGGAATCTAAAATCAACCCCACCGGATCTAATCGTAGATCAAATGAATGAACCAAGGCCTTTGCCTTTAGGTCGAACTGAGTTTGATGAATGGGCTGACCGTATTATTGCGGGTGCTATGGTTCAAGGCGGAGAAGAAAATCCAGAAGCATTTTTAGAAGGTCAAAAGTACGCAATAGCTACAATGATCATGCATCTAGGTCCAACAGAATCTCATAAGCCAGATGCTTATTTTATCCATTCACTTCGCAAGGGAGCAGCTAACCAAGTAGCTCACGCGGTCATGCAAGAACTTAATAAGAAAGCCAAGGAACGCACTGCGGCTGAAGAAGCCAAGAAAGCTTCTGATGAAGCTAAGCAGGGATGATTTCAAAAAGCTTCAACAAGAATGGTATGACAAACTAAAAACACTCGGATTCAAGGATATAGAAGAATTTCACGGCGAAGAACTGATCATTAAACAAACCGCGTCTTACTGTTACAGAAAAGACGATAAGTTCTCTAAGGAAATGAAGGAAGAATATTACTACTCACTTTCAAAGTTTGTTAATGATGAAGACACACAATTCAGAAATGAAATCGATAAAACCATCCTTACACTTTATTCAGAGGGCGCAAGAATTAAAGATATTATGGGCGCTCTCCTCAAAATCGGCAAATCAAGAACCAAAGAATCGGTCAGGGTTATCATTAGAAGGTATGAGATGATCTGGGGATTAAAACATTATGACCTTAAACAGTTGAGAATATACAAATGAGCGATACGGTTTCCATCCACAAATATCCCGCAAAGCATTTGCCACCCCAATACAAGTCCTTAGTATTTTCTAAATGGCTTAGAAGTTTTCGCTTCGGAAATCCCGATTTTGAAAAGATTAACTCAGACGAATACTTCAAGCATTACCACCTATTCATAGAAAACCTTATGAATAAGCCTGATTCTGTTATTCGGTTGGCTGTATTGACCGATGATAGGGACGTAGTTCTAGGCTTTTCGGTTTCCAGAGAAGACGTTTTAGACTATATTCATGTGCATAGGGACCACCGCAAACAAGGGATTGGTTCCATGTTAGTCCCAGAAGGTACAACAACCTTTTCTCATATTACAAAAACAGCTACAGAGATATGGCTGAAGGTACCGCGTTATAAGAAACTGAAATTCAACCCATTCGCATGAGCAAATATGACTGGTGGTCCAACAATAGAATCTCAATGTATGATGGTGGCTTACTCACATTGTATGCATCCAAATACCAATGATAAGCCGCCATCTATTGAAGAAATTATAATAATCATTATTGGCTCAATAATATTTGTGTATCTACTTAATAAATTTGTTAATTTCATATCTAAATAAGGAAGTAACCTATGATTGAAGTAAGTTTTGCAGCACTCCACGAGCCCCTATTTCTAGGTGGCAAGAACTTCGAGAAAAAGCTAGACCCCTATCGCTATAAAGATCTTAAATTAGAATACGATCTTGTTGAGAAAGAGCTTCATATCACTTGGGCTACGCACTTTGCAAGAATGCCATCTACTAATGTGGCTTATTATGTTCCAGGCAAACCCAAGGATAGAAAGATTGAGCAAACCGCTGCTCCAATGGTTGCCGGTATTTCTGGAACCGCACAAGTTGAGACACCTATGAGTCATGTTCATGCGGGCATGGGTGCTGGTAAAACTGGGATTGGCGGTAAAGTGAAATGATATGCGAATTAAACCTATTAAAATCCCACCAGAGGATTCATTTATGCATAGGCCAACTCCTTCTCATATGAGCACGCCAAATCCAGTGGTTGAGGAGTATGAAAAGATGTTACGCAGTTGGCCTCTTAATGATTACCAGCTAAACAAGACTACGAAAGATGCTTTTAATATACGCTCTTGGGACATAGAATTATCTAGACTCGAACCTCTCATCATAAAGGAACATAAAATGGGAATGCTAAATTGGTGGACACAAAAGAAAGAATTAGAAATTGAGGTTAAAAGGTTAACTTCTATCATCGACATTGAGCGCAAAAAGCTCCAAGCAGAATATGACATCTTGGCAACAAGGAAGTCCATGGAGCTTGCTGAGCATGAAAAGCTTTATCGCATGGAAATGAAGAACGAGCTTGAAAAACAAAAAATGCAAATGGAAGACAAATTGAGCAAGCAAGCAACTTTATACAACGAATCACTTCAAAAACTTGCTGCGGTTCATGCTCAACAGCAATCTGCGATCGAGACAAAGCTTGCCAAGGAATACTATGAGAAGATGACTGAAGCTTTGCGTGAAGTGAATCTTGAAGGAAGCTTCCAAGCTAAATCTTTGCAAGAGTTGTCTATGACTATGTTTGCTAAAGTTCTTGAGAAACCAATGCCATCTCACATTATTCAAGAAAGAATTGGTTCATGAATCTAAATCAGCTTGCAGTAGCCATCAGTAAAAAAGAAGGTAAAAAAAAGCAAGTAGACATCGCTCAAATCAAAGAGGTTTTGAAAATCATCATCGATATTCTCGCCAGGGATATGTATGTGGATGTATATGAGGATGTTCATGGTTATGTTGATGGTAGCATGGGTGGTTGTCTGGCTGATCTAGCTGTAAAAAAGTGCATAAAAAAACAAGATAAATTCAAAAAAGACAGAGCGAAAAAGAAATGACTGAACTTAGCTTCCTTATAGAGCTTCTGCTTAACCACGATCTTCCTAAAGCAACTAAGGATCTTATTGCTTCTAGGATTAAAGAAGTGGAGAGCAAGCTTACTGCTCCTTCTCAATCTATCTATGGACCAGCACCAACGTTGCCCACATATCAAGTAACCGGACCCAAGCAAGCGCCGTCAACTTTGGCGGCTATGGCAAGACATGGTGATTTTGTAGCCCCTCCAATCATGCCACCTATTGAAGAGCCTCAGCCAGTTGCGGTAGTTGCACAAACTCCACAGACTGCTGCTGCTATGAATTCTCGCAATCAAGCTATTGCTGAATCTATTGCTGGCAAAATAGACAAAACCACAGGCAGACCTAAGAAGTGGTAGATGCTTAAATCTCTCACACTAGCTTTTTTTTCAGCATTCTCTAAAATGCGCCCAAGGCATGAGCAAGATGATATTGATGGCGAGCAAGAAGAATTTAAGAATGTAAAGCTCACTCAATACAAAAAGAGTCATAAGTATCAAAAGAAGATTAAAGACTGGAGCAATCCAGCTTATATAGCTTTGAGGAAAAGAGAAGCAGCGGTGCGGTTGAAATATGGTGAGATCAAAGAGATAATAAAGCCAGAGTTTCCCAATCCTTTGCCCAAGGAATGTATCGGACAATGTGAATCTTTTATTAGGTCTTTTCTTGGTGAGGACTATCAACAAAAAACCATCTATTATTCCGCTGAAGAAATGATGGAAAGAAATGAAATGTTGAAAAAAGAATTAGAGCTCATTGAGATGGAAAAAGAGTTACTAAGAGAACAAGGATTGGAGATAGCTTAGTGGGGGATAGCAATCAGGGTGACTGCGCGGAACTGTTAATTCCGAATAGGTTGGTTCGATCCCAACTCCTCCAGCTTATTTATGCCTGACCCAAAACTAATATTTGAAGAATATGCAGCTAGACTCATAGCTAAGGAGAATCTTCCCAATGTCCTCGAAAGTGCGTTCAGCCACCAAGTCAACTTCATCAAAGACCCATCAAAGCAAAAAACTTTATTCTGCACTAGAAGAAGCGCTAAGAGTTTCTCCGCAGGACTTTATCTTGTATATGAAGCAGTCAGGAATCCCGGATGCAACTGCCTTTTCATTGGTCTTACTAGACAATCTGCAAAAGCTATCATCTGGAAAGACATCCTCTCAATTATCGACGTTAAATACCAACTCGGAGCAAGCTTTAACCAAACCGATTTAACTATGACGCTACCAAACGGTAGTGTTATATCAGTAACCGGCGCTGACGCCGATGAAAAAGAGATGAATAAGCTCTTAGGAAGGAAGTTTAGACTTGTATGCATTGATGAAGCATCCATGTATAGTATTGATCTTAGGAATCTTGTGTACGGTATCTTGGGTCCAGCTATGGTTGACCCGAACTCAGAAGATGAGTCTGGCACAATTTGCCTTTTGGGTACTGCATCCGATTTTCCTCGTGGCCTTTTTTATGACATTACAGTTGGAACAGAAAAGGGATGGAGTCTATTTATTTGGACGGCGCATGACAACCCATATGTCGCAAGACAGTGGCAAGAAGCCTTAGACAAAATAGCTCGGGAACGTCCTGAGTATATGCAAACGCCACAGTATAAGCAGTGGTATCTCAACCAATGGGTGATTGATGAAGAAAAATTGGTTTACCGATTTGATATGTCTCGCAATCTTTCATCTGCTATGCCTCACTTATCGGATGGCGGATGGAGTTTCGTTTTGGGCGTCGATACAGGCTGGGAGGATGACTCAGCTTTTGTCCTCACGGCATATCATACTAACCTACCCTATTTGGTTGTCCCGAAAACATTTCATAAAAAGAAAATGACCTTTGATGACGTGATAGCCAAGATTCAGGAGTTCCAAAGAGACCCTGTTATGGCCCCGCACAAGATCATTATCGATGGTGCTAACAAGCAAGGCGTGGAATCAATGAAACAACGTTCTGCTATTCCATTTGAGTATGCAGACAAACAAGACAAAGCAACATTCATTGAACTTTGTAATAACGATCTCATTCAAGGAAAAATAAAGATACTAGACAACGCCGACAACAGGGACCTTTGGCAAGAGATGAGCTCACTTGTTTGGGTGACCGATGGCGATAAGATCAAGTATCCAAAAAAAGAACACCCCGCATTGCCCAACCATTTGTGTGACGCTTTTTTATACGCATGGCGTTGCGGATGGCACTACGCTTCTATACCTGCTGAAAAAAAGCTCATCATAGGTTCCAGAGATTGGTATCAGTCCCAAGCGGATAATATTTGGGAGAAGGAACGTGAAAGGCTAACCACGCAAGGTGGGGACTGGCCTATGGAAGGTACTTTAGGGGATCTGGGATGATATCTAATATTGGGGAGAAATGATATCAAATGATGTTATCATTTTAGTCATATCACCTGATATCAAACACAACATGTTTTGAAAAAACTACTCATTTGGGATGAATATGTAAGCAAAATTCTCCAAAAAGGGTCAAAAATGCTTCCATTTCTTAAAAATAAGCTAGAAGGCGGCATGTCTGCACCAGTTGAGACTATCGAAAGAAAGCCTGATGAAGGCGAGTCTTTTGAGATGCTTGACGCTATTTGCGAAGACATGATGGACGCTATGCACAAGAAGGATAAGCGCCTTCTTAAATCTTCCCTAGAAGCTCTCATTGAGCACATTCAATATATTGACGAAATGCAAGACGAACAACTAACACACGAGGAATAATCATGGCTAACAGTTTACAAGCAAATACCAGCACAGTCGTAGGCGGTCTCGGAACTCAAACATACACAGTAACTTCGGCAACCGCTGGGTTTCTTACTGTTGATTTCAAATGCTTTGTTCCTTATCAAGCATCTGGAAGCTCAAACGATTCTTCAGTAACAACTGGCGGATCGTCTCTTGTTGTAGTGGTTAACCTGAACGGTTCACCAGTACTAACAACCTCTGCTCCATCCCCAACACAACCTATTGTTGGCGGAAGCGTGCGGTTGCAATGCGTTGCTACTGATGTAATCACAGTTGTGCTCAGTTCTTCAGCACCTGTTGATAATGCTCGCAATGCTATCAAATCGATCATCAATGTATACCAAGGGGTGTAACCCATGAGTCTTGCAATTGCATATGCGATGAAGCGTAAGAAAAAGAGCCATGAGAAAGGCGTTCATAAGCCCGTCTCTGGAGAAGGGTCCGAGAAATATCCTGGCATGAGCGAAGCCGGAGAGGATTATCGTGACTCAAAATCAAGCCAAAAAGAATATTATTTACCTAAAGCAAAAGAAAAACATTTGCAAGTTCTTGGCGAGATGATTCGCATGGGAAAAAAGGATCGCAAATACTTAGCTGATGGCGGGACTGTAGAAGAAGGTTTCAAGAAAGCTTTCAAAACTCCCGAGGAGATTAAAGCTGCTCCAAAACCAACACCTATGCCAGAGCATGAGGATACCAACCCAGCTACTCGGGGCTTTAAAAAAGCATTCAAAAAACCTGGTTATGCAGAAGGCGGTCATGTGAGTGCATGTAAAAACTGCGGTTATGCGGAAGGCGGAGAAGTGGAAAAAGACTACGAAGCCATGGAAGAAGCTTCTGGATATGACGATTTTCCAGAAGAACATGAAAAACATAACGCTAAAGCTGAAGACGATGAGCAACGTGCCAGAGATTTAGTTGAGCACATCATGGAAAAACGCATGGGCAAATATTCTGAAGGCGGCCGGGTTGCTAACGATGTTGGTGACGGCATGGACGTTGATGAAAAAGAAAACCAATTTGATGATCTAGTTTTACGTGATGATTTGGAATCCAGCTATACCGGCGAGGACTCAGGAGATGAGATTGGTAATGAGCAGGAAGATGAAGACCGTCATGACGTTGTTAAGCAAATTATGATGTCTCGTAAGAAAAAAGACAAGATGCCACGTCCAGCCTGAGGATTTTATGCTGTCAGATCTCAAAGAATTGGAAAAATTCCTTAAGATATGCCGCAAGCAAGGTGTCACCGACATCTCGTTTGCTGGTGTATCTGTAAAATTAGGTGATTTGCCTGCCAAAACTGAAGCTAATGATAGCGATGAAATTCCTACAGATGAGTTAACTCCTGAACAGATGATGTTTTACGCAGTAGGCGGTGGACAACAGTGAAAATAACCAAGGCCAAAAAGCTTCCAGAAAAGATTAAATTTAAAACACAGGCAAGTGATGGTACAAATGGTGCCTCACTCATGGCTGAATGGTGGAAGGCTGAAGATGACAGACAACTCGCCGCCGAACTGTGCGGAAACCTTGCTTACCTTAAAACTCATCAGACTTACCGGATGCGTCAGTTGGCCGTGGATATCCGTCTCTATTGTGGGTTGTCCGTATATTCATATGCAGGGTCCAACGTTTCCAAAATGGACCGCACGAAAACTCTTCCTGACGATCGTCCAACTTTTAATCTTATACAGTCAGCTACTGATACATTGGTCTCACGTCTCTCTCAAAATGAACCGGCGCCCAAATTTCTTACTGATGGTGCCGATTATAAGCAGCGTCATCTTGCGCAAGAACTCAACCGTTTTATCCTCGGAGAGTTTTACCAAACAGATGCCTACGAAAAGATCGCCAAAATCTTAAGAGATGCAATTGTTATGGGGTGCGGTGCTTTAAAAGTATACCGCGGTGATAACGACAAGGTTTGCATTGATAGAGTCATGACAACGGATTTGTATGTCGATGACAATGATTCTCTCAATGGAGATCCTCAACAACTTATCCAGATGAAACTTGTAGACAGGGACAAGCTTCTTGCCAATAACCCAAAAGCTGCTCCCGAAATAGCTCTTACTCCTCAATCTTATCCTGACAATGCGTCAGATTCAGGACGCACAACAGCCGATCAAGTGTTGGTTGTTGAAGGATGGAAGCTTGCAAGCGGTCCGGATCCAGAAGCGCCCGGATATACTCCCGGAAGACACACAATTGCAACCATGGGCGGCATTATTTTTGACGAGCCCTACCATAAAACCAAATTTCCTTTCGTATTCATGCATTACTCAGACCCATTCTTAGGATTCTGGGGCCAAGGGCTTGCTACTCAGCTATTTGGTACGCAGCTTTCTATCAATCGAATCATGTACACCATCACTAAAGCCATTTCTTTGGTGGGTGTGCCTCGCGTGTTCATTGAACAAGGCAGCAAGGTAGTCAAAGCGCACAATAATAATGAAATTGGCGTTATCGTAACCTACTCCGGCACAAAACCTAGCTATGAGGTTGCTCCTTGTAATGCTCCCGAGCTTTATGCTGAGCGCGATAAGCTTATTGAATATGGATATCGTCAATGTGGCGTGTCCAATATGCAAGCAACCGCACAAAAGCCCGCTGGTTTAAATTCCGGCGAAGCCATCCGAAGCTATGATGACATCAACTCGGATAGATTTGCTTATCTGTCAAAAAAACATGAAAACGTAGCTATTGAACTTGCTTATCTCATTACCGATACCGCCATGGACATCGCAAAAGATACTGGCTCGTATCAAACGGTCTATCCAAACAAGGATGGAACAAAAGAAATCAATCTTCCACAGATGGGCTTTTTGAAAAATCCATTTGTCATCAAATGCTTTACTGAGTCTTCTTTGCCTAGAACCCCAGCCGGTAGAATTCAAACCGTCACCGAAATGGTTCAAGCTGGAATGTTAACGGTCAAAGAAGGCCGAAGACTGATGAAAGCTCCTGACCTTGAAGAAAATGAGAAGCTTGATAACGCTTCCGAAGAACGCATATTCCAAATCTTGGATAAAATCGTGGAAGACGGTGATTACACCATGCCGGATCCGTTCCTTGATTTGCAACTCGCAACTACTCTTGTGGTTCAATACATCAACCTCTACCTTGCGGCTAACCTTGAGGAAGAAAAAGCAGACATGCTCCGTAAGTTTTTCTCTCAGGTTCAAACGTTAATACAAGGATCGCAACCAGTAGTCCCTCCAATGGGACCTGGTGCACCCGGTGGACCAACGCCAACGGCTAATCCAATGCCGAACGCAACATCTCCTCTTATCCCCAATACTAATGCCCCTGTAGCGGCATAGTTTTAAACTTAAACCTAAGTAAAGGTTTCGAAAGGATTCATAGTTATGAAAATCAGTCCGGTTAGCGCACCATCCAACACAGTTGCAGGAGCAGAAGGCGGGTCAAGAGTTGACGCAATTCGTGCCCTTCAAATGACAACCAATGCCACAACAAGCCAACTAGATATACCTCAACCTATTCCTGATGAAAAACTACTCATTGAGGACAATAATGATACCGAATCTAATTTGACTGAAGAAGCTACTCAGCCAATTAGTCCTCAGTTTGCCGCCCTTGCAAAACAACGGCGTGCCCTCCAAGTGAAGGAGAGGGAGTTACGGGAAAAAGAGAAGGCGATTGAAGCCAAGTTACAAGGAAGTGACGCGGTAGAAATAGCCCGATTGAAGTCTGAACCTCTGAGTGTGTTGCTAGAAAATGGCGTTACATATGATCAATTGACGGAAGCGATCTTAGCGAACCAAGGCAACTCTGAAGTAAATGCTTTGAAAGCAGAAATCGAAGCCCTTAAAGAAGGCGTCGAAAAGAAGTTTACAGAGCGCGATACGCGAGCCGAGCAACAAGTCCTCAATGAAATGAGGCAAGAAGCTAATGAGCTTGTAAATCAGGGTGACACTTATGAGCTTGTGAGAGCAACCGGAAGTGTTCCAGATGTAATAAGGTTGATTGAAATGACTTACCGTGAAAGCAAAGAAGTCTTGGATGTCTCCGAAGCCTGTCAACTTGTAGAGGATGAACTCTTTGCAAGAAATCAAAAGCTAGCAGGTCTAAAAAAGATGCAGAGTTTGTTTGCTCCTTCGCAACCTGCACCTGAAGCGCAGCAACGCCAGCAAGGAATGAGAACTTTAACAAACAAAGATACAGCTTCCGTACCGATGACGGCGAAGCAGCGTGCATTAGCCGCGTTTTACGGGACACTCAAAAAATAAAGGATTTATATGGCAATCGCTCCAGTATATGCCAATAGCTCTAACCAGCTAGCCGCATTAAAAGAATTATATACAGATGACAAAGACTACATGAAAAATATCGTGTATTCCAAAAACCCGTTTTTGGCTCTTGTTCCTAAGAATGAAAGCCCAGACGGATTTGCTGGTAAATACATTCCAGTGCCTTTGGAATACGGCAACCCACAAGGACGTTCGCATACATTTGCTAACGCCCAGAATCAGCAAACAGCTTCTGACGTTGTTTCGTACTTCGTCTACGCTATTCAAGATTACCAACTTGTCACCATCACAAACCTTTTGATGGAACAAACCAAGTCGAATGCTGGTGCATTTGTTGATGAAGCTAGCCGTACTCTTGATAACGGTTTCCGCAACATCTCCAACAACATGGCTTTCGAATTGTTTTACGGTGGAACAGCAACCCGCGGCGCAATCTCTGCAACCGCACCTGTCTATTCTGCTCCTAACCTCAGCTTTACACTTTCGAACCCACAAAATGTGGTTCAATTCGAAGTTGGCATGACTATCCAAGGCTCTGCTACGGATGGCGGCGCTGCTTTGCAAAACACTCCTGGAACAATTGACGCTATCCAAATCACTTCGGTGAATCGTGGAACTGGCGCAATTACTGGTGTTGTTGTTCAAGGCGCTCCACAAACTTCATGGGTTGCTGGTACTTTCCTTCAAGTGCTTGGTGACATCGGTATCGGCGGATCTAGCACGATCGCGGGTATGCTTGGAATGTCCGGACTCGCAGCTTGGGTTCCAGCTGTAGATCCTCCTTCTACTGATAACTTCTGGGGCGTTAACCGTTCCGCAGATCCTACCCGTTTGGGCGGTCTTCGTTACAACGCTTCTAGCCAATCGATCTCCGAAGGTATCACCAATGCTTTGGCATTCGGTAACCGCGAAGGTGCATCGTTTGACCTTATCGTCCTTGACTTTGTCAGCTACTCGACGCTGATCAATGAACTTGGCGCGAAAGTTCAATACGTGCAACTTGAGCACGATGAAGTTGAAGTTGCTTTCGAAGCAATCCACTTCCATTCTGCTTACGGTAAGATCCCAGTTCTTGCTGATCGTAGCTGCCAAGCTCAAACCGCATGGTGCTTGACGATGGATACGTGGAAACTTCGTACCCTCGGAAAAGCTCCTCACATCCTTACCTACGGTATGGAAGGTTTGGAAGGCTTGCGCGTTGGAAACGCTGATGCTCTTGAGATCCGTATTGCTTACTACGGCAATCTGATCAACTCGGCACCTGGCTACAACATGCAAGTTGCTTTGAGCGCTTAATAAGTAAACTTTAAGTTTAGAGCCCTGGGGGAAACCCTGGGGCTTTTTTATACAGCAACTACGCTTCTAGGACTATTATGAAGACGGTGAGGGTTCATCGTCATACTGGCGGGCAAGTGGTCCAGAGCTACCCGCAGAGAAATCTCTGGTTAAATAAAGGGACAACTTTATGTCAATTCCTCGCGGTTTTGGCCTTAACGGCAAATCATTTTATACCAACGTTGCAAAACCTACAGATGTCAATTTAACTTTCACAGTCACCCCGTCTAACGGACTGGGCGTAACTTCTGTTAAGTCCAATGGATATATTCGCAACGTTTTCATGCATACATCCACAACCCCAGCATCCAATGATGGGTATTTGAATCCAAATCCTGCAAATGGATATGCTCTTGTTCAATTCAAAAATAATTTCAATTATTACCTGAGCGGTTTTGCTCAAGCTCAACCCCCAGTTACCGGATCCGTCAAGATTGACAACTCGGCTTTGACTGTTGGTCAGCCCTACGTTATCAGCACGCTCGGAAATGCGACGCTTGCACAATGGTTAGCAATTGGCGTTCCTGCCGGCATTACTCCGGCGGTTGGCGTTTCGTTTATTGCTACAGTGGTTGGCGCTGGTGCAAACACTTCAACATCTAGAGTTTCCACCCCAACAACTTCCGGAATCCTTGGTGTTGAGATGGTTGGTTCCGCAAACACCATGATTGCAAGCTCAAACATAGCAACTAACGGTGGCGCATGGCTGATGGTTCAATTTGTTGGCGCAACTTTCACAGGTTCGGCACTTGGAACACATACGCATGATCTGTTGTTGAAAGATGCTGCGGTTGTTGATGGAGCTACCACTCGCGTTAACGCTGGCACAAACTTACTTGGCGCTAACACTGGATCGGATATCACGGTTGCAGGTAGCGGTGTAAACGGTGGGATTGTTGCGGCGAGCGCTGGAACTCCATCGGGCAGCATGTCACTTGCGGCAGCGGCCCCGTCTACTGGAACTGTAATCGGCATGACCTTTAAATACGATTCAAGTTCTGTAACGATCGACGGTTTATAGGAATATTAGGATAGTTACGGGCGGTCTACATAATATGGGACCGCCTTTTAATTAAGGATAGCTCATGGCGATACCGTACCAACCACAAAATTTGTCTGTTGAGCAAGCCGATGGAAATATTTTATTAACTTGGAGTGGTTCGCTTGGAGCAACTTCATACCAAATTCAACGCTCTACTGATGGCGTTAACTTTACAAACCTTGCAACAACCGGAGTGACCACTCAATACGTGGATTCTTACCCTGGTGTTGGCATTGTTTACTACTATCAAGTAGCCGGTGTTAACGGATCCGGTACCTCTCCGTACTCATCTGTAATGCAAATGGTAGCGGCCCCTCCGAGTGAAATGAGCTTGGGCGAGCTTAGACTTCGGTCTCAACAAACCGCTGACAGAGTAGGAAGTCAATTTGTTACAGTTAGCGAGTGGAATGCTTTTCTTCGCGTGGCTATGTATGAGCTTTACGACATTCTCATTACAAGTTACGAAGATTTGTTTGCTTCTGAGTATGTTTTCATCAATACCAATGGAACCACGCAAAATTACGCGGTGCCAAACGGATACGACAACTATTTGGGTGGCGTATATGGCGGAAGCTCAGGAGATCCTGCAAAAGCTTTTTATAAGTTAGCGGGAATGGATTTGGGTGTTAATACAAGCAACAACGCTTGGGTTACTTTGCTTAAGTTTGATTTTATAGAGCGAAATAAATATGTCTACCCTAACTCAACGTCTACGATTTACGGCGTTTACAATATGCGTTACCGGCTTATGGGTAATTTCGTTAATATTATTCCTACCCCTGCTGGCAATCAACAAATTCGAATGTGGTATTCTCCAAAGCTCCCGGCCCTTCTCCTCGATAGTGATGTCACTACTCTCGGATATAGTGGATGGTTGCGTTACCCGATTGTTCGAGCTGCTAAATACGCTTTAGATAAAGAAGAAGGTTCGGACACTTCCAAGCTTGATCAAGAACTCGTTTATCTAAAACAAAGAATCGAACAAGCTTCGCAAAACAGAGATGCCGGAATACCTGATAAGATTTCCAACACCCGTCAGGACCCAATTTACGGTGGTACTGGTTTTGCTGGTGGCGGCGGTGCAAATGCGGGGTGGTAATGGCTCAACTTAGCACAAAACTAACTTGGGACCTTGCTAATACAAAGTGGGCGGGAACATTAAATCCCGTTTTAGCGATTCCTTTTTTGAGCGGAATTCAAATCAATAGCGTCAATCTTGTTGCAAGCGTACCATTAGCAATAAATCATCTTCTTCAACGTTTGCCGCAAGGTTGGTTTTTAACAGACAACACGGCGAACGCGGTAGTTTGGAGAGCGGCGCCTTTTAATCAATACACGTTAACGCTAGAAAGTAGCGCTGATACAACAATTTCATTCTGGGTGTTTTAGGAGAATTTATGGCAGATACAACAATTTCACCAAACATGAACATGCCAATCCCTACAGTGAGCGAAGCTCCTGGACCTGGATGGGCGACAAATCTGGATTCATGTTTATACATTACGGACAGTCATAACCACACCCCTGGACAAGGCGTTGCGATCACTCCAGCGGCAATCGATATCAACACCGATTTGCCACTAAATGGAAACAATTTAATCACCGCACGAACCTTAAGATTTGATCCGCAATCTTCAACACCAGCGCTTCCCGCCGATCTTGGATGTTTATATGAAGCTGGGGTTGATCTATATTATATTGATGGATCTGGAAACAACATCAGACTTACTCAGTCTGGCTCTCCGGCTGGAGCAACCGGAACAATCACTGGACTTCCTTCCGGAACAGCATCAGCCTCTTTTGCAGGAAGCACGTTTACATTTCAAAGCGCAACTAACACTCCTGCTATCTTCAATATTGGACCAGTCAAAATTGGCCAGCCTGTTGCAGCCGGATTTGGAGTTACAATCAGTCCAAACGTTGCACAAGCCGCCAACTATAACGTAACCCTTCCAGTTGCCCTTCCATCTTTAAGTAGCGCGGTAATTTCTGACACATCCGGTAATTTAAGTTTTACGCCGATTACATCGGGAACTTATACACCTACGGTTACACCAGGAAGTTTTGGAGCAGCACAAGCGGCGCTGGCACCGTTTTTCTATCAAAGAGTTGGCGACATCGTAACGGTTACTGGTTATTTGACTGGGGACACTACTTTGCAAGTCCCAGGAATTCATACTATTGAATGTTTTGTGACGTTGCCAATTAATCCAACGGCTTTTTTCGCTTCCGTTTATGACGTTGTTGGCGTGCTAGGAAATTATGAAAGCTCCATAGTTCAAGCAGTACGAAACGATGTGAACGCTTCAGTGGCATCTTATCTAACTCTTATTGATCTTTCTTGGTCTAACTCGCGTACAAATGTTCAATACACCATTTCGTTTACTTATAGCTGTGCATAGAGGTTAAATGATTCAGAAACAAGCAGTTGATATAAGTTTTGCACAGGGATTGGATACCAAAACCGATCCTAAACGTGTTCAAGTTGGAAAATTTGTCAAACTTGAGAACATGGTGTTCAACAAAGGCGGTTTGTTACAAAAACGTTATGGATATCCTAAATTATCTTCACTCCCGGATACCACTTACACACACTTAACCACTTTCAATGGTGATTTGACTGCGATCGGTCAAAATATTGCCGCATACAACCCCGCTAATGCGAGTTATGTGCAAAAAGGAACCATTCAACCTCTAAGTCTTTCCGTATTGCCTTTGATTAGAAACAACTTAAATCAAACAGCGGTTGATAGTGCGGTGGCACCGAACGGCCTTGTGTGCACTGTTTATCTGGAATCAGATGGAACAAATACTGTAAACAAATACGCCATTGCCGATTCGGTAACCGGCCAAAACATTGTCGCACCTTCTGTAATTCCTGTGACTACCGGAACGGTATCGGGTGGGATGCGTGTTTTTGTTCTTGGCAATAATTTCATCATTGTTTTTACAAATACAATTTTAGGCTCTCCGCATTTGCAATATGTTGCAATCAGCGCCTACACGCCAACATCCATAAGCACAAATACGGATATAGCTTCCGGATACGCGCCAGCCACAACACTTTCTTGGGATGGTTTTGTAAACGATGTGAATCTTTACATTGCTTACAACACAACCTCCGGTGGTCAAGCCATGAAAGTGACTTACTTAAGTAAAACGCTTTTTTTGGCATCTCCGGCTACGTTTGTTGGAGAAATTGCAACTATCGTGAGCGTTACCGCCGATAACACAAACGCAGCAAGCCCAGTGATTTATGTGAGCTATTACGATGACGTGTCAAATGACGCGTATACTTTGGCGGTTGATAAAAATCTGAACACTCTGATGAGTCCGCAAGCCATAAGCACAGCGGTTACTCTGCTCAATCTTGCATCAGCGGCCCAAAATGGCGTTTGCAAAGTGTTTGCGGAAGTGGAAAACGCTTATACATTTAATGCGGCTATCCCTACAAATTACATTTCATCAGTAGATGTTACGTTATCGGGCCCAAGCGTATCGTCTCCATATATTGTGTTGCGTAGCGTTGGATTAAGCTCAAAAGCTTTTATCATAAACGAAAAGATATATTTCTTGTCTGCTTATCAAAGCGACTACCAGCCAACCTATTTTTTGATCAATGGAAGCGATAGCACTGAAGATAGTCCGGTTATAGCTTCGAAATTAGCTTATAGCAACGGCGGCGGATATTCCACGCTGGGAATCCCTGGTGTTTCGGTATTTGATAATGTCGCCTACATTCCTTATCGGTTTAAATTTCTAGTTCAGGCTGTAAACAAAAATACTGATGTTCCATCGGGCACTCAGGTTGATGGAATTTATTCGCAAACTGGCTTGAACTTGTCAAAATTTGAAATTGGCACTCAAAACTTAAACACATCCGAAATCGCAAACAATTTGCACTTAACGGGTGGTTTTTTGTGGATGTATGACGGTTATTTGCCAGTAGAACACAATTTCTTTTTGTGGCCGGACACCGATCAAGACACGCCGGCCAATACCGCAACGTGGTCAACTACTGGCGGAAGCATGGCAGCGCAACCCGACACGGCCACAAATATAAATGCTTACTATTACCAGTTTGTTTATGAATGGACTGACAACCAAGGTAATGCTTTTCGCTCTGCGCCTTCCATTCCTATACCAGTGACCACAACCGGATCCGGAACAACGGGCAGCGTCACATTAAATATTGCAACTTTACGTTTAACCATGAAGGTTGCGAACGCTGTAAAGCTTGTGATTTATAGATGGTCAGTTGGGCAACAAATTTATTACCAAACCACAAGCATAACGTCTCCGATCCTAAATGATACGACTATCGACGAAATAACCTACTTAGATACAAACTCGGACGCAACCATACTGGGAAATAACATCATTTACACAACCGGCGGGGTTATCGAAGATGTAAATGCGCCAGCTTCTAATATTTTGACATTGTTTGATTCACGCCTTTGGTTAGTTAACGCCGAAGATCCCAATACATGGTGGTATAGCAAACAGTGCATTCCAGCTACTCCGGTTGAAATGTCAGACTTGTTTACAATTTTTGTTCCGCCAACCACATCGACGCAAGGAGCTACTGGGCCGATTACGGCGGGCGCGTCCATGGACGATAAGCTCATTACTTTTAAAGAAAACGCAATTTTATATATCAACGGGAATGGTCCAGATAATACGGGCGCGAACAACCAATACAGCCAAGCAACATTTGTTACCGCAACAGTAGGATGCACAAATCAAAAATCGATTGTGTTAACTCCCACTGGTTTAATGTTTCAAAGCGATAAAGGTATTTGGTTGCTTGGAAGGGATTTGAGCACAGTTTACATCGGCGCCCCTGTTGAAGATTTTACCTTGGGAGCATTAGTTCAAAGTGCGGTCAACGTTCCAGAAACCAACATGGTTTTGTTCACGTTAGATACCGGAATTACTTTGATGTATGACTATTTTTATGGTCAGTGGGGTACGTTTGTTGGTGTGCCTTGTATAAGCTCTTGTATATTTCAAAAAATGCATACGTTTATCAATCAATATGGGGATGTTTTCCAACAAAATGTGGACACATATTTAGATGGTTCGAATCCTGTTCTTATTTGTTGCAAAACTGGCCCGCTTCGCCTTGGCGATTTGCAGGGATACCAAAGAGCTTACTTTTTCTACCTGCTTGGTGAGTATATTTCTCCGCATAAGCTTCAAGTATTGCTTAGCTACGATTATGATAAAAACCCATCACAAAGTATAATCATATCACCAACCAATTATTCTACTCCGTTTGGATCTGGAACATCACAAACGCCATTTGGCCAAGGAAATCCTTACGGGGGCGGAACAAATTTAGAGTTGTGGCGTGTATTTTTGGAGCGTCAAAGATGTATGGCTTTTGCGATAGAGATTCAAGAAATTTTTGACCCATCTTTTGGTGTAGTTGCTGGTGCAGGGCTAACGATTTCCGGGCTCAATGTGGTCATGGGCTTTAAAAAGGGTTTCAGGCCACAACCGGCAAGTGAGAGTGTGGGGTAAAATGATGGCGAGCCTTTATAAAAAGTATCTTATGGAAAGAACAGACGATTGTGTCATCGAAAACGCTTTTGGGTTTGCAACCTATCGTTATGTAAACAACGGAAAGTCGGTATATATTATTGATATCTTCATTATTCCAGAGCTAAGAAAAAATGGTGAAGCGGCTAACATGGCGGACGCTATTGTAAAGGAAGCCAAGGAAAAGGGTTGCACTGAATTAATTGGCTCGGTGGTTCCTTCGATGAAAGGAAGCACAACAAGCATGAAGGTTTTGCTTGCATACGGAATGACTGTGAGCAGTTGTTCAAATGATTTTATAATATTTAAAAAGGAGATTTAAATATGGGTAGTGCAACAAGCGGCGGTGCTAGAAGCCATGCGGCGACGGTGGCAACTGGTGGTAGCAATATTGTATATGATGAATCTCTAAAAAGGTCTGGGCTAAATGCTGATGGCTTGAACGGTATTGCCGGAAAAATGGGCAATGAATTCTCTGGTGCGATGGGTGCTGGAATTGATAAGCCACAAATGGCTACCATTCAACAAGCCGTTACGCCCGAGCAAATGCAACAAGCTCAAGGTGGCGTTAATAATTCGCTTCAAAGTCAGCAAGCTTTACTAGCCGCACTTCAAGGACAAAACGGACTGGGCCAACAATCGGCTTTGGCGGGTCAACTCCAAGCCGCAAATGGTGTTGGCACGCAAAACGCTGCGATTCAAGGTTTGCAAGGCACCGCCGGAATGTATCAAAACATCGCTCAAGGCAAAGGCCCAAATCCTGCTCAAGCAATGCTCAATCAACAAACAGGAGCAAACGTTGCTAACCAAGCTGCTTTGATGGCCGGACAACGTGGCGCTGGTGCTAATACAGGTCTTCTTGCAAGGCAAGCCGCGCAACAAGGTGCTGCTACTCAACAGCAAGCCGTTGGCCAGGGTGCAACCATGCAAGCCAATCAACAAGTCAACGCTTTATCTGGACTTGCAAACACTCAACAAGCTTTTGGAAACTTGGGAACAACACAAGCTGGAATGCAACAGGGCATGGCTAACCAGATGGCTGGGCAACAAATTGCACAAACCCAAGCAAACACCAATGCCAATTTAACCAACGCCGGACAAATGCAAAGCGCTCTCGCTTCACAAAACAACGCAAACGTAGCTGCTCAAGGAAACGTGAACAGCGGAAACACCGCACTCCTTCAACAAGGTATGCAAGGCAAACAAGGCCTTATTGGCGGAGTTATGCAAGGCGCTGGAGCAGCTATCGGAATGGCAAAGGGCGGTCAGGTTCAACACTATGATGTAGGCGGTGCGGTCATGTCGGGTGCCGCTCCTGCACAAGCTCCCGCCGATTCTAGCGCTCCTATGTCTTCATTTGGAAAATTTTTAAGTGGCGCCGGAAAGCAAATGGGCGAGTCAAGCCAACAACAAAATCCAATTCAACAAGGGTTTGCTTCTTTCGGAAAAGCCGTAGGCAAAAAACTGCATGGCGAAAAAGAGAAAAAAATGGCTGACGGCGGCCTAGCATCTTCTGGCGGCCATGTAAAAGCAAAAGCTCCTCATCAGAAAGCCGTGAAATCCGGTAATTCGTATGCGAATGATAAAGTGCCAGCTATGCTTAGCGAAGGCGAAATTGTCATTCCAAGAGATGTGGCTATGGGGAAAGATCCCATAAAAGGGGCCGCTGATTTTGTGGCTAAGGTGATTGCAAAACGGAGACGCAAATGAAGGAATTAGAATTTTCTAAATTTAAAAAAATTGAGCAAGACAAGCACACCGCTACGCTTTTACATCCAGATGGCCATGAAATTAAAGTAGCCATGTCAGGTCTTAGCCCGATCTTGCGCAAAAAGCTTATAGCGCTTCCACTTCACGCAAAAAAAGGCGCTGATGTTCAGGTACCTGATGAGGAAGTAGAAGACGATCTTGATAAAATTGCCGCCGCTGAAATGGCTGACAAAAAAATCGAAAGCTCTCCCGTCAAAGAAATAGAAAAAGAATTAGAGACTCACGAGAATCCTGATAAAGCCGCCGAGCAACCATCTGGCATAGCTCCAAAACCAGTTGCCCCCGCTATTTCAACACCCGCTCCAGCGCCCGCACAACCAGCGCCACAAGCTCCAGTTGCGGCACAAGCGCCAGTTGTCCCTCAGCAAACGATTCCAAACGAAGGGGAAAATCAATCTAAAATTCAAATTCCGCAAAGCGCCGCTGGGCCGGTGGTAATGACCCCGGGACGAGAAGCTCCGGAGCCTGCACCAGTTGTTTTGACTCCCGATCAGGAAGCCCAAAAGAAAACTGCACATGTGTATGATTTTTACACGGACTTGAATAATGGAAAAATTACGCCAAAAACATATTCAGATCTTTATGAAAGCAAAAGCACGCTTGGAAAAATCGGAACTATTTTCGGCCTTTTGATTTCTGGCGCTGGCGCTGGCTTAACACGTCAGCCGAATGCTTTGCTAGAGATGATGAATAAAGAATTAGAAAGAGACTTAGAAGCTCAAAAATCAACGCAAGCCAATAAACAAAATTGGTACAAAATGAGTCTTGAGCACGAAAGAATGCAACCCGAGAATGCTTTGCGATCTGCGGAAGCGGCGTTAGTTGGTGGCAAGGCAGCAATGCAACAATATGACAATTTGGGAGTTGGCATTACAGACGTTCAGGCTTATAACGATGCCTTAAATATGTCTAGCGCTGCGGCGGTTCATTCCATGCAAGAAACTATTAACAAAATGCCTCCAGGTCCCCAACGCGATGCTATGCAACAACAGCAAGATAATGTCGTTGTTCCCTTTTTCATGAACAAAGTTCAACAGAGGAATAAAGAAGCTGCGGAGAAAAAGAGCGCCATGAACGCTATCGCTCCAATGCACCAAGCAAAAGCTAACCCTCCTCCAAGGGGTGACGCCGATCCTGGTAAAAAATATGACGCGATTAATCAAAACAAGTTTGCCGCTGCTATTCAAAAGGGTAAATTTGCTCCAAAAGCTCCAGATGCCATCCCTGAAAGTCTTCTTTCAGTAGTAAATGAAGAAAAAGTTCACCTAGAACAAAACCGAGACAATAAAGCCGATACAGTAGCCGCATTTGCTGCGCTTAATGCTTTGAAAAATGCTGGTCAAGCTCCGGGAGTGGCCAATTTGTCCGGAATTGTTGCTGGAGCATCAGGAGCGGCTGGGACTATTTTTGGAGGACCTATTGCTGGTGGAATCGCTGCCACAGTTGGCAAGCTTGCAACCGCACTTCCTGGAGAAACTTTGCGAAATTATTTTGAACGTAATAGAGATATTC
>CAZRRZ010000002.1:35118-38222 GCA_964602725.1 uncultured Candidatus Saccharibacteria bacterium | reverse complement strand
GAGATGCCGCATCTCGTCGAGTCTCAGCTCTTGTCCTTCACGCATCTCATCGAGAAGGGTATAGAGAATCTGCTCGAAGAGTTTTCTCCGATCAAGGACTATGCCGAAAAGAAATTCGAGCTCTCTATCGGATCTCCAGAGATCATGTTACCAAAGTTCAACGAGCACTTTGCCAAGGATAACAAGCTCAACTTTGAAGGTCAGATCAAAGTCAAAGTAACTCTCAAGAACAAATCGCTCAATGTGGTCAAAGAGCAGGAAATGCTTCTCGCGGAGATCCCTTTGATGACGGATCACGGCACTTTCATCATCAATGGCGTCGAACGCGTCATCGCTCCACAATTGGCTCGTTCCTTCGGTATTTTCTTCACTGGTAATGAGGTCAAAGGCAAGAACTATTTTGGTGCCAAGATCATACCAGCTCGCGGTGTATGGATGGAGATCGAAACCGACACTGACGGCACTATTTTCTGTCGTATTGACCGCAAGCGCAAGTTCCCGGTCACCTCGCTTTTGCGTATCCTCGGCGCGGAGACCAACGACAAGATAGTTGAACTCTTCAAAGGCAATCCTGATGCCAAGAAAATTGTCGAGATGACGTTGGCAAAGGATCATGCCAAGACCAAAGATGAGGCCTACATGGAAATCCACAAGCGTCTCCGTGATGGCGATCTTGCTACGGCAGAAAATGCTCGTAGTTTCGTCCAGGCGCTTCTCAAGGAAGACCGCTATGACATCAACCGCGTTGGGCGTTTCCGTTTCAACAAGCGTTTTGCCAAGTCTATGGATCCCAAGGAGTTGGAGCGCCGCACCTTGTCTCTAGATGATATTGCAACAACGGTCGCACACATCGTAACCTTGACGACTACTACCGATGCACAACCGGATGACATTGATCACCTTGGTTCACGCCGCGTCCGCTACGTCGGTGAATTGCTCGAACAGCGTATCCGCCTCGGACTTACCCAGATGAAGCGCAATATTCAGGACAAGATGTCGACAGTTGAGCCGGATGTCACCTTGCCTGTTTCATTTATCTATCCACGTCCACTGCAAGCTCGTATCAAGGAATTTTTCACTACCAACCAGCTCTCGCAGTTCATGCAACAGGAAAACGTTCTTGGTGAGATCGAGCATCTTCGTACGCTGACGGCTCTTGGTCCCGGCGGTCTTTCTCGTGAACGTGCCGGTTTTGAAGTCCGCGACGTGCACCCATCGCACTATGGTCGTCTCTGTCCTATCCACACGCCAGAAGGTCCGAACATCGGTCTGGTGCTACGTCTCACCACCTATGCTCGCATCAATGATTTCGGCATGATCGAAACGCCGTATGCCAAGGTCAAGGATGGAAAGATCACCAAGGAAATTATTTATATGAACGCCTTGGAAGAAGAAAACTTCCGCATTGCGCACGCAGCAACTCCATATGACAAGGATGGAAACATTACCGTCAATGAAGTCGAAGTCCGCATCAACGGCAAGCCTGCAATGGCCACCAAGAAGGAGATTGACTATATCGACGTTGCCTCAAACCAAGCATTCTCTATCGCCACCTCTCTTATTCCATTTGTGAACCACGATGACGCCAACCGTGCACTCATGGGATCAAACATGCAAAAGCAGGCAACCCCATGTCTCGTACCAGAAGCTCCATTTGTTGCAACAGGTATTGAGGCAAAGGCAGTTCTAGATACTGGTCGTCTCGTGATTGCTCCAGAAGATGGAGAGATCACTCACGTTGACGCCAAGAAGATCGTCTTCACCTCAAAGAAGGGAAACAAGAAGCATGAATACAACCTTGTGTTGTTCTCACGAACAAACGGCTTTACCGCATTCCATCAGCGTCCGATCGTTTCGGTTGGTGATAAGGTCAAGAAGGGAGATGTGCTGGCTGATACTTCTACATCGGATAATGGCCAGATCGCTCTCGGCCACAACGCCCTCGTCGCTTTCATGTCATGGTCCGGTAACAACTACGAAGACGCTATCATCCTTTCAGAGCGCGTGGTCAAGAACAGTAAGTGGAGTTCCATCCACATCGAAGAGTTCGTGGTCAACGTTCGTGATACCAAGCTTGGACCAGAAGTCACCACCTGCGATATTCCAAACGTTGGTGAAGCAAAGCTCAAGAACCTCACCGAAGAAGGTATTGTTCGCATCGGTGCAGAAGTTCGTCCAGGTGACATTCTCGTCGGTAAGATTTCACCAAAGGGTGAAACACAGCTTACACCTGAAGAGCGCTTGCTTCGATCTATCTTCGGCGAGAAGGCCCGCGATGTGAAGGATACTTCAAAACGTATGGAAAATGGCAAGCGTGGACGCGTTATTTCAGTCAAGATTTTCTCTCGCGAAAAGGGAGACAAGCTCGAGTCAGGCATCATCAAAAAGATCTACATCGAAGTCGCCCAGGTTCGTAACGTGTCAGTCGGTGACAAGATGGCAGGACGCCACGGTAACAAAGGTGTTATTTCGAAGATTCTTCCAGAAGAGGATATGCCGTATATGGAAGACGGTCGCCCAATTGATGTGATCCTCACCCCGCTCGGCGTTCCATCACGTATGAACCTCGGTCAGATTCTTGAATTGCACCTCGGATTGGCTGCAAGCACGCTCGGCTATCAGGCTATCGTTCCTCCATTTGCCGGGGCCACAGAGACAGAGATCAAGGAAGAGCTCGTTAAGGCAGGGTTTGATGCTTCAGGAAAAATGAAGCTTCGTGATGGTCGCACTGGTGATTATTTCAATCAGCCTATCGCCGTTGGATACATGTACATCTTGAAGCTTCACCACATGGTGGAGGACAAGATCCACATGCGTTCTATCGGACCGTACTCTCTCATCACTCAACAGCCACTCGGAGGAAAGGCACAAGGTGGAGGTCAACGTTTTGGAGAAATGGAAGTCTGGGCCTTGCTCGGTCACGGTGCTGCGCATACATTGCGTGAGATTCTCACCGTCAAGTCAGATGATATCGTCGGCCGTTCTCAGACCTTCGATGCCATCGTCAAGGGTGAACGTCCAAAGGCTCCGAATCTGCCTGCATCATTCAACGTGCTTTTGAAGACACTTCGTGGATTGGCACTCAACGTTGAGCTTACCAACAA
>CAZRRZ010000002.1:12957-35018 GCA_964602725.1 uncultured Candidatus Saccharibacteria bacterium | reverse complement strand
AATAAACTACCATGACAACAATAATCAAAAAGCAGTCAGATCCTCAAGTGTTCGACATCGTGAAGCTTTCTCTTGCTTCACCTGACAAGATCCTGGAGTGGTCGCACGGCGAGATCACCAAGCCTGAGACCATCAACTACCGCACCCAACGTTCTGAAAAGAGTGGCCTCTTTGACGAGCGCATCTTTGGTCCAGACCGTGACTATGAGTGTTATTGTGGAAAATATCGTGGCATCCGCTACAAGGGCATCGTCTGTGAAAAATGTGGTGTCGAAATTACCCGTTCCATCGTTCGCCGTGAGCGCATGGGCCATATCGAGTTGGCTAGCCCGGTTTCTCATATCTGGTTTCTACGCTCAGTTCCTTCACGTATTGGACTTATCCTCGGCATGACTACCTCTGATCTCGAGAAGGTAGTTTATTTCGCAGGATATATTGTCACCAAGGTTAATGAAAATGAAAAGAACGCCTTTTTGAAGGAATTGGACGGTGAGTACAAGAGCAAGGTTAAGGGTGCTCAGGATGACAAGACAAAGGAAGCTCTCAAGGAACTCGTTGTCAACGCTCGCAAAGAGATCGAGAGTCTCCAGCTCGGTATGGTCATGGATGAAATGACCTATCACAAGTACGCCATGAAGTACGGCTCACTTTTTGAAGCCGGCATTGGTGCAGAAGTTGTCTACGATTTATTGAAAAAGATTGACCTCGCCAAGCTCAAGACCGAGCTCGAGACAGCTCATGAGAATGCTGGTTCAGCAGATCGTGAGAAGCTCTCAAAGCGTCTGTCATTGGTCAAACAGATGATCAAGGCAAAGCTCCGCCCAGAATGGATGTTTCTAATCCGTATTCCTGTTATTCCACCAGGCATCCGCCCGATGGTTGCGCTCGATGGTGGTCGCTACGCAACATCAGATGTCAACGACCTCTATCGTCGCGTCATCAATCGCAACAACCGTCTATTGAAACTCAAGGAAATCAATGCGCCAGAAGTCATTCTCCGAAATGAAAAAAGAATTCTCCAGGAAGCAGTCGACGCCCTTATCGACAACTCCATTCGCCACAGCTCATCAGCTGGTGCTGCAGCCGCTGCCGCACAGAAGCGTGCACTCAAGTCTCTTTCGGACAGTTTGAAGTCAAAGAGAGGACTCTTCCGTCAGAACCTTCTCGGAAAGCGTGTGGACTACTCAGGACGATCTGTTATCGTCGTTGGTCCTGAACTCAAGCTCGACCAATGTGGTCTGCCAAAGCACATGGCGCTCGAACTTTTCCGCCCATTTGTTATTTCAGGACTTCTCAAGAGGGAACTCGCCTACAACATTCGCGGAGCAAATCGTCTTATTGATGACGGTGCCAAGGAAGTTTGGGAAATTCTCGAAGAAGTTATCGATGGCAAATACGTGCTCTTGAACCGCGCTCCTACATTGCACCGCCTCGGTATCCAGGCTTTCCGTCCTATCCTCATAGAAGGCAACGCTATTCATGTTCATCCACTCGTTTGTACTGCGTTCAACGCTGACTTCGATGGTGACCAGATGGCTGTCCACGTTCCATTGTCAGAAGAGGCACAACTTGAAGCCAAGATGATCATGGCATCGGACAAGAACATTTTGAAACCAGGTAACAACGACCCAACAGTGGTCGCCAAGCTTCTCGATATTGTCCTCGGCTGTTTCTGGGTGACAAAGATCATCGATGATGCCAAAGGTACCGGAAAGATCTTCGAATCTCCAGAGGCTGCAACGCTGGCTCACAGCTTTGGCGATATCGATCTTCGTGCCAAAGTCAAAGTCCTCGCTCCAAAAACTGCGAAATACGCAAAGTTCAAAGAGAGCATCTTTGAGACTACCGTTGGACGCATTTTGCTCAACGATATTCTCCCTATAGATTATCCATTTATTAACGAAGAGGCCGGTCGCAAGCGCATCGCCGCTATCATCGACGACATGATCACTCTCCGTGGCGCAGAAAATGTTGCACCGATACTTGACCGCATCAAGTCATTTGGTTTTCATTTTGCAACATTCTCCGGTACAACCTGGGGTATTGATGACATCGTCATTCCACAAGCAAAATATGGAATTATTCAGGCAGGAAAGGACAAGGCGGAAACAGTCACCAATCAGTTCAACGATGGTCTCCTTACCGAAGAAGAGCGCATTAGGAAGCATATCGAAATCTGGCAGCATGCCAAGGGCGAAGTTGAAAAGACTATCCCCGGCTCACTCGACAAGAATGGTTCCGTCTACGACATGGTCAACTCTGGTGCTCGCGGATCTCTCTCACAGATCACCATCATGGCAGGTATGAAGGGTCTCATCGCGTCAGTCTCTGGTGATACCATCGAGTTCCCGATCCTCTCATGTGCAAAGGAAGGTTTGACTCCGATCGAGTACTTCATCACAACTCACGGTTCACGCAAGGGTCTTACTGACACGGCTCTCAACACTGCAAAAGCAGGGTACCTTACTCGTAAGCTCTTCGTGGTTGCGCAGGACGTGGTTGTTTCAGAAAATGATTGCGGAACCAAGGAGTCCATCATCATCAAGCGCCAAACAGCTTCAGGTATGGCCATCCCATTGTCCAAGAACATCCGTGGTCGTATTATCGCCGAAGATGTGAAGGGTATGGATGGCAAAGTTCTCTTTGAAAAGGGTCACCTTCTCTCAAAGGCCGATGCCGCCGCAGTTGAAGAGGCAGGTACTATCCAGGTTGCTGTTCGCTCACCACTTTCATGTAAAACTGTTCGAGGTGTGTGTGCACAGTGTTACGGTCTTGATCTTGGTAAGAACAAGCCTATTGATCTTGGAGAAGCAGTGGGAACGGTTGCCGCACAAGCCATTGGCGAGCCAGGAACACAGCTCACCATGCGTACCTTCCACGCCGGTGGTGCCGCATCACAGGGTGGAGATATTACCCAAGGTTTGCCTCGCGTTGAGGAAATCTTTGAAAAGCGCCGTCCAAAAAATCCAGCTGTCGTTGCGACAGTAGACGGTGTGGTTGTTGAGGTAAAGGATCTCGGTAAAGAAAAGGTTCTCGTGCTTTTGCCAGAAATAGAGGATAAGGGCAAAAAGAAAATTGCTCAAGTCGAATACACCTTCCCATACCGCCGTACTGTCCTCGTTCGTGTTGGCGACAAGGTAAAGAAGGGTGATCTCCTCACTGATGGTTCTGCTGATATTGATGAGGTCTTCGAATTTGGTGGTGAAGAGCGCGCCAAGGACTACGTTATTACCGAAGTTGGAAAGATCTATGAACTCCAGGGTGAAACTGTCTCACGTAAGCACATTGAGCTCATTGTGAAGCAGATGTTCTCACGCCGCCGCGTCAAGGAAGCAGGAGATACCAATCTCACCGAAGGTATGATCGTTGACGATATCCATTTGTCAGAGGAGAATGCTGCAGCCAAGGCCGCGGGAGGTTCACCTGCCAAGGTTGAGAAATTGGTTATGGGCATCACCGAAACTTCTCTCTCACGCAAGAGTTTCTTGTCAGCCGCCTCATTCCAGCACACGACACGCGTCCTTATCGGCAACGCTGTTCGTGGCGCAGAAGATAACCTCACCGGTCTCATGGAAAATGTTATTATCGGTCGCTTGGTTCCCGCAGGAACAGGTTTCCCTGGCTCGCTCAAAAAGGAAATGGTAGATGCTATCGCTCCAAAGGAGTTTGGGATGGAGGAGTAGGTTCGTACCGTTAAAAATACAGTGAATATTATTCGCACATAGGCGAAGCACCGCTCAAGTCGTTTGGGTGGTTTCGTCGCGTATGTACAATTGTTATTTTGAGGTGTTACGTAATGTCGAGAAAGGTTATATACTAATTTAACTTACTATCACATGGAATATACATACACTTACGGAAATCTATTCAAGTATTTCAAGCGGTTCCTCAAACCATATTCCGGACGTTTCATCGCCGCGTCGGTTATTCGTTTTGTAAGCGCTATTCTTGGTCTGTACCCCGCATACGCCCTTGCAACAATAGTCACCTTCGTAACCAAATATCAGGGTGGTGATTCGCTTACCCCTTTGTATTACGTATTTGTCTTCTGGACTGCATCTTTTATTGTAAGATATATATTGATCTATTATGCCAAGATGTGGTGTATCTCCGTGGGGCAACAGGCGATGCTCGATATTGAGAGGGGAGCGCTCAAGCATCTATCTCTAGTTGATATTTCCTGGCACCAAAAGGAAAATGCTGGCAATAAGGCCAAACGTATACAGCGCGGCTCTCTTGGTGTGCTGACGCTTTGCCGTGTGTGGATAGTTAACATCATCGATATCGCCGTCAATTTTGTCGGTGCATTCTTCATCATTGCTCACTTTGATTTAGTACTGGCAATTTTGGTGATCGTGTATCAAGTCATCTACTTCCTCATAGCCAGCTCGCTCCGGTATAAGACGGTCCTGGCGGCGCGCAAGAAGAATATCAAGGAGGAAGAGTCAGCTGGGCTCATGTTCGAAGTGATGAATAATATTCGCAGCGTTAAAGTATTGGGCATGTCTGTTCCGCTTCTCGAGCGCGTCAAAAAACTGAATGGGGAACTTGTCGTTCTGTTGAGGGAAAATATCTTCTGGTTCCATATCGGTATTCTGGCGCGCACCTCGTGGCAGGGCATAGCCCGTGTCCTACTTTTCACATTTGTGATCTATGGAATATTCCATGGCAAATACGAAGTCGGATTCCTCATTCTCTTCTACGGATACTTCAGCACCTTGAGTACGTCAGTCGATGATCTCTCCAGTGTAGCGCAGGATGTGGCTCTAGCTAAAACAGACGTGGGCAGGCTAGCTGACTTTTTCAATCAGCCTATAACCATTGAAATAGAAGAAGGTAAGACCGATTTCCCGAAGTCTTGGGAAGCCATCCATATCCGCAACCTCTCATTTAGCTATGAAAATAACAAAGTCCTGTCAGATCTTAATTTCGATATCAAAAAAGGTGAGAAGGTCGGCATTGTCGGCCTCTCCGGGGCAGGGAAGTCGACACTGTTCAAGTTGCTCTTGAAGGAACATGAAGGGACTGCGGAGGATATATTCATCGGTGAAGTTCCTTTGAAAAATATTAAGAAATCTGACTATGTCCAACATGTGGCAGTGGTGCTGCAGGATACCGAGGCATTCAACATGACGTTGCGTGAAAATGTCACAGTCACCAATTCGGTCGCGGCGAATGATGAAGAGGCGTTCAAAAAAGCCATCAACATCTCGCATGTTGATGATTTTGTGAACAAGCTTCCCAAAGGCGTGGACACACTCATTGGTGAAAAAGGAGTAAAGCTTTCCGGTGGGGAAAAACAGCGGCTCGGCATTGCGCGGGCAGTGTTCAAGAACCCAGAAATTCTTTTCCTTGACGAAGCAACTTCGCACCTAGACGTTGAATCGGAACAGAAGATTCAAGACTCCCTCAAGCATTTCTTCAAAGATGTGACGGCCGTGGTCATTGCACATCGACTTTCCACGGTCAAAGAAATGGATCGCATCATGGTTATGCAGGATGGCAAGATTATCGAGACTGGTTCATTCAATGAGTTGTATGAACGAGATGGAAGATTCCGTGAATTCTGGAATAAACAACAGGCAAAGTGATGCCCACCACCGCATTCGTCTATAAACATATTGGCGAAACACCGCTCGAAGCACTCGAGCGGTTTCGTCGTGAGCAGGTTGAGCGGGCGCAAGGGGTTTCTGATCAAAACAAAAGTGACCAAAAATTAGTCACTTTCTGGGAGAATGTACCCATGACCTACGCCGGTCGCCTTGATCCCATGGCGGAAGGTTTGTTGCTGATTCTTATTGGTGAAGAGTGTAAGAATAAAGAAAAGTACCTTGGCCTCGATAAAGAATATGAAGTTGAAGTTCTATTTGGTGTAACGAGTGATACATACGACACACTTGGCATCATAACCAAGACCATAGATGCACCACCGAATCTTTACATGATCAAATTAAACAAATACGCCGGCTCGTTTACTCAGCCGTATCCCCCGTATTCATCAAAGACCGTTAACGGAAAACAGCTCCACGAATTGGCGCGGGGTGACGAATTACCAGATGACATGCCCACAAAAGAGGTCGAGATACATTCTATTGAAAAGCTCGGAACCTCTACAATTGAGGCTATAGATCTGAGAGCGCGAGTATTGGCTAATGTGGCCAAGGTAAGAGGGGATTTCAGGCAGGCTAAAATCAGGGAATCATGGTCAGCTATACAGGGTACATTTCTAACAATACGTGTCCGTGTGAACTGTTCGAGTGGCACATATATGCGTTCCTTAGCCCATAAAATAGGCCAGGACAGTGGTTGTGGGGCAATCGCGCTCTCTATCAAACGTACGAAAATAGTGCTGGAATAGAGCCTTTTTGTGTATATTGACTTATACTGTATAAATGGTATAATATACACTGAATACTTTGATTGTGCCTCAACTGGCATGACACTTCGAGATACGTTTCTTGAAGAATTACATACAAATTTCCACGGATGTGGAACCTGTGTGTGGTTGGTAAAGTGGAAAGCTCATTCCCATGAAAAAGTTAACACTATTGGTTGCTATGTCGTTGTGCATGCTGGCGTCCGTATTCGCGGGACCGGCCGCTCGGGTTCAGATGGCGAAGCAGGATGGTTCGGTGAAAATCCCGGAGTTTTCGGGAAAACCCAAGATCACCATCCGGGATGCCTATGTGGCTTATGAGATTATTGACCAGGAAGACTCCGCTACTTTCCTGCAGTACAACGCGACCCTTGACGGCAAGTTGAATTCCATCCACTGCGTCGTCCGAGACAGCACAGTGCTGTATTGGAATGATGACTTAACGCTCGCAGATCTCACTGTGCCGCGCAAGATTGACAACAAAACTGTCGAACGCCTTCGGGCCAAATTCGAGAAGATGAAGCTTCCTCCCGTCTGTGTCGAAACGACCGAAACGGAGGAAGGGCATCCAGGTCTTCGTGGTGGCGGCAACATCGAGACTACGTTCACCCTTCGTGGTGTCTCAGACGACGGCAAGCAATACGTCCTCGACAGCAACCACGGCGACTACATCATCGTGGCCAAGTCGGAGTTCTTCTTGGCCATTCCCGACAGTTACCGCAACAAGGTAACCTTCAGCATTGCCAAGAAGATGGGTAAGTTCATCCCGCTTGTGAAGGTTGGCGACCAATGGATGGCGCCTATCACCGACTACTACCCATCGGCGAAAGTTGAGGTCATCGGGCTCAACAAGAAAGATTAGGGTCTCCTTCGGGAAGATCCGCGGCAGTCACCTTCGTGTGGCTGCCGTCTTTTCGTATAAGCACCAAAACGTCATGCATTTTCGTACTATACCTGTAATGTGCTACCATAAGAACACATGAGGAAAATCATCGTAAAAGAAGGCCCGCTTGTCTTTTTGCGCAATGTTTTGTCGATGGAAATCATCGCCGCCGTGTTCTTTTTCGGCCTGTCATTTGCCGGTAACTACAGCATGGTCTATCAGGACTGGGGTTTGTCGAAATATGTCCGATTCGATCTCTTTGAGATATATGTTTTCTCCATTTTCCAACTCGTGTACCTCTCACTGCTCTTTCTTGATTGGTATTTTACCCACTATGAGATTAACGAGAAAGAAATCATTAGAAAATCCGGTTTGGTATTTCGTCGGCGTAAGGCGGTCACTCTTGCCGATGTTACCTCCGTTGAGACCTATCAATCTCCGATAAGCCGCATGATGTCTCATGCGACTATTATTCTCGAACACAGCAATGGGCGCGTCACCAAGATCAAGAATGTCTCTAACGTTGATGAATACGCCTTCATTATCAAAAGCATGATCCAAGAAGCATCTGGGCGTGTCATGTCGCGCGATCCACGCATCCTTTTGGAGAAAGGGGAAGGTTTGTATGTTGAGTTCAAAGAGACGCTTCGTTATGATGGCCGCAAAGGCGAGACCAGTAAAGAGCTCGAAAAAATGGTGCTCAAAACTATCGTCTCCTTTCTTAATTCCGAAGGAGGCACTCTTCTCATTGGTGTCGACGACAATGCCAAAGTTGTCGGTCTACACAATGACTACAAGACTCTTACCAAAAAGAATCGTGATGGCTTTGAAAATCACGTGACTATGCTGGTAAAAACCCTGATTGGCCTGGCATTTACCAAGTATGTAAAGATAAGTTTTGAGGAACTAGAAGGCAAAGATGTCTGTATCGTATCTGTGAAAGAGAGTCACAAACCGGCCTATTTGAGCAATGGTGACAAGAAAGAAGACTTCTTTGTCCGTGTAGGGAACTCGACCCAGCCATTTTCGATGAGTGAGGCGGAGGAATATATAAAGACGCATTGGAAGTAGGAGTGTGTCCATTAAACACAAAAGCTCCCGAGGGAGCCTTGTGTTACCGAGAGACGTTACGTCCACCAGTCGAGATTAGTCGACAAGAGAAGTATAATTCTTTTTTGAAATAAAAGCCAATAAGCGTTTGGACGTAAGGGGAATCGAACCCCTCATGGTTCACTGGTAAGATGAAATATGGAAGCCATTCTACGCCCATGCTAAGGAATGAACTTCCACAAGTCACTGTATCAAACTCAAATGAAGAAACCGTGAAGAAACGATGAAGATTTGCTGAAGATTCAAGAATAACCTTATTTTAAGGCATAAAATTGACCATCATTTGAACCTAATTTAAACCACTTGACAAATCTGTCAGGTGTGCTATACTTATGTTATCAAGGTGAGGTTAAAGAAACAGCCTTGGTGTGCTAGGTAGCACTTAGTTGTTTGAAATATTCTTCAGAGCTATGGTTTTGAGGGGTTACTACGCTCCTCGCTCGGATGGGTTATGGCCAGGCAAGTCCCAGAAAAAGCCGGCTAAGTGAATCGTTAGATTGTGTAGAATGCCTGTTGGAAAGAGGGCGTTGCACATGGTGTTCACTTATCGTTTTAGTGTTAGGGTACCGGCCACTGGTTGTGGTCCGCTACCAGTCTTCCCGTCCTCCACCTTTCGACACGTATAATGGAGAGACGAAATAGTCATAATGTGTCTAGTGTATTCAGTCGTTAGTTGACATGCGAAGGTAGTGTCACTAACAGAATACATGAGCGGTAATGGACATGGCAGGTCGCCAATGTCCCCGATTAAATACTTTCTCGCGTCGATGTTGCCGCGAGCTCCGTGGATCCCTACGGGGACCGGATGCAAGATGAGCATAGTCTCATCGGGAATGACCAACAATGGCTTCCTGCAACTGCCCAAGTTTTACCCCCGCCTCGTGTCGCATCCAGCGACATTGTAGGCGGGGTTTTTCTTTTGCCCGAAAACAAAAAACCCCATACATGTGCTGGGGTATTTTTATACTTCCAACCACTGTCGAACCTCCACAGTACAGCAGTAACGGGAGGTTCGGCGGCAATTATAAGTCCTTTCTTCGTGACTTCGCACGATCCAATTCAGTCAAAAACTTTTTGCGCAGTCTCACATTCTTGGGAGTAATTTCCAAATATTCATCTTCACGCATCAGTTCAAGTCCGCGTTCGATAGAGAGTTCAAATGGAGGGACGAGCATAAGAGCCTCGTCCTTTCCCGAAGAGCGCATGTTACTCATGGCCTTACCCTTGGTTGGGTTCACGTCCATATCGTCACCCTTTGCGGTATCTCCAACAACCATACCTTCGTAGACTTCAACAGCGGGGCCGATAAAAAGACGGCCACGATCCTGGAGGTTCCAAAGAGAGAATCCGAGGGATTTGCCTGAAGCCATAGAGGTCATGGAGCCTGTCTCGCGCTTTTCAATCTCACCTGCATATGGCTTGAAGCCTAGGACGCGTGAAGACATGATACCTTCACCCTTGGTGTCGATAATAAAGACGTTCTTGTAGCCGAGAAGTCCACGAGTTGGAATCTCGAGAACTATGCGGACTTGGTTGCCATGAGTGGTCATATTTGTCATGACACCCTTGCGCTTACCCAGAGTTTCGATGATGGCTCCAGAATATTCCTGAGGACAGTCAATGATAGCTTCCTCAAATGGCTCAAGTTTCTGGCCATCTTCTTCCTTGAAGATAACCTTTGGCTGTGAGACCTGGAGCTCGTATCCTTCACGGCGCATGTTTTCTACGAGAATGGCGATATGGAGTTCACCACGGCCGAAGACAGTGAAATAGTCATTTGCGCCAAAATCTACTTTGAGGCCGACGTTGGTTTCGAGTTCACGCTCAAGACGCTCACGAATCTGGCGTCCGGTGACAAAAGTACCCTCACGACCAGCGAATGGTGAATTGTTGACCAAGAATTGAAGGGAAATGGTCGGCTCATCAACATTGATGGCAGGAAGTGCGACAGTGGCCTCGTTGTCGGCGATAGTTTCTCCAATATAGATATCAGGCATACCAGCAACAGTAATAATGTCACCGGATTCAGCCTCTTTAACTTCGATACGCTTTTTGCCGTCAAAGGTGAAGAGCTTGGTTACCTTGCCGGTAAATGTCTTTCCGTTAATATCTTTAACCCAAACATTCTGACCATCGCGAATTGTTCCACTATAAATACGGCAGACGGCAAGACGGCCGAGGAAGTTGTCATAGCCGAGGTTGAATACTTGCGCAGTCAGAGGGTCGCTGGCATTTTTCTTGGCATTTGCTGGTGGCACATGCTCTAGGATCATATCCAAAAGTGGTGTAAGGTCTTTTGAATCATCGGTAAGCTTTTTCTTGGCGATACCTTGGCGGCCAATAGCATAAATAGTAGGAAAGTCGAGCTGGGCGTCATTTGCACCAAGTTCCATAAAGAGTTCGAGGACTTCATCATGTGCACGGGCTGGATTTGCGGCTGGTTTGTCGATCTTATTCAAAACGAGAATTGGCTTGATACCGAGTTCGAGAGATTTCTTCAATACGAAGCGGGTCTGAGGCATCGGACCTTCCTGCGCATCAACAACGAGGAGAACGGTGTCGATAGAACGAAGCACGCGCTCTACTTCTGAACCAAAGTCTGCGTGACCTGGAGTATCAACGATGTTGATCTTGGTGCCTTTGTAGGTAATCGAGGTGTTTTTGGCATAAATGGTAATACCGCGCTCCTGTTCGAGTGCGTTTGAATCCATGGTACCTTCGTCACCGTGACCGCATTGGGTCATAATGGCGTCAGTCAGGGTGGTTTTGCCGTGGTCCACGTGCGCGATGATGGCGATGTTGCGAATATCCATAAAGAATAAGAGGTAAATTAGGAGCGGGGAATAGAAGTTTTACTGGTTTGAATGAGTTCACAGTTTACATTACTTGAACATTTTTGTCAAAATGGAGGCGATACATGGCTGATATGGGTATAAAAAACTCCAGCCGTTGACTGTCGGCTGGAGGGATGAATTGATTGTGAGGCGCTTGATTCAGGCGTAAACCATGGCACGATTACGCCAAGTACGTCGCAATTTGGGCATCCTCGAGACGTTCGTAGCAATGCGCGGTATGGGGATGGATCCAACCTGAAAAAAAAGAGCATCCACCTGGGGCAACACAGTGGTAACGATGTCGCCGTTGGCGTCAACGTTTTCGATGGGGATCCGATTTTGCCTGAGATGCTTCTCAAGAGACTGCCATGCTGTGTTGAAAACAGACTGGCCAGCCGCAAAGTTTTCCTCAAGCTTTTCGTCGTCGGGACGTGGACCACTTGGTTTTGAATCGCGGCGATGAATGGCTCGTGCCAACAGGACATCGGTTCGCGCAGTGAACAGGATGGCTGTCGAGCGATCGTTGCCCAATAAGCCATGCCGTGCAAGCCAGATCAGTTGGTCCACAGTACGAAAACCGTCAAGATAAAGGATTTTGCGATAATCAGTGATGGTGCGCAGACGCTCCAACACCAAGTCAAAAATAATGCCATCAGGCACGAGTTCGCGCCGCTCCATCATTCCTTCGACTTTCAATTTGAATGGTCTGTTGATCCTTGATTTGTTCCGGATGAGATCTCCGGTGCCAATAATCTCAATTTCGTCAGGGTGTGCATCTTTCATCAGGATGCCGGTGTAGCCTTTGCAGACGTGCGGCTGCCCGAATGTTGCTAGTGATCGCATGATTGTTCTCCGTGTGTGTTTACAGCCAAAAAGCTCCAACCAATTCCATGTATTGAAGGAGCAAACCAGAGAAAATACTACCATACTTTAAAATCTTCAGCAAATCTTCATCATTCCTTCATAAGTTCTTTATCCGTGCCTGATAAGGTGTGAGATATGTCACCATTTTTTCCGATACAATTTACTTCAGCAGTTGAAGCCATTGACGGCATACTTTCGTTCGCTGTTCACTTGCGCGCGTCAGATGTTCACTATGATCCACAAGACCTTGATTCCTACGTACGCGTACGCATTGATGGACAGGTCAGCCATGCTGGTTGTGTGCCAAAACGCCTGCACGAAGAGATCATTGCACGTCTCAAAATACTTGCTGGTGCGCGTACAGATATTCATGCCATACCGCAAGATGGCAGGTGGACTACTCGCATAGATGATGTGCCATACCAGATCCGGGTTTCTTTTATGCCCACCTATTATGGCGAAAATGCGGTCATGCGAATACTACCGGTCCAAGTATCAGATGATGTGTCGTTTGCAAAACTAGGATTTACACCAGAACATGTTCGGTCGATTGGACACGCGCTACAACGAACGTCCGGATTGATTTTGGTCACAGGCCCGACCGGCTCGGGCAAGACGACTACGCTTCATACATGCCTTACCCTCAAGGCTCGAGAACCATTATCCATCATCACTCTCGAAGACCCGGTTGAATATGAGATCCCAACCGTGAGACAAGTTCATGTTCGCCATACACACGGAGTGACTTTTGCTTCAGGTCTGCGTTCGGCGTTGCGTCAGGATCCTGACGTTATTATGGTCGGTGAGATACGTGATGCGGAAACTGCACGAGTAGCCATCCATACTGCACTCACTGGACACTTAGTCTTGTCCACTTTGCACACCAATTCAGCGTTGGAAACAATTCCACGACTTGTAGATATGGGTGTAGATCACTATTTGCTGGCCTCGACACTCAAGCTGGTCATTGCCCAGCGTCTGGTCCGTGCCATGTGCCACGATTGTCTTGCCGCCGGATGTATCGCATGCAGGAATACTGGTTACAAGGGCAGATCAGTCATCGCGGAAGTCTGTGATATTGACTCGGGGATGAAACATCTTATTGGGAAAAAGGAGACAGTCTCCTCGTATACGGCCTATGCGCGATCACAAGGTTTTCGTCCTATGGTCGAAGATGGGTACGAAAAAGTCGAATGGGGCATCACCACGCGGGAAGAAGTAGCCCGAGTCTTATACGAGTAACATCCCACTACTATGAATTTATTTTCATCATGGCGAGACAAAGATCGGATCCTCTTGCTCGAACGACTCGAGTTATATATGTCCGCTGGACTACAGCTCGACAAAGCTCTACACATTGTAGGACAGGGAAGTACAAAGAAACAGCGCGTCTCGATGGAACGAGTACGAGATGATGTGATGTCAGGTACTCTTGTATCAAAATCTTTTGCAAAACATATTGGTTTGTCCAAAACACTTTCCAGCTTGATCGAACATGGCGAATCGTCGGGAGAACTTGTTCGAGCCTTCACTATCTCTCGGACAATGTTGGAAAAACAAGGTGAAGCATTGAAAAAATGTATCTCAGCCCTAGTATATCCGGGTGTTATCGCCATATTCGCTTCGCTACTTACCATTGGTCTCGTACGTGGTGTTATGCCCCAGATTACGCCTATGTTAAAAAGTTTGAATGTTGGATTACCGTTATTGACGCGGATTGTCATAGTTGTATCAGAAAATATGGTGGCATATGGATTGTACGGCTTGGGAGGGATTTTTTGTGGAGTGATCCTATTCATTGTCTTCTATAAAAAAGTAAAACGATTCACCTATATGTCCCAGTACCTGTTTACCCGACTACCTCTCATTGGCCATTTGCTATTCTCTTACTCACTTTCATTATTTCTCCAATCACTCGGTTCATTGGTCGAATCGGGCGTATCCGTTGCTCGTTCGTATACCAATACAGTACACACACTATCGCTTCTTCCGT
Source organism: uncultured Candidatus Saccharibacteria bacterium (assembly GCA_964602725.1). GTDB lineage: Bacteria > Patescibacteriota > Minisyncoccia > Phycocordibacterales > PALSA-1337 > C7867-002. The sequence continues at coordinate 20,958 of CAZRRZ010000002.1, read as the reverse complement.
TACAGCAATCCTTACTAAAAAAAGTCCCCGAAATTGAGAAGGGTATTCCATGTGGCGCTGTATTACGAGGTATATCCAAAAAGATCCCTGCATATGTACCATCTCTTCTCTTGGCTGGTGAAGCTTCGGGTACGCTCGGCACCTCATTGCTCCGTGCAGCCTCTATTATTGATCGAGACATGGATCATAGCTTGAGACGCCTGACATCTTTGATTGAGCCGGTGATGATGGTTGGTATGGGTTGTACTGTGGGGAGTATCGCATTATCAATAATGATGCCTATTTATGATATATCGAAGGTGCTCCAGCACTGATACCTCGCGGGGAATTTCACGCACGGTAGCGCAGGCCGGTTTGATCCTCGTCGACATTCTTGTGGCCATTTCATTGGCGACGCTTTTTATTATTACCATAAGTCAGTCTTCGGGTAATTCACGAGCTGTGTTCGAATTTGCTAAAGAGCACAAGCGATTATTAGATGCCTATGAAGCTCACGTGGAGGAATTTGACAGCATGAACCTGTACGAGTTTCGTGAACTCGTCCTTGCTTACAATGATCCCAATTTTTCCGCATTTTCCACAACTACACTTACCGGCTACGCACATTGGTATGGAAATGATCGGATCCAAACAGACATTACAGTCTTTACACCAAGACAGTCGGTGAGCTTTAGGCGGGTTAATTTCTACCCATTTTCAAATATCAATGATGCTGCGGGGACTCCGCTTTGTTCGGTTGATTTTTCCAGTAAGGAAATAGTTGGATCCTATAAACCACCACTTATTCCAGACCCTCAAACTCTTCATCCTCAAATTACCCCAATTGTTTTACCAATCGATCCATCCTTACCACTCACTGATATTGAGGTTCGAAATGGCATCGCATACATTTCAACTGATTCAGCCAAACAATCTGACCCCGACATTCTCATTGTAGATATCAAAAATCCGGCGCATCCCGAATTAATTTCCGGCCTTCATACCGGTCCTGGTATTTCATCTATTGCGCTGGCGGGTAATAGAATATTTGCAGCAGTGACTAGTAGAACCGCGCAGCTTCAAGTAATCAGGATACCAACTCTTACTAACCCCCTCATAGAATCCAGCTATAAATTACCTCTAGCATATGCTACTGCCACAGCATCATTAGGAAGCGTTATTTTCTTTGAACGTAACCTTGTTTACTTAGGTACAGAAAAATGGGAGGGCGATGAATTTTCCATTATTGATGTTTCGGATACTGTGCACCCCATAAAAATTGGGGGACTAGAAATGGATAGTAAAGTGAATTCGATTTTAGTCCGTAATGGTATAGCCTACGTAGCCGCTTCTGACCAAAAGCAGTTGCACGTTGTTGATGTTCATGATATTACACGTCCGTTTTTGATTGACTGGTACGGACCTTCCGGTTGGGAACGGCAAGAAGGAAAGACCCTTTCTTTTTTTGAGGATCAACTTGCCCTTGGCCGGACTTCTGGGGGCTTTAATGTAAAGTCAGATCATGAACTATTCAAGTGGGGAAGCAGTACCGCTCCGTTCACTTATTCAGTTGAAAATAAATCCATTGATAATGCGGGTGGAATCTACAGCATTAGTATAGACCGCTCATATATTTATACGGCTACACGACAATCTGGACACGAAATTCAGATATTTAATCATGATTTCTCAACAACGAGCGCACTAAGCATTGCTCTACCGTCGTCGCCCCAGACCATGACCTGTGATGCTGATTTTGTCTACGTTTTGAGTTCATCAGCACCGGTAATATATACAATTTCATTTAAATGAATTATTCCCGTAAAAATACAATTCGAGGCATGACACTCATAGAAATCACTATTTTTACTGTGCTTCTTTCGTTGCTTATCGGAAATATGATCAACTATCTGTATGCTACACACGTACATAATCTAAAATTGATGAATGAGATCGAAGAGGCTCAAAAGGGATTTGTGGCGACTACAGCAGTGGTATTGCTGGCAACAGGAACCCTAGCTTTTTTGATCGTAACGATGTCAGCAGCCGCGTTATTCGTAGATAGTGTCGATCGTAGGGAAGCTCGAATCCAAAAAGGATTGAATGAAATCGCCTGCCAGGAGACCTTGCCTTTGCTTGTTGCTAAAGATTATTTTCTGGATGGCGATGTGGAGCTCAGTGATTTTGACTGCATTGTTCACAGGTAATACATATTTAGTTGAATTTATTAATTAATAGTATAATTACACACACATGACATACGTTATTGAACCACATATAGAGGCGTATATAGACCGGGCAGTTGAAAAGACTGTTATGAAAGCCGTCGAACGTGAGGGTATTATCTTTGCAGCTGGTTCAAGGCATGAGCAAGGGATACTTTACGATAGGTTTAGCCATGATCTTATGAAATTGGGTGAGGTTACTGATCTTAAGATTCGTGATACAACCAGAAGTGTTGTTGAAAAAATCGTAAATCCGCGTTTCGATATTCTTGAAGCGAAGCTCGATTCTTCAGTAAATGAAATTAAGGGTATTAAGGGCGAGTTCAAGGGATTAAAAGATGAAATACACGAATTTAAATTAGAAATGCAAGGATTTAAATCCGAGATGTTGGACTTCAAATCAGAAATGCTCAGTTTTAAACACGAATCAAAGAAGTTTTGGAGCGAGATGAAAGAGCTTCGACTTGAATCCAATAGGCACAATATTCGGCTCGCACGTCTCGAACGAGCTACAGCATAACCCTATGCCTTTCACTGTTAAAACTCACACGTTTGAAGGTCCTCTCGATCTGCTACTCGACCTTATTGAAAAAAGAAAGCTATTTATCAGTGACATTTCACTGGCAAAAGTCACGGATGACTTTATTGCACATGTGCGTCAGTTTCAAGAGATGCCCATGGGTGAGTCGGCGCACTTCATTCTCATTGCCTCAACGCTGCTTCTTATCAAATCAAAATCTCTGTTGCCTGAGTTGGCTCTGACCGAAGACGAGAAGGGTGACATTCAAGACCTCGAGACGCGCCTGAAGATTTTTAAACGTATCAAGGAAGCAAGCAGACATGTTAGTGTCCTCTTTGGCGTCGATATGATTTTCCCTCAATCTCACGCCCGACCAGTCACCCCCGTGTTTACGCCCGACCCAGTATTCACTCTCGAAAAAGCGCTCTTTTCACTCAAGGATCTGATCAATCGCCTGCCAAAAAAAGAGAATCTACCCAAACACGTAGTGCAAAAAGTAGTCAGTCTGGAAGAGATGATTAGTAACTTGACTACGCGCATCACGTCGAGTCTCAAGATGAGCTTCAAGCAATTCACGGCTGAGCACAAAGGTGAGAAGGTGGGCATCATCGTTAGTTTTCTAGCTATGCTTGAACTCGTCAAAGAGGGGATTGTGCACGTGAGTCAAGAGAAAGAGTTTGATGATATCCATATGGAAACAAAAGAGGTTGGCGTGCCGAGGTACTAGCTATCATTGTGGGCGTATATTTAATATAATATTCTCATGCCTATTTCCCAACAACTTGAAGCGATTCTTTTTTGGAAAGCCGAGCCTATTTCTTTCAAGAAATTGGCAACTCTTTTGAATACTGACGTAGCCGTTATACAAGCAGGCCTTCTTGAGCTCGAACAAACTCTGAAGGGAAGAGGTCTTACCTTGGTTCGTACTGATGAAGAAGTTATGCTCGGCACAGCCAAGGAACTCTCGTCTCTCATAGAACAATTGACCAAGGACGAGCTCAGTCGCGATCTGGGCAAGGCTGGCCTCGAGACGCTTTCGATCATTTTGTATCAAGGACCTATTTCGCGTGCGGATATAGATTACATCCGAGGTGTCAATTCACAGTTCATTGTCAGGAACCTGCTTATACGCGGCCTTGTTGAGCGGGTCGACAATCCAAAAGATGCGCGCAGCTTTCTGTACAAGACGACGCTACAGCTGTTGTCTCATCTCGGCGTCTCGAAACTAGAGGATCTGCCCGAATATGAACAGGTGAGAAAGGACATAGAGGGTTTCAAACAATCTCAACAAGAATCGCAACCAACCCCTGATGCAACCACTCAACAAGAGACCAATTGATCGTTTTTTCTTGCTCTCGGTTTCCACACTAACCATTGTCGGATTCATTGTTTTTCTGTCTGCATCGCTCGGGTTGTTGGCTCAGGACGGCGTTAGCTTCAGTACCGTCGCCTTAAAGCAGGGCATCAGCTTGGTGATCGGTATCGTGGCATTTATTATTTTTTCAAAGATAAAATACCAGTATATACGCAAGCTGGCTTTTTTTGTCCTTATCGGAGCTATATGTGTCAACCTACTTTTGTTCATACCTGGTCTGGCCCTCTACCATGGTGGCGCATCGCGTTGGCTCAATTTTGGACTCTTCTCATTTCAGCCGTCTGAATTTTTGAAGATTGCGTTTATTATTTACATAGCAGCGTGGGCTCACTTTGCAAAGGATAAGATTGAAAAATTGAAATTTGGCCTCATGCCATACGTTTTCATTATGGCTATATTGAGTGCACTTCTATTGGCTCAATCAGATACTGATACACTTGTTATTATTGGTTTTACAGGCATCATCATGCTCATTATTGCGGGGCTGTCTCTGCGGCACATACTGATCGCTGGTGTGCTCATGGCTGCAGTTGTAGCTGGCGTTATTTGGTTTCGGCCATACGCACTGGAGCGTGTTCAGACATTCTTGAATAGTGGGTCTGATACACAAGGGGCAGGGTACCAAGTTAACCAATCGCTTATCGCCATCGGATCAGGTCAATTGAGCGGTCGTGGTTTTGGTCAAAGTGTACAAAAATTTGGCTATTTACCAGAGCCTATAGGAGACTCTATTTTTGCAGTCGGTGCTGAGGAGTTTGGATTTGTTGGTAGCATCGTCCTTCTCGGACTATATATCATGCTTGCAGTGAGTTCTTTCCGCGTAGGGACACGCTCCCCAGATACCTTCGGGGCTCTGGTAGCTATCGGCATCGCAGTTTTGATCATCATAGAATCGTTCATGAATATGGCGGCTATGCTCGGCATCATTCCACTCTCAGGCTTGCCGCTTCTATTTGTTTCGCATGGTGGAACAGCGTTGATTATTGTTTTAGCTGCCTGCGGTATTGTGGCGAATGTGTCCAAGTATGGTCACGCGTGAGTGCGTATTCTGGATTCGCATAATTTATCGTTTCCCCTTATAATATCCCCATGAAAATCCTATTTTCCGGCGGCGGCACAGGAGGCCATTTCTATCCGATTATTGCGGTTGCACAGGCAGTGCGTGAGCGCGTCAAAGAACGGAAGATTATTCCGCCACAAATGTATTTCATGGCGCCGAACAAATACAATGCCCGCGCTCTGTTTGACAATGAACTCGAGTTTATTCCGGTGTCCGCCGGCAAAATCCGCCGGTATTTTTCAATCCTTAATATTACCGATCTCGTAAAAACATTTTTTGGCAGTCTCTCTGCAATCATGAGTATGTATCGCATCTATCCTGATGTTGTGTTCGGCAAAGGGGGATATGCCAGTTTCCCAGCTCTCTTAGCAGCAAAAATCTGGCACATACCGGTCATCATTCATGAATCAGATAGTTCACCTGGAAGAGTAAATGCCTGGGCCGGAAAATTTGCCAAGAAGATTGCCATCTCCTATCCCGAAGCCGCTGCTCATTTTCCCAAAAAAGAAGGCCTAGTGGCTCTTACAGGATGCCCGATACGAACCGAAATCGCCCAGCCGCTTTCAAATGGGGCGCATGAGTTTCTCCAACTTGAACAGAATACTCCAGTCATTCTGATTCTCGGAGGTTCCCAAGGGGCTCAGCACGTCAATGACGCTGTTATTGAAGGTCTGCCCGAACTACTCAATCGTTACCAGATCATTCATCAAACAGGACGCGATAATCTCGAGGAGATCAAGGCTACGACAGGTGTTATTCTCAAAGATCATGCCTACTCATATCGATATCATCCTTTTGATTATCTAAATGAGTTGGCTATGCGTATGTCTGCTGGAGTCGCCAATATCGTTGTCTCGCGCGCCGGATCTACCATATTCGAGATTGCCGCATGGGGAGTGCCGTCGATCATTGTGCCTTTATCAACGGCTGTCAGTCACGATCAGGCAGCCAACGCCTTCGCGTATGCCCGTACTGGTGCAGCATCTGTCATTGGAGATGATAACTTGAGCGCACATATTCTGATCGAAGAGATCGATCGGATCCACAATTCACCTGCAATCCACGAGACTATGAAGCAGAAGGCTAAGGAGTTTGCCCGTCTTGATAGCGCCACCCTCATCGCGGATGCAATTCTGAACATAGCTTTGGAGCACGAAAAATAGAATACTGTCAATGTTGTGGAAGTTTGCACGAGAGCCTATTTTGTGTGCTATAATTGAGTCTTAACATCGTCGAATATTAGCAGTCTCTAATCATTCTTTTAATAACATTATGGAACCATCAACAGGTATCAAGACGTGGCAGTGGGTAGTTACGGTTATCGTCATTATTATCCTCATCATTATCGGCATTCTTGTCTTTGGTAATGGCAAAGAGACAACAGGGGATGACGTAACGACAGAGACACCAACCACTGATACGACCGCTTCTGCAGAGTCAAATCGCGTGGTTATGGGCGACCAGTTTCCGGGAAATGTAGTCTTTATCTCATCAGTACAACTTGATAATGGCGGCTGGGTTGTGATTCACAAGGACAACGCAGGCACCCCCGGCGAGATTATCGGTTCACAATATTTTGACAAGGGTATCAACACAGGCAAAGTTACTCTGACCAAATCAACGGTCGATGGAGGTTTGTACTACGCAATGCTCCACTCAGATGATGGCGACAAGAAATTTGACGCCACAAAAGATCTTCCTCTAAAAGATTCAAAGGGCGCTGTTATTATGAAGATGTTCCGTGCTTCGGCAGCAGTCGGCGCAGGACTCAAGGGATAACAACTACGTAGGAACAACAAAAAAACCGCCGCTCGTAGGCGGTTTTTTTGTTTTGCGGTATAATGTTTTCATGAAAAATATCTACATTACACGTATCATTCCGCAGATTGCGCTCGATATGTTACAGGCAAAAGGATACTCCATTGATGTGTATGCAAAAGACCAGGTTCCGACACGCGAGGAGCTGTTCGAGGCCCTTCGGCGAAAATCCTACGACGTGGTCATCTCCCTTTTGACCGACAAGATTGACGGCGCTTTTTTTGACGCGGTTCCTAGTGTCAAATTGTACGCAAATTTCGCCACAGGTTTCGATAATATAGATATTGCTGAGGCAAAGAAGCGCAGTATTTTAGTCACCAATACGCCAGGAAACTATGCCTACTGTATTGCCGAACATACGATGGCGCTTATACTAGGATTGACCACACGCAGTGTTGAAGCCGATGACTTTGTTCGCGCGGGGAAATACACCGGCTGGTCTCCAATGAATTTTGTGGGTACAGACCTTCAAGGAAAAACCCTCGGGCTTATTGGTGCTGGGCGAATAGGGGAGAGAGTTGCACATCATGCTGTTCGAGGTTTCGATATGCCCATTATCTACTACGATGTTATTCGCAATGAAAAAATTGAGAAAGAATATGGTGCGAAATACTTCGCCAATGTTGAAGATGTCTTGAAACAGGCTGATGTCGTAAGTCTCCATGTACCGCTCCTTGACTCGACAAAACACTTGATCAACGAAGCACGATTGAAGCTCATGAAGCCGACTGCGTATCTCATAAATACATCCCGTGGCCCCGTGGTTGACGAGAATGCTCTTGTTAAAGCTCTCAAAGAAGGGACCATACGCGGGGCTGGCCTGGACGTATTTGAATTTGAGCCAAAGTTGGCAGAAGGTCTGGCCCAACTGCCAAATGTCATTCTCACACCACATATCGCTTCTGCTCGTGAAGTTGCCCGCAATGAAATGGCTAAGGTGGTTGCGGAGAATGTTATTGAATTTTTGGAAAAGGGCACGGTGAAGAATTTGGTGTATTAAATACATTACCCTATATATGGAATA
>CAZRRZ010000002.1:0-12857 GCA_964602725.1 uncultured Candidatus Saccharibacteria bacterium | reverse complement strand
AACGTATTTTCTGCTATACTACCACTATGCCCGTCATAACCCGCTTTGCGCCATCCCCAACAGGCTATTTTCATGCCGGCTCTTATAGAACGGCGCTTTTTGCTTGGATATACGCTCGTCAGAACAAGGGCAAATTTATCTTGCGCATCGAGGATACCGACAAGGAACGTTCAAAGAAAGAGTATGAGGAAAATATTATTGAAAGCCTCAAATGGCTAGGTCTTGAATACGACGAGTTCTATCGTCAGTCCGATCGTACAGATATCTACAAAAGATATATCAAAGAGTTGATTGCGACAGGTCACGCCTACGTCTCGAGTCCCGAACAAGAAGCCGTCCGCGCAAAAGAAATAGCCGCCAGATTTGGCAAGGCCGCAAAACCGGAAAGCGGGGAGCCGCTCAAGTCGGTTATCCGTTTCAAAAACCCAAATAAAAAAGTTGCCTTCAACGATAGTATCCGCGGCAGAGTTGAGTTTGATACTACCGAACTTGGTGACTTCGTGATTGCAAAAAATGAAAACGAGCCGGTCTTCCATCTTGTTGTTGTCATCGATGACCATGAGATGGGCGTCACTCATATTATCCGTGGCGAAGACCATATTTCCAACACACCACGTCAGATACTTATTTTTGAGGCCATTGGCGCACTGGTGCCTCAATATGCGCACATTCCGCTCCTCCTTTCTGCGGATCGGTCCAAACTTTCAAAGCGCATGGGCGCAGTACCAGTAAGCGAATATCGCAGCAGGGGATACATCCGAGAGGCCATCGTGAACTACCTAGCCCTCCTCGGCTGGCATCCGTCGGATGACAAAGAATTATTGAGCACGGATGAGATACTCGCAGGGTTTTCTCTCGAACGCGTACAAAAAAGCGGCGCTATTTTCGATGAAGAAAAATTGAAGTGGTTCAACAGACAATACATTCTCAAATTGCCCGACGCTGACTTTGCCGAATACGCGAAGCCATTTGTTCCTGAGTGGATTGTGCCAAAAAGTCAGATATTCAATAAACTCATTCCCGTCCTTCGGGACAAGATCAGTACATTCGGAGAAATTACCGCCATGCTTAGTCCGTCAGGCGAATTGGCATTTGTGCATACGCTCGGTGAATATGGCAAAGAACTTCTGCTGTGGAAGAAAAATCCCGACCCGACCGCTGCACACAAGCACCTCTCTCATGTGCGAGACCTTCTCAAACTATTGGCCGAAGATGCATGTACGGCTGACAGCATCAAGCAGGCCTTGTGGCCTTATGTCGAGGCGCAAGGCAAAGGAGATGTGCTGTGGCCGCTTCGTATGGCATTGACAGGACAGGAACGATCGCCAGATCCTTTTGTGGCTGCGGCCTTGATAGGTAAAGATGAATCACTCAAACGCATTGATGCGGCATTGGCAAAGCTAACAAGTTAACCACCATATGATACGCCTACGGCTGAAGCAATACATTCTTGTCGCCGGAATCATGACACTTGCATGCGTCGTGTCAGTAATGGCATACAGTAGCGCCAATGCCCAATCACAGGCCGTGCCGGCTCCGATCAGTGATGTGCAGATAAAAATAAACCAACGTACCCAGGATATCAAAAAACTTGAAACGGAAATCGCCGACTACCTAAAACAGATAGGGGACTTGAGCACGCAGGCAACATCGCTGTCTTCGACCATAAAATCACTTCAACTTTCGCAAAAGAAACTTGAGGCCGACATCAAAATTACCGAGAACAGGATTGCAGAAAAAAATCTCCAGATCAAACAGCTTGGATCGCAGATTTCTGACAAGGAGGAGACAATTGGCGACAGTCGCCGTATTATTGCCCGTTCATTTGCTACACTGAACGAACTCGGGGACAAATCCATCCCAGAGCTACTTTTAGCCAAGGACTCACTTTCGCAGGCTTGGAATTCACTTGAGGATATCACGACCATTCAGCAAGGCCTGATGGATCATATTACCAATCTTGAAACATCCAAAGCTCGTCTCGAAGTCAATAAAAAGGAAACGGAGAAAGCCAAAACTGAACTGCTCTCGCTCGGAAGACAGCTGAATGATCAAAAAAAAGTCATTCTTGAAAATACCAGGGAAAATAATGCCTTGTTGAGCGAAACAAAGAATAACCAAGCAAATTACACACAGCTCTTGACCGTGCGCCAACAACAAAAGGATGCTTTTGAGAGGGAAATATCCGACTTGGAAGCCGCCCTCAAATACAGTGTTAATCCTGATTCGATCCCGAATGCAGCCAAAGGCGTTCTGGGATATCCGCTCGACGTGGTACGTATAACGCAATACTTTGGCAATACGACCTTCGCTACCAAAAATCCGCAGATCTATAATGGCCAAGGGCATAATGGCGTTGATTTTGCAGCTTCAGTCGGAACCCCGATAAAATCGGCTGCGGATGGCGTCGTCGTTGGCTTTGGTAATACGGATACCGCCTGTCCGGGTGCTTCATATGGGAAATGGATACTTGTCAGGCATGCAAATGGCCTTACGACGGTCTACGGACACTTATCATACGTTTCAGCAAGTACGGGCCAAGCAGTCAAGCGCGGGGAGACCATCGCCTATAGCGGGTATAGCGGAAATGTCGTACCTCGCGGACCTCGTGGTGCACACCTTCATTTTACGGTCTTCGCATCAGACGGCGTGACTGTTGGGACCTATAACTTCAAATCATGTACCGGAGCAAAGGTTAAAATGCCACTTTTGACAAAAAAGGATTCATACCTCAATCCACTTTCGTATTTCTAGTGTGTGTACAAGACGACTATCAGTTCAACGTCAAATACGATAAAATAATGACATGCATAATCTCATTAAAAAAAGAAATGCGAGCAGGGGAGGCCTGCTCCGCACGGTCATCTTTATTATCATCGTACTACTTATTTTGAGCTATTTCGGCCTCAACGTACGAGCCATAGTCAATTCTCCGGCTGGCCAGGAGAATTTTACGTATGTTCAGGAGGTCATGATCAATCTCTGGGACGGATACCTTAAAAAACCCGTTTTATACCTTTGGAATGATATTTTCCTCAAACTCATCTGGAATCCAGCAATCGAGAATCTGACAAAAATAAAAGATGGCCAGCCGGACAGTTTGCAGTCAAACGCGCCGACAGTCCCGAGCCCTCAGCCTATACCAAATTGAGATACATAGACAGAAGGTTAGAACATCAGGAAAGGTCTCGCAAGAGGCTTTTTTAGTTAGTTACGCCAAGTTCTCTCTATAGCCATGTGCTGTTAAGATATATTGTGCGACATGGTCTGTAGAGGAGAACACTGGCGCGGCTGGCCAGTTTGATATGTTCCCTCACCTGTTTGGGTGTAATTACTTTTTAAATAAAATAAAAAGCCGCTCGCAGGAGTCGGCTGTGCCTCTGTAGTAGATCAGATGATCCGTTCTATTTGTTGTAGATAAGGCAGACTACAACTATGCTGTTCAAAAATGTTCGGTTGACCGGGAACAAGTACTCGACGTATTTCCCTTCCGAGGCATACCTGACCACGAGAATTTGTAGGAAAAAGCTGATATCCCACAGAATCCATCCAACTGGAGATTCATTCATTGGATTTCGTGATGCCAATACGATAGTTGGAATAAACCCGATTATCATGCTCACTTCCAAAATGATTTGAACAAGCGTCGGAGCGAATTCTTTTTTCTTAAATATCCACCACAACAGTCCGGCTCCCGTACCAAGAATCAAGCACGATAGATCAGTCCGGCCCAATGTTTTGAATGACCCATGACGCATGATAAGTGCGAGCAAGATCAGCAAGAAAATGGTGTTTACTAGTGGGAACACGGACTTTACCCAATCTCCGGTGATTTTCCGGTAGCTCGAAAGATTAAGTAGACCGATGAAACTAAATACTAACCATGAGCTAATATTTGGGTTAGCAGTACCATCTAGGTTCTTCCAGATGTACCACAGGTGGCCGATGATGTTGATCACGCAGGCGGCTAGGGCACAAAGCCGAGATTTGTCTTCATTTGTTTGCACGTGTACCTCCCTTTTCAATCTAGTTCTAACACAAAGACAAATGGTAATCAAACATGTTGCACCAACATAAAAAGCCCCTTTCGGGGCCCCTTATGTTTTAAGTATTATTTTCGCGCAAGATCACCAACTTTGGCTTTTGACCAACATGGTTTTGAAGCTGACCAGGGGCTCGAACCATACTTTGCATAGAGATATTTGCCGAATGCAACGTTACCTTCAGCAGTTTTGAGGTTAATACCCATCCTGCGGGCAGTCTCAGCGTGATAGAACTCATTGATCTGCATGACCCCAACGTCATCGGCATTTACTCGGCCGCGGACAAGGGTGCCATTTTTGTTGAACTGGCGGAATTCAGACTCACAACGCGCGATCTCAATAAGGATCGGCGTGTCGAAGTACTGTTCATGGAGATATGATTGTATATCACTTGAAGTTGTGAATGAGCGCACTTCCGACGTAGTCGCTGTCTGTTCGGCTGCACGGGCGGCGTTAATCGACTGAATGTGATTATCGCTTTGTCCGGAACCATATACAGATGACATCAAGAACACCACACCAGTTGTTAATTCAAGCATACAATTAAAAAAACGAAGCTAGTAACCATGAGGTTGCTACTTTCGTTCTTGTGCTACAAGTATAGCACTTCTAGAATATCGTGTCAATACCCTATCATCCCTAATATGGCCTAGTTGAGCCATATTTTATCATCAAAATACCCTTATTTTGAGCCATATAATCAAGACAGCCCCACCTGTTGCAATTATAGGGCTATATGCTATAGTTACGCGACCTAATTTAATCAATATCTTCGTACTACCATGGCACATAAGAAAGCCGCAGGAACCACAAAAAACGGTCGAGATTCAAACCCAAAATACCTGGGTGTTAAGATCAATCATGGTCAGGCTATTACTGTAGGCCAGATTATCCTCCGCCAGCGTGGTACTACCTGCCTTCCTGGTCGCAATGTCGGTGTCGGAAAGGACTATACCCTCTTTGCTCTCAAGGATGGCAAGGTTGAGTTCGGCTCAAAGCGCAAAACCGGCTACAACAGCGATATTCTCCGAAAAAAGGTTGTGCACGTAAAATAATTCGAGTAGATATGCAAAAAAGAGGGCTTACTACCCTCTTTTTTGTTTGTACAATCCTCGCTAGGCTTTTTGGATGATAACCTTCAATTTCGAAACTTTTCCACCAGCTTTGACTTCTATAAGGTGTTCGCCAACAGTCTTGAGTGGATGTTCGAGCTGGATGAATGACGGATCAACCTGGAGTCGGGTCTGCTTCTGAATCTCCTCCGCGATCAGTTCCGCGCGGAGACCAGCAAAGAGATGCCCCTTTTCATTTGCTTTGCCCAGGATGGTGATCGTTGCAGTCTTGAGACCTTCAATGTTCTTGACCAAGAGTTCTTCCTGGATCTTTCTCTCCCCTTCTGCGGCCGCCTTGAGGTTTTCGATGCGCTTTGCGGCGTCACGGGTTGCAGCGATCGCAAGACCTTGCGGGATGAGGAGGTTGATGGCATGTCCGTCGCTCACTGTCTTGGTGTCATATTTATGTCCAAGCTTCGCCACATCTTTAAGGAGTATGATTTTCATGTCTGATAGGGTGGGTTAATGGGTAATAGCTGGATATTATACTAAAACTCTTTGGTTAACAACTCAACGGCTTTGTTCAGGGTGACATCATTTTTGTCTTGGATATCCTTGTCGGTAAGCTCAATCTTGTAGTCTGGTTCAAGACCATCATGCGAAAGATTGTGCCCACCTGGAGTCAACCATCGAGCGATAGTGACCTTGAGCGACGTGTCAGACGTAATAGGGATGAGCTGTTGGACGGATCCCTTGCCAAATGTTTTTGAACCAATAAGTTTGGCGACGCCGTTTTCTTTGAGTGCGCCAGCCAAAATCTCTGATGCTGATGCAGATCCGCCGTCGACGAGAATATACATCCTGAGTTTGTCATTGAAGATATCATATCCCTTGCTACGATACACTGTTGGACTGCCATTTTTACCAAAATCTTCGGTGACTACTGTTGTTCCCGTAGGTAAGAACCACGAGGCCATATCCCATGCCGCATCGAGATATCCGCCCGGATTGCCTCGTAGATCGAGGATGAGTTTGTGGTTGCCAGAAATGACAAATTCGCGAAGGGCGTTGCGGAAAAGATTGTGCGACTGTGCGGTAAAGCTGTATAGGCGGATTACGAAGATACCCCCGGGCTTGGTGCTTGTATCAAGCGTAGGAATATTAATAACATCGCGAACAATAGATCGCTCCACTGGCTTTGTACCTCCCTTTGTGAAGAAGAGAATCTTGACTGTCGTACCTCCTTTGCCGCGAATAAGTTTGACAGCGGCATCCACTGACATATCTACTGTACTTTTGTCGTCGATCTTCAATATGTAATCGCCTGATTTGACGCCCGCACGCTCCGCAGGACTATCTTTGATCGGTGTGACGACCTGCAGCTGCTTTTCCTTGATGCCGATCTCCATGCCCACACCCTCGAAATTGCCGGCGATATCTTCCTCAAATTGCTTCGATTCTACTGGTGGAAAAAAGACGGTATATGGATCGCCGAATGACGAGGCTAGTCCTTGGATGGCCCCGTATACTTTTTGCTGGGCAGTTGTACTCGCGGCCTCGACGAACTTTTGATCGAGAATGTGCCACGCCTTCCAGAATGAATCGAATTGTTCAATCGTGATGGCACTCGTATCATTGAGATCTGGATTGGGTACATATGACTTCCCTCCTCCGACGTATACGCCGATAAAGAAGATCAGCACAGCTATAGGAAGCCCTATTAAAAATAAAACTAATTTTCGATCATGTAAATTCATTCGCACATTATTACATATAATGAATCAGGTGACTACTTGAGCATTTGTTGATTACCATTTATAATTACGCTCATGATTACTCATCATGCTTCCCGCGGACTGGTATGGCTCGACGTCTCAAATCCCACTGATGATGAGATCTCTGGCCTCATAAAGAGATACGGCCTCCATCCATTGGTTGGTGAAGAGCTCAAATCTTCATCATCGCTCGCTAAGATGGATTTCTACAAGGATTACATGCTGGTAGTCCTTACTCTACCAGTGCGCGTCCGTACAAAATCTGGTGGATACGAGATTGTCGACCGCGAAGTAGATTTTGTTATTGGCAAGAATTTCCTCATCACCTCCCGCACTGATACTATCGACCAACTCGAATATTTTACCAAAATATTCGAAGCAAACTCCATTCTCAAAAAAGATGACAAGATGGATCATGCCGGCCACCTTTTTTACTATATGGTCAAAAAGATATACGCGGGCATGGTTGAGGATCTGGAGAATATCAAAGACTCACTCGTCACTGCCGAAACCCGCATTTTCAATGGCGACGAACGCAAAATGGTTGAAGCACTCTCCAATCTGAGCCGCGAACTTATTGACTTCAAACAAACAGCCCGCGTCCATCAGGATATCTGGGAAGACATGATCCGCTACGACGAGGCACTTTTTTTCGGCAAGGATTTTCTCGTCTATGCCCGTGATATTCGTGACGAATTCAACCGCATTCGCGAGCTCATTACGAACGCTCGTGAGCTCTTGGCCGACCTCCGCGAAACCAATGATTCCCTTTTGAACACCAAGCAAAATGATATTATCAAGATGTTGACAGTGGTAGCCTTCATCTTCCAGCCTATGACCTTCATCGCCGCGTTGTTTACCATTCCAGCCATCAATGTTCCGATCATTGAACACGGTCTCGGTTGGTACAGCATCCTCATACTGATGGTCGTTATTACGGGAGGTATCTGGCTTTTCTTCAAAAAGAAAAAGTGGGTGTAAGCACGAGCTTCGGCGCTGATTTTATGGATATCAATCTCTACAACACTCTGACTCGGAATAAAGAAACATTCACTCCTTTGAAAAAAGGTGAAGCTTCCATGTACCATTGCGGGCCGACGGTGTATGACTATGCGCACATAGGCAATCTGCGCTCGTACGTATTTGCCGACATACTAAGGCGCACCTGCGAATACAATGGTCTAAATGTTCGTCAAGTCATCAATATTACTGATGTCGGGCACCTCGTGAGCGACGGTGATGATGGTGAAGACAAAATGACCAAGGCTCTGAAGCGTGAGGGCAAACCGCTTACTGTTGAGTCCATGCTCGAGGTCGCTCATTTCTATTATGAAAGGTTTATCGAGGATATTACTTCACTCAATATCGAACTGCCAGAAGCATTTCCTAAAGCCTCTGAACATATCGATGGCGACATTGAAATTATCAAAAAGCTTGAGCAGGGCGGGTATACTTATACGATCACGGACGGCGTTTATTTTGATATAACCAAGTTCCCTTCGTATGGAAAACTTGGGAATATTTCCATAGATGCGCTCAAAGATGGCGCACGTGTCAACATCAATCCGGAAAAAAGACATCCGGCAGATTTTGCTGTCTGGAAATTCGACAAAAATCTCGGCTGGGAAAGTCCGTGGGGCAAAGGGTTTCCGGGATGGCACATCGAATGTTCAGTTATGTCCCGCAAATATCTCGGTCAGCCGTTTGATATTCATACAGGTGGCATTGACCATGTCGCTATTCATCACAACAACGAGATCGCCCAGTCCGAAGCTGCGTATGGAACCAGGTTGGCGAACTATTGGATGCACAACGAGTTTATCACCTTCAATAGCAACAAGATGGCAAAATCGGCCGGTAATTTCACCACACTCACCGCGCTCAAAGAGCAGTTTATTTCACCTCTGGCCTACCGCTACTGGCTTCTCACCGCACACTATCGCTCGCCGGCAAACTTCACTATTGAGGCTGTTCAAGGAGCCCAGAATGCTCTGGCACGTCTCATGGGCCTCGTAAGCAACCTTCCGGAAGGTGGAACCGTATCGGAGGCTTATAAAGTCCGCTTCCTAGGGTACACCAATGATGATCTTGATACGCCTCGTGCACTCGCACTTGTATGGGATATTCTGAAGGATGCAGAGCTATCCGATGCCGACAAACGCGCAACTATCCTCGATAGTGATCGTGTGCTTGGGTTGAACCTACATGTCGTTCAAGGCGTCGGCGAAGAGATTGTCACCGAAGTCCCAGCTGAAATCAGGGCACTTGTCGAAGCTCGTGAAGATGCACGTAAAGAAAAAGACTGGGCGAAAGCGGACGCGCTCCGACAAGAGATTGAGGAACGCGGATTTGGCGTCATTGACGGCAAGGATGGCATACGAATCGTGGTAAAATAGGTGGCCCCTGCTACATATCTCTCATCCGTACGACCTCCCTCACCTCCTCTTTTACTTCGCCGATAACGTCAGAAATATCTTGGCGACTAGCTTCGACTTTGTCCTCTATTTCTGCCAAACGCGTATGAAGGCGTGATTCGCTGGCGTCAATGCGCTCTTCGAGCCGTTCAAAACTGCGCGCAATGGATACGGCGATATCGTCAGCGCTTTTGAACATGAGGTGCTCGATAAGTTCAATATCTTTGTGATCTAATGACATGGGTTGTTTTACTTATTGATAATAAAACAACCCTATCAAAGGGCGATAAAGAAACTGTGAAGAAATGATGAAAATTCGCTGAAAATACGGAAATGTGGTCTAGTTTCTGGCGCCTACTAGGCCGTTACGCCGATCGCCTTCTTTACTTCAAGAAGCTTTGCGTCTGCTTGTGTACGAGCTCGATCAGCGCCATTTTTGAGTATTTCTAAGACCCTAGAGGTGTCCGTAGCTAGTTGTGCGCGTCTTTCCCTCATTGGCATGATAAATGTGTCTATATCCTCGATTAAGGCCTCTTTAAGGGCCTTATATTTGCCCTTGTGGGCTTCGTAGAGAGCCTTGAGGCCTCCTTCACTCCTGAATAGTCGGTGGATATTGTAGACATTGGCAGGAATGCCCCCTGCTTCAGGGCCATTTGAGTCAGTCACAATGGACATGACAGCTCTGATGATCTCATCTCGTGTAGCAAATAATGGAATCGTATTGTTATAACTTTTGGACATCTTGCGACCGTCGGTGCCAGGGACGATGGCGACTTTCTCCATAATGAGGTCTTCAGGTAGTTTGAATGTTTCAGTTTTGAAAATGTGATTGAATTTGAGGGCAATGTCGCGGGCGTATTCAACATGCTGTTTCTGATCTTGTCCGACAGGTACGACGTCAGTGTTGTAGAGGAGAATGTCCGCGGCCATGAGAACCGGATAATTGAAGGTTCCCACATTGATCTCTTTATTTTTTGCTTCGGCATCTTTGTAGGCATGCGCGCGCTGCAGATATGGAACTGTTACTATGGTATCAAAGATCCATGCAAGCTCGGTATGCGCCGAAACATCGCTTTGCTTGAAAAGGATAGAGGTTTCAGGATTGATACCAATTGCGAGGTAATCCAAAGCGAGCTCCAAGGTCAGTTTGCGCATTTCGTCACCGTTCTGGATATGGTTCAGTGCGTGATAATCTGCGATCATAAAAATGCACTCGTATTGTCCCAATGTTTGGACATCAACAAACTGCTTCATGGCACCAAAATAATTGCCGACATGAACGGTCCCGCTCGGTTTGACACCAGAAAGAAGTATCTTTTTTGACATGGGTATATGATAGCAGAATATAGGATAAAAAAAAGCGACCCGGAACAAAACCGTTCCGGGAAGCTCGACAAAACGTACTGGTGTTATCTACGCTTATTTGCGCCAGCCGTAGCCAGTGTCAACCAAGTTGAAGCGCTCGTTGTTCCAACGCATGCCCCAGACAGGCTTCTCCACTCGGTCAGCATTGCAAACTGATACGACCCCAAAGTTACGGACAGTCTTCATGACAGCGATAGCCCAGCCTGAAGGCACAAAAACCTCGTGGCCATCCATTTGCCGGAACGCACAATCATCAATGTCACCGACAAAAAACTTTTGAAGGTCAGGGGTCAGATGGATCCATGCGAATTCGGACACCGGCCGGAATGTTGAGAGTTCGAGCGGGGCTGGCTTGGTGTGATTGTCCATACCCTGTGTGCGCAGGATATTTTCAATCACGGTATTGACATCACGCATTTTAATGTACCACCACTTCGCGTAGTCAGTCGGCTGGTTCTGATTTATAAAACTAAGGTCCGAACCATCGAACTGCCATGACGGCGGCATGACCATATTGGCCACATATGTTGGATTGATTTGCCTTGAGGTTGTCTGCACTGTGTTCTCCTTGTCGCCTATTTGGCGACTGTTTAGGATAAGACCCGTCTCCATGGCACAAACACGCACCATTGTCAGATAACGAATCTGGTAAAACTATACCATAAATGCGGTAAAAAGCAACTAGTGACGCCTCCTTGTGAGTCGGCGATTTTTTATATACCCTCCTCCTTCAATCCATCAATCAATTCCCGTGCTTTCTTGCTCAACTTTCGTGGCATTTCCACATGTGTTACCAGTAAGAGATCTCCTCTCTTCCCTCCTGTTCCAAATATGCCACCAGTCGTCTCATACGGCACACCCTTACCTTTTACACGAAGAATCTCTCCATGAGAAGTTCCGGCTGGAATCTTGACCTCCAACTTCCCTTCCAGAGTTTCGATCTCAATTTCTCCACCTGTTAAAGCAAGTGAAAGCTTGACCGGTAAGTCCATCACCAAGTTGAATGCCTCTTTTCTGAAAATAGCATGCTCTTTGACCCAAATACGTACAATGAGGTCTCCCTTTCCTCCCTGGCCATCTTCTCCTCTTCCTGCCACGCGCAATCCCTGACCACTCTCGATGCCTGGTGGGATTTTTATAGAAATTTTTGTACCATCAATTGAAATTTCGCGATCAATACCAAAAATAGAATCCTTGAATGAGATCTCTACATCCATTGTAATATTTCTTCCCTTTCGTGGACGTCGCCCACCACCGAAAAATTCCCCGAATATGTCACCGAGGTCAAACTCAACTCCACCCTGTCCAAATCCGCCTCCCTGTGTAAATTGTGAGAAATCAAAACCACCAAATCCTTGTCCACCAAAGCCACTGGCATTCGGATTGAATCCAGATCCACCCGGTCCGGCTGAACCAAATCGGTCATACTGTGCACGTTTGCTGTCATCCGACAGGACCGAATAGGCCTCGCTGGCTTCTTTGAACTTCTGTTCAGAGGATGCGTTGCCTTTGTTCTTGTCTGGGTGATGCTCGTGCGCGAGCTTACGAAATGCCTTCTTGATGTCATCTTTGGAGGCGTTTTTCTCGAGCCCGAGAGTTCTGTAGTAGTCTTTCATGGGTTAATAGACCGCATCATGCGGACCGATAGAATCAGGATAGACGTATTTCTCGTCAAATTCAAACACAATCCGATAATAATAATTAATACTGCAGGCATACGAACCTTTGAGTTCGCCATGTAATTTATGAGTCTTCAGTTTTGAATGGAATACATTCGTTTCTAGAAGTTTGAATACCTCTTTGACATCCTTCGTCAATTCTTTATGTTGTTTGAGAAATCTGACCAGCTTTCTATCGAAAGGATCTGACGGAAAGATGATGCGCATTTTGGAATTAGGAATTAACTTTCTTCATGATATGTCTCATGAAGTGGTCTGCTGACTTGTATGGTTTACCGTATCCTTTATTTCTTTCCCATTTTGATTGCGCAACCTCAAATTCCAAAAGGGTACGAGATGCACTCTTAATGGAACGCTCAAGCTGAGTTATCTGTTTCTCCGCTTTTTTTTGTAGTGTGAGGATATTCATTGTAGTTTGCGAGTTTATTTCCATAAACTCGCCGATGCTCGAAGGGACTTGTACAGTAAGAGTAGCGATTTTTAACGTTTTGTCAAAGGTTGACGGATAATAGTTGATATGTTACGGTAA
>CAZRRZ010000001.1:33163-45009 GCA_964602725.1 uncultured Candidatus Saccharibacteria bacterium | reverse complement strand
TAGTGATTTGGTGTGTAAATCGTATTCTAGCAGAAAACGGCGGGAAAGGAAGGAGCTCTACGAACCCGTAAACTCAAAAACAGGTGCGGTACAGTGCAGAGGAGACATTCTCCGGAGCACTCGTACCGAACCTGTTTTTTGCTGTGTACCTGACGAGCCGAATGACTATTTGAATTCAACCTTTCCACCAGCGGTTTCGATTGATTTCTTGAACGCCTCCGCGTCTTCCTTCTTCATACCGTCCTTGAGGAGGGTAGGAGCGGCGTCAACGAGATCCTTTGCTTCCTTGAGACCAAGGGCGAGGACTTCCTTAACAACCTTGATAACGGCGATCTTCTGCTCACCTGCAGCTGCGAGGTGAACTGCTACTGTTGATTTCTCATCAGCGGCTGCAGCGGCAGGAGCTGCAGCAACAGCGACAGCCTGGGCTGAAACGCCAAACTTCTTTTCGAGTAACTTAACGAGTTCGTTGAGGTCGAGAACTGACATTTTTTCGACGGTTTCAACCAATGTCTTGAACTTTGCGGGAATTTCTACTGTATTTTCCATGATAATATAAATTAGTAACTTGATAAGTGACTAGGCGGTCTTCTTCTTTGCAATCTCTCCCAATGCCATGACAAATCCCTGAATTGGTGAATTGATGACGTTGAGGAACATGCCCTGGAGAACTGGTAATGGAGGGATCGAAGCGATAGCGATCATCTCGTCCTTGTTCATGTATTTATTTTCAAATACACCACCAATGATGCCGACTTGATCTTTGAGCTTCTTCTGGAATTGGTAGACACCACGAGCTGGCGCGACCAGATCCGTGCCGTAGGCGAAACCAAACTCCCCTACAAGCTCGGGCGCAGTTCCTTCATATTTCTTGCTTGCAAGAGCCAATGAAGTCAATGACTTCTTGGCAACGAAAAACCCAACCTGCTCTGCCTTGAGTGCTTTACGCATCTTGGTAGCATCCTCAAGTTTGAGTCCGTGAATGTTCACGAAGACCAGCGACTTGGCGCCTTCCATGAGTGTTTGCACCTTCTCAATGATTTCTTTCTTTTGTGCTTTTGTGCGTGCCATGTTTGTATAAGCGAATTTGTAATCACGCGGTGAACGCGTGCCCGACCTTTATGGGCCTAGAGTGAGAGTAACCTCGGAGGGACTTAGTGGAACGTCCCCATCTGGGGACAACTCCGCTCGCAGCTACATGAGCTCGCGGGACGCCCTCTGTCTTAAGCCGTGCGGATACATTACCACACTCATTCAAACTGGGCAAGAAAGAGGTCAATCTGGCCAATAATCTGATCCTTCTCTGCGACTGAAAGGAGCTTGGTCTTTTTGTGGGATATTGATTTCTTGAACTTTTCCGCATTGTTGCGAATCTTCTTGAACTTGCCCTTTTTAACCAATTCCTCGAGACGAGCAATGCGCTTGTTTAGATTTTTGGCGCGAGTATTGGAACCGATAAGCTGGGCAATAATCTTCTTTAGTGACTCAAGATATACAATCGGGTCTAAGGTTGTATTGGCCTTGGCGATAACATCCACTGAACCATTGCCATCTATATCTATCTTGAGCGCTGGACTTGATGAAGCAAGCTTGGTCGGAATAGTTGCCCCAGTTATCTGAGTCATCACCGTCGTCGAAGCCGCCATGAGTGGCGTTACTGGCAATGACGAGTACACGACACTATCCAGCACTTCGCCGCCACGGACCCGCTCAACCTTGTAAGTAAACTCGCCGACACCTGTCCCTTGGATACCTACCGAATAGGTCTGCCCCGCAGTATCTGGCACAGAAATATACATCTCAGGCTGATCTTCATCTCCATATATCTCAAAACTACTGCCCCGCACATTCTTTTCAACATAGGTGAACAACCCATCTTCTATGTCTTCGTCTGTGTCCTTGGACAATGGGGCTATACCAGTATGATTGCCTTGTGCATCATATAGATGAAGCTCCACTGGCGAATGGGTACTCACTACCAGATAGGTCTTCTCTTTTGTATAATCGGGTTCTCCTATCGTCACGCCACCAATACTCGAGATGGTTTCTTCAATATGTTTGGAATCAGCACGAGTTGTAGAAGTGACTATGCTCTCTATTGTTTTTTGCGTTTCGGCTGCACTCAGAATGTTTGAGTGATCAATGTCCTTGTTGTTCGTAACTGAAACCTCTACGAGATCTATTGCCGTCGTCGTACCGGCATTGTACGCCGCACTGGGCGCCACCACTGTACCATCACCCAATGAAGTCGTGGTTGCAGTATACTTGGTACCATTCAAGCTCGAATATACTATACCTTTAGCGGTCTTGTTCCCCCATCCAACGATGGCCCAACGGGCGATACTGGCCGGCCATGAAAACGGGTCAATGATGCTATGGAACACCCTCGCAGCATCCATAAGCGCCGAATTTGCCCGAGAATTGATGAACGAATCCTGTTGTAGAGCTGAATCAGCTGCTGGTGTTGAACTGGCCGCGTAAGCGATCGTAGGTCCGAACATTTTTGTAAAGTACGTCGCTGAAGGAAGGAGTGTATACGCACTCGACATATTCGTACCCAACTCTTTGGCCACACTGGCTTTCAAAATCAACCCTCCGAATATCGCCTGATTGTCACCATGGAGTAGTCCTAGTATGGCTTGTGGAGTTCCCAAGTACGGCACAGCCACGGAAATAACAGAGTCTACGAGGGTCTCTTTGCCCATATCGGCCAAGGTTTTGACTAGATACTTTGTCACCAAGCCTCCATTGCTATGCGCGATCAAGGTGACCTTTCCCGTCTTTGATCTAGAAGCCATCTGCTCGAGTGTTTCTACCAATGACTCGGTGGTCGTCGCACGCCTAGTCTGACCTGTCACAACTTCTTGTACAGGCAGACGCCAGTCGTACCCAAATGATCTCCATTCTGCAATGGTGCCCTTCTGGGACAAGCCGTCGAGGAAATCCATAAATGATCCATATATATCGACTACACCCAATGCCTTGCTCAAAGGACCTCCAGCATATATGGCTGAGTCGATACTCGAACCATCTGGATGCAAGAAGAGCTTCCTCACATCGTCATTACGATTTGGCTCCCATAGACGATTGGAAGTTGTCCCCATTCCCATAAAACCTGACTCGTCCCGATAGAGCCGACTGCCTTCAAGGCCAGGTAGAAACAGGATACTGGAACAACACGCGGCCACAGAACTATCAAATGGATCCCGATCAAGCCATGGAGTATAGGCGACTGGACCTATAACCCCTTGTTCTGGCCCATGCGCACTCCCCCACCAATTGTGACCAGCCTGAACTTCACCCAACGTCTTGTTATGTATCGAGGACTGTGAGTTGCCCATGAGCCGTGAACCAACAATAGAAACGGACGATGGCACCGGCTCTGCGGCATGAGCAGTTCGTATCAGCCCCGTCTTTTCAAATAGATTTCCGAGAAAACTCCCTCCTCGGACCTGAAAGATGCCGCCTGCATCTTGTATCATGATCCCATTGGCATTGCCTTCGATCTTGCTACCTTCAATAACAACTGCGCTATTTTGTATATAGACACCATCAGAAATAGTGCCTTCAACTGTGTTTGAAATCGTTGTTGTAGAAATGCGTCCTACGGATCCAGTAAACGTCAAACTACCTTTCATAGCAAAAATCGCTTCGGAAATATCCGCACTGCCATGATCGACAGTCACACCCCAAATATTCCCTATGCGGATCGGCTGCTGTTCGTTGCCGTGGGCAACGAGGGACCCAGCCACATATATGTATGGGTCATATGAGGCGGCAGGATCGGCGCGAACTTCAACGCCCGGCTCTATAGTCAGCGTCATGCCTTGGGATACGGTGACGGTATCATTGAGGATATAGGGGCTATGCTCTTTAGCCCATACCGTATCCCCTTGGAGAAAACCGTCAGTAATAATAGTTTCGGCGCGGACTGTCGGAAGAAACCCAACAAACGCGACCAAACCTGTGGCTACACCTGTCATCACTATGTGGAAAAAGTCTTTCATATGCATTGGAGGTTAACGAACCTAGTAATGCATACACCTTAACAAGTCACGATAAAGAAACCGTGAAGAAATGATGAAGATTCGCTGAAGATGCGATTGTGTTGTGTCGTAAAGACTATTTCAGAGATGGGAGGCGTAGCGGCCGACCACAAAGAGGACCGCAAAGCTCACCATGAGGATGAGCATGAACCCGAGGAGAAATTTGAAGAAACTTCTGTCAAAAGGATTGACCATACAATGCCGACAGTATAGCAAAATTTTCACTAACCAAAAAGTACCCGTACAGTTAAGCACATGAGCGCGGGCAGTTTTCGGGCAACACAAAAACCGCCCGAAGGCGGTTTTTGTTCCAACATTGTGACCCGTTGGGAGGAGAATCTAACTAATTTAGAAGTTAGTTAGCTGGAGCGAGAACGATTGCTGCTGTCAATGTTGTCAAACCAGATGTGATAGAGCTACCTGTACCAGCTGTAGTAGAACCATACTGGATACTGGTGATACTCAACCTTTCTGATGCTGCTGCTCCACCACGACTCTGGATGATACCAGAAACGGTGAACGTACGAGCTGAACCAGTTGGGATGATGTAGTATGTTGAACCATCGCCTGGGACTGAAGTGATAGGTTCAATCGTAGTGATTGTCGAAGAAGCGTTACCAGTAGGAGTAGTCGTTGTAGCGTTGAGGAGTGTTACTATGTTCGATGAAACATACATACTATTTGAACTATTGTTAGTCAAAGTAAATGTGTATGCGACAGCGGCTGCAGTAGTGACACTGCTGTTTGCCTTTCCTTTGATTTCCTGAGTGATAACTGCTGGGGTACTACCGACAGACAATGAAACACTGTTGACTGTCAAAAGTGTATTGACACTTGTCTGGTTGTTGGTAGCTGAGGCCATAGCAACACCTCCAACCGTAGCGGCAGTATATGTACTGTCGATCGCGTTGATTGTGTTAGCAACGAGGGTTGACGAAGCAGTAACGTCTGTTGACGTAGCGGCGACATCAGCAATGAGTTTGACATCCGTCCAAACATCCTGGGCCAATGGGATAGTCAAGTTCTGGAAGACTGCGAGACCTGCTGCACTGTATGAGAGTGCACCATACGTCTGTGAGCCAACCATGAGTCTTACGTTACTGAAGATGCCAGTCTGAGCACTAGACATATCTATCGTTGTAAAGGAATTTGTCTGAACACTCAAGCTGTTGACCGTAGCACTGTTGTTTGCAGATTTCAAACTAAACATACCCAACGTAACATTGTTCGTTGAAACTGTAGCTGAGACAGGCACGTTGACCTGAGTTGCCGAAGAAGCTGAGCTGATCTTTGTACTAATATCAGCAACTGATCCTGTCGAAGACAGGGTGAAGCTTGTCTGGCCAGCACCTGATGGAACCGATGTTCCGGTAAATGCTGATGCTCCGCCAATTGAATCAGAAATGCCCAATCCATTGACTGTTCTAATAGCACCTGTTGGGATACCAGCATAAACTGTCATACCATTGGTGATCTTGTCTGTCGCAGAAAGAACCGAAACATTGACCGCGAGGTCTGGATTTGTTCCAGGTGAGACGACAAAGTTCAAACCTTCGAAACGTACGAGGTAGTCTGTACCAACGGTAACCTCTGTTACGTCTGATGGGTTAGACAAGTTCTTTGTAGCAAGAACTCTTCCTGTAGAATCGATAAGCTGAGCTTGGCTGAAGAACAACCAAGGACGAACTGAGAAGTGGGCGTCAACACGAGTGACTGAAACAGGTCCTGCTGTTGCCTGTAGTTTTACAGCAACAACGTTCTTTGTTTCACCCTTCTTTATGCTTGCACCGGTTGAAACGAAAGCTGAGGTCGAGACAGAAAGTGATCCGTCTGATTGACCAAGAGCTGGTGTAACTGGTGTAACTACTGTTCCTGGATTTGCAGTACAGGTATATCCTACTGGACAACCCATAGCAGGGACAACAGCAACTGCAGCACCACCATTCAAAGCTGCGCGGGTCAAAGGACCAACGAAACCTGTGTTTGGAACACCCTTTGAAGCTTGGTAGAGCTTAACTGCTGCCTGAGTCTGTGAACCAAAGTAACCCTTTGCGGTACCAGCACTGATAGCTGGGATATTAAATCCAGCACTCATGAGCGCTGTCTGGAGAGCGACGACGTCAGCACCCTGTGAACCAACCGTGAGGTTTGTTGAGAAGGTCTGTGCGCCTACAACTGAAGTGAAAGCCAAGACGGCTACACCTGAAGCGATAAGAAACTTTTTCATGTCTATTTTTATAATTTAACGCAGCTCCCCTATTTACTAATAAAGACGAGGGAAGTTTAGCGGTTTGTAAACTAACTTGATAATACATTTCCACATCTTCTGTTCGCGCTATCGACACGCAAACAAAAAATTTTGTGGCAAGAATAATAACGAACATATCTTGACGATTCTCTATGTTGTCAAAGTTCGTTCCTCCCTCCGCACTATACTTTTATACTTGCATTGGGAACGAATGTACGAAAGCACTGCCTTCACACACCCGTTACAACACATTATACATTACTAGTAATACCCTTTGCAAACGTGATGGGGATAACGTACAAAAACCACTATTCTTACAAAATATGGCTCAAATTTGGGGGTATTTAGTAATAAGGCACATAATAACCAAAATAGACCCAAAAGTCAACGTTTTTGACGACTGCCCATTGAGAAAATTCTAAAGTTGTTATTTAAGAGAATACCTGCTCCAACGACGCTCACCTTCTCGCTTTACTACACCCCGATCCACCAACTCTATAAGTTCGCGCTGAATAGTCTTCTCACTGCAGTCTTTTATGACTTTTGAGAAGTCCTTGATCGTGAGATTTGACTGATTCTTAAGGACGCTCAGGATAGACTCCTGGCGTGAAATCTTTTTGGCCTGTACGGTATTCTGTCCCATAGAATTCCCTTGTTTTTGAACATTTTTTTCAGTTTTCCACAGGGACAGATCACCTGTTTGTCCTTTTGAATGAGCCTGGAAACTTCTACTATCGGACCGGAATCCGGAAGCAAACAAATCTGGTGTCTTAAAGAAATTCTCCGAAAGGACATAGCCGGCGTTTTCCGCGCTCTCCGCAAGGCGATCGCGGAGCATGGCAACGATGTTATCAATCTCACGAACCAAGAGTGAATGGTTCATTTCTGTAATAAGGTTGGAAATACGAGCTACATTGAGTAATGAAATAGTTTCGAGCGCCGCAGTAAAAAGAGATTGGATGGTAGAACTCTTGTCGCCAGGAATATTACTTGATGCCATAAAGGACGACGACATCAATTCCATACCATGATCGCGCAGTTCCCATTTCATCGGCTCATCGTCTTTTAGAAGTCCTGAAACTAAATATATACCTGCTGTTATTTTTTCTGTCTTTTTGAAAATATATAGGAGATAATCTTCAGCTGAAAAAAAACCAAGTGATTTCCACTTTAATGAGTCGTTTAAATCTCCCTGATTATTGTTGTCCTTTTTGTCCATGTTATTTTACTGAAATACGTCCTTAATCTGTCCTTTATAAAATATAATGTCTTTTATTAAAAACCTAACATTTACACTGTCTTTGATGTGTCCATTATAGTCCAAAAAGCTGGGAGCGCAAGTAGCTTATACACACCAATAAAAATCCTTTTGCATGTGTGGTATTATTGTACGTATGGCAAAGAAAAAACAAGATCTGGGGGGAAAGGTCAGGTTCTGGAACGATATGGAAGACGGGACCGTCCGGACCATTCTGGCATTATTCTCTTTTTTACTTATGATACTGTCGCTCTTGGCGGCATTTGGTAAGGCGGGGTTCGGAAACTACGTGTATGAATTTTTGATGCGTCTGTTTGGAGTAGGATATTATCTTATACCTATTGTTTTTGCTATGCTGGGCATCTCATTTCTCCAAGGCTCAAAACGACGTGTCGAGACTACCAAGATTATTGGTATGCTTTTCTTCTTTATATCAGGGCTCTCACTCATCCATATCACGTACGCGGAGGCGGGTGGCATTATCGGCCGCTGGATCGCTTCACCTCTCATCACCCTTCTCGATACATGGGCGGCTGTGGTGCTTCTTATTGTTATCTTTGTCGTGTCAGTGATCATGACATTCAATCTACACATAACGTTGGACATGCTGATGTTCTGGAACTGGTTCAAGAGGGTAGAGACTCCTGAGCAGGCTCTTTTGAATCTCAAAAAATCTGGCAAAATGGATAAGGTGGAGGAAGGTCGCGTTGACGCCGCCCTCGCCTCCCTTGAGCGTGAGGGACCTATCAGCAACCTCGAACGTGAGGAGATCGCCCGCGTTGCCGCGGAGCAAAAGAAACGCGATGAAGAAAGGGTCCGCGACAACAACAAAAAGAGCACTGGTCCTATTTTCTCCGATGATGACGAGGCCGCATTCACTGGTGCCGTAACTACTCCCTATCTTAAAGACTTTACACCTCCCCCGCTTACTCTACTTGAAAAGGATAGGGGCAAGCCCGAGACCGGCGACATCAAGGCAAATGCCAACATCATCAAGCGCACGCTTCAAAACTTTAACATCACCGTGGAGATGGATGAGATCTCTATCGGTCCCTCGGTTACTCGGTACGCGTTGAAGCCTGCAGAAGGTGTGAAGCTCTCACGTATCGTTGCGCTCAATAATGACCTTGCTTTGGCTCTTGCCGCCCACCCTATTCGTATCGAGGCGCCGATCCCTGGCAAATCACTGGTGGGTATCGAGGTACCAAATACCGCCAAGACCACCGTCGGTCTGGGGACATTATTGGCCGTATCAGAATTCCAAAATTCAGAAAAGCCCCTCCTCATGTCGCTTGGTAAAGATATTGCGGGCAAAGCCCATTTTGCAAACCTCGCCAAAGCTCCTCATGCACTTATCGCTGGTGCAACTGGTTCCGGTAAGTCCGTGACCATTCATGCAGTTATCACCTCTCTCCTCTACCGCAACTCACCGGAAAACCTCAAGTTCATCATGATTGACCCAAAGCGCGTGGAACTCACCATGTATAACAAGATCCCTCACCTTCTTACACCAGTCATCACTGATCCAAAGAAGGCCATTCTCGCCCTCAAGTGGGCCGCAAAAGAAATGAGCCGTCGTTATGATGTCCTTGAGAAAAATGGTTCGCGCGATATTGATTCGTACCACAAGAACATCCTCGCCCCGGCCATCGCCGAGTGGAAAAAAGACCGCGATAATGATGAAGCCACCGAGGATGCCGCAGTCAAACTTCCCGAGACCATGCCATATATCGCCATTATTATTGACGAATTGGCTGATATTATGCAGACCTACCCTCGCGAGCTCGAGTCTGCCATCGTCCGTCTGGCCCAAATGTCTCGCGCTGTCGGTATTCACCTCATCATCTCAACCCAGCGCCCATCGGTGAATGTCATCACCGGTCTCATCAAGGCCAACATCCCTACTCGCGTCGCGTTGCAGGTTGCCTCACAGATTGACTCGCGTACTATCCTCGATCAGCAAGGCGCTGAAAAACTTTTGGGTGCCGGCGACATGCTCTATCTCGGTGGTGAAATGTCCAAGCCAGTTCGTCTCCAGTCTGCATATATTTCTGAAGCCGAGGTAAAGAAGGTCGTAAAGTTCCTCATTGATCAATACCGTGATGAGATCAATAGCGAAATAAACCTCACCCCTATCGAAGCTGGTTCATCTGCCGCATTTGACTCGATGGGATTGGACAACGACTCCCTCGAAGAAGAAGACGAGCTTTACGAAGCCGCTCGTGAGTGTGTTATGGAAGCAGGCAAAGCATCGACTTCATATATCCAGCGCAAGCTTGGTGTTGGTTACTCACGTGCCGCCAAGCTCATGGACCTCCTCGAACAGAAAGGTGTGATTGGCCCGGCAAACGGCTCGAAGCCCCGAGAAATTATTGGTGGCAGTCCGGCACTGGAAGCTGCGGCGGATACGTTGATAGATGGGGCTGTAGGCACAACGAGCGAAGAATCCATTTAAGTCTCTTCCTTTTTACTGGCCTTTGCTTATACTAAGGTCATGCCCTTTACCCGCACCACCTTTCTCCGCATCGTCAAAATCGGATCTGCAGTTCTGGTGATTCTTCTTATTGGTGCCTATGCACTGTGGCGCTCTTTCACCTACGCACAGGGACCCCGTATCACCCTCTCCCAACCCACCAACTACGCATCGATAACTTCGACAACTACACATGTCGTCGGCCGTGTTGAACGCGCGAACATCATTACCTTAAACGGCAAAGCTATCACCATTGATGAACAAGGTAATTTTGATGAGACAATCATCGTTTTTCCAGGGACGAATATTCTGACACTGGTGGCAAGAGATCAGTTTGAAAGAAGTGTGGAGATGAGAGTGGAGATCGTGAGGATGCCCATGTAAGATTGATTTTTAAAGAATTTCTGCTAGCGTATGGGTAGATATGAGTAGAGTGATCACAAACCAGCACCCATTGCCGTCCCACAACCCGCCAGCACCCGAACAGCTTCTACAACACCTCCGGCCTCATGGCTCACAAGAGGCACTAACGTACGGGTTTCTGGGCCATGATGAAAACCTGGAGGAAGTAACCACGCGCGACAGAGAGGTTCTCCAACGCCTCGGGCTCACGTATGACCAAATCGCTCGGACCATTGAGGATGTATTCCTACACATGCCCGCCAGCATTAACGGCCACAGACTTCACCTTTTCGGTTACATTCACAGCCCCGAGTGTCCTTGGCAAGATTTCTGTGCCGTAAACATCTTTGATTACAGCGAGCAGATCACCGAAATCTGGCTCTGTAATCCTCGATACTACTGGATACTAAGAGTCCTGCTCAAGTTTTGGGGCAAAGAAAAGCGTCTTGCCAAGCTGAAATGGCTCGTGGAAAAAGACTGGGTTATGGTACTTTCTGATCTTCATCCCCACCTCATCCGTGACCACCAGTTCTTTGAAGGACACGGTACTCCATATCGAATCGACCCAGAACGCTTCGTTAAAGTTCTAGGGAGACACAACATTCACCCCTATGCACATTGATGCGGCGGGGCTTTTTATTCAAAAAAGGTTGAAATTTTCTAACATACATGTACAATTCCTCCAAGAGGTCAGCCATGAAAGAAACTTTAGAATCCTTCCTCACCAGAGCACTGAAGGCACAAAAGCTAGATGTGCCGAAATTCGATCATTTTTGCAAACAAGTCATCCTCCCTCCGCTACCTATGATAAATACTCCCATCCCTGTTGGCGTGTTTGCTATAAGGCCAATCGTTGATGTTACAGTCACTTTTCAGGGTTGTGATGACTTCAGTCTGGTTTTACCAGAAACACCAGCTTCTCGGCAGGCATTTTGGGTAAACATTTTTGAACTGGTGACCAGATTCACTGGTGACGGTGCCCCATTAGAAAGACCAGTCACGGAATCAGGTCACTTCTTGATCCAGGGTGACCTGAAGAAATATGGGTTTGTTAATTGCCTCTTTAATCTCGAAGGATCAACCTTGCACGTATTCACTTCTTCCCAGTGAATACAGACTCGCCCGCACCTCCCGCTATTGAAGCTGGGGGTTATTTTTATGGTAGAATAGAGTCACGCCTGCGATTTATCAGATCTAATACATAGAAATTATGTCCCTAAAGAAAAAACCAGCTTCCGCTGAAATAGCGAAGCACGGGAAAGGCGGCGTGCCTGCGCGGGCAGGCGTGCCTGTAGAAGCCAATTCCCCATCAGAAGAAACTACAGAAAACGAAACTGAAACTATTACTGCAAAAAACGATAAAAAACAAAGCACCGGCATCAGTGACGCACTCGACGCCATCCGCACCAAGTTTGGTGA
>CAZRRZ010000001.1:27566-33063 GCA_964602725.1 uncultured Candidatus Saccharibacteria bacterium | reverse complement strand
C
The DNA here is from genome assembly GCA_964602725.1 of uncultured Candidatus Saccharibacteria bacterium. Classification (GTDB taxonomy): domain Bacteria; phylum Patescibacteriota; class Minisyncoccia; order Phycocordibacterales; family PALSA-1337; genus C7867-002. Next base: position 33,062 of record CAZRRZ010000001.1, on the reverse strand, counting down.
ATACGCGCGAGGTTGGGTCAGCAGTAGAGAATCCACAGTGCGCGTTTGCAACTCCCCGCTAATAAAGCGGGGCTTTGCTTTTTTGAGTCACTTCCATCCCCAATAGCATTTCGGACATTCCCAATATTCAACTTGACCGTAAGGCTTTGGATCCTTTTTCATGACTTGAATTTCCCAATTACCTATCATAGATGTCCGCGTCCCAAATTTCGATACTCTGGCCCATTCTTTTTTTGTGATAAGGGGCGTCTTGCCGAAATAGTGACCACCCCTGTAGGAATGATCCTTGTACATGATCAAGTTTATTTGCTTGCCGCAAATTGAACATTTCTTTATTTTGCGTTTTTTAATATTGATATTAATCATACCCCTATAGTATACTATAGTTAGCATGAGAAAACGATATAAGAACAAGAAAAGAAGCTGTGCACTCTGCCATCCCAACAAAACTGGGCATTGTTGCAGGTGGAAGGAAAAGGAGTTGGCGAAACTTAAGGAGTTTGAACGGGTGAGTAAAATTCTGTTACCTTGACAGGAATAATTTATAATATATTATTTTTACATAACCTTGCACAAGTAACAATTCAAATGAAAGAGTCACCATGCATCGCGAGATCGATCAGAAACTTAAAGAGAAGGCGGCAAAAGTCGCTAAACAACATTTAACGTGGGCCAAGAGAAGTGGGGTTCTTCAGAAAGGACAGAAGTTGGGCGTAAACTTCTTCATAATCTCACCAAAGCCGATAGGACGAAAACGTGGCGAGCACTTCGTAACTGACGAACTTGATGCATCCGACTGGATGAATATCGGGAGTATTCAAATGTTTGATGAATGTGCGACCATACGGGCCACTTTGGAGAAAAATTATAACGCGGCGTTCAGATTGGAGACGCTCCTAGGATTGCCTCAAGGTGCTGGCGCAACGTGGCGTACATACACCGGGATTCGAGATAAACTCAACCAAACATTCAAGAATGCCAGGCAACCATACAGATTTCGCTGTCTCCGGACGCGCGAAGATGGTGGTGAGGTACTCAGGGCGCGATTCATCAAAGTAACAAGCTAAACCAACATTTCCCACAACTGCGAAGGCTAGGCCTCGCGGTTTTTTATTTTATTTTTTGCCTTTTCCGCCGAAACCAGCTAGACTACCCAAGCTTATAAATCACGTAACCAATCCCCATGTCCCTCCTCGAATACAGCGAAATTACCGAAAAGAAGTTCATTGTCCTCGATGGCGCTCCCTACGAAGTGCTCTCTGCGCACGTTTTCCGCAAACAACAAAGAAAGCCTGTGAACGCCACCAAGCTCAAGAACCTCATGACCGGCAAGGTGACCGAGTATTCATTCCACGTTTCCGATAAAGTTGAAGAGGCTGAGATCGAGTCACGCGAGGTCAAATATCTCTATAACGCCCGCGGTGAATGGTGGTTCTGCGAAGCCGAGGATCCTTCAAAGCGTTTCAAGGTGAGCGATGAGCAAGCGGGCCCACAAGCCAAGTTTTTGAAGCCAAATACCATTGTTGAACAACTCCTCTTTGATGAGCAGCCTATGGGCTTCAAGATGCCTATTACGGCCGAATTACGCGTCACTGAGGCTCCTCCAGGCATCAAGGGAGATACCGCGACTGGCGGCAGCAAAATCGTCACTCTTGAGACTGGTGCAACCATCAATGCTCCTCTGTTCGTCAATGAAGGTGACGTCATTCGCATCAATACAGATACCGGAGAATATCGTGAACGTGTGGGCAAGTAGGTAGCAAAAAGAGGGTGAAGGGACATTGCGAGCGCGACTGGCGCGAGCACTAGGAATTTTTCAGCAGAAAAATATCCGTGTCCCTGAACCCTCTTTTTGTGAACTACTTGCTTTTACGAAGCAACGTATGGAAGCAATCCCATAAACCTCGCACGCTTGACTGCGACAGCGAGCTGGCGCTGATACTTTGCGGCAATGCCGGTGCGCTTCCTCGATAGAACGCGGCCGTGTGGGTTCAAAAACTTCTTGAGGACCTCGGTGTCCTTGTAGTCAATGAATTTGATGTTGTGCTGACTGAAATAACACTGCTTTTTCATAATGATAAATTAATAGTTGATTAAATGTCGTTTAGAATGGTATGTCGTCCGGATTGATCTCTTCACTCGGGTAGTCAATCTTGTCAGCTGGGGCATCAGGCACTTCTACTCCGCCTTTTGCAGCTGCTGGTGCTGCTGAACCGCCGGCCGATGGACCTGCCCCGCCTGGGCGGTTGCCGAACTGGACAGTATCAGCAATGATCTCCGTGCGGTACTTCTTTTCTCCGTCCTTGCCGTCCCACGAACGAGTCTGAAGGCGACCTTCAACGTATACTTGTGAGCCTTTTTTGAGATATTGGGCTGCCAATTCTCCCAACTTAGCGAAGGCTGAAACGTTGTGAAACTCGGTAGCATCTTGGCGATTGCCATCCTTATCCTTGTAGGAACGATTGGTGGCAACAGCGAAACTGCAAACCTTGGTGCCCGATGGAAGAGCTTTGAGCTCTGGGTCGCGAGTAAGGTTTCCGATGATGAATGCTTTGTTTAAGTACATAGTGGTGTGAATATTAGGTTACTAAACCCGTAGGCTAATTATACCTCTTTCACCATGTTGTCGATGCTCTTGTCCATCTCCTCGATGGTTGCCGGAGCGACGTCCTTCTTTTCATCGGCCAAAGCTCCTGAAATAGTGGCTGCTGCCATCGGTGCAAAGGCTACAGGAGCCAGAGCCGGAGCACGCTTGCCGAGATAGGTATTCTCGCGAACTGTGGAAATGAGGAGCATGCGCAAGACCGAAGGCACTAGCTCAACAGCTTTCTTGACCGCTTCGATCTTGTCAGAGCCAAGTTCGAACTTGATCCAGCCAAAATATGCATTGTCATATTTCTCATATCCGCCTGATACGGTCTTTTTACTGATCGTATAGGCCAGATGTTCGTGATGTGGAGCCTCTTCGGTAATAACCGTCGAACCTGCATCAGTAATAATCTTCTTCACTGCTTCAGCCTCTCCCGGAACTTTCTCCTCCGGAATTGATGAAGCAATGAGGTACCCTATCTCATACACCGACGTCTCGTCGTGAGTAGTTGTCATATCTTTGTTTGCAGTCTGTGACCCGCCAGGGATTCCCAGGGGACCTTTCGACAGAAAGGACATACTGCGTTAGTTGTAATAAACACAAACTACCACACATACTGCCCCGACGCAAGAACATGCCGCCTGCGAAGCGCATGGTGCGAAGGTGTGGGAAATGTATCAGACCATGATAAAGAAACCATGAAGAAATGCTGAAGATTCGCTGAAGATGTCGAGGTATGGTGAAATTTCGCTCATTCGCCGCCTATACTAGCTTGAAAAATTGCTGGGCATTTTTGATGAGTTGGGCAGCGACAACATCAGCAGGCTCGCCGCGGATTTCCGCTATTTTATTTACTGTCTCGATAACATGAACCGGTTCGCATCGCGTGCCACGGTGTGGAACTGGAGCCACGTATGGACAATCCGTCTCTGACATAATATTGGCAAGCGGGATGCCCCTGATCACTTCATCATAATTACGCGCAAAAGTGACCACGCCAGTAAAAGATATCGTATTCCCCATCGCAACTATATCTTGGGCATCCTGTGGAGTTCCAGCAAAAAAATGGAAGTTAGCAGGAACCTTGGCATATTTTTTGAGCACCTCAATAGCTTCTTGATAGGCATTATGCGAGCCTGTCTTGCCATTGCGCACATGGAGCATCAGGGGCTTTTGAACGTCATTGGCGAGCTGAATATGCTGAACAAACAATTCGCGCTGTCGTGGGATATCTTCTGGCGTCGCATGGAAATAATCCAGACCACATTCGCCGATGGCCACTACTTTTAGATATGTTGCCAACCCCGCGACACCTTCAAACTCAACGGCAGAAACATCTCCGTGTACATCCGCCGGGTGGATGCCGACCACAGCCCACATATGATCATGCGACACCGTAAGATCAAGAGCCTGCTTTGAGGATTCGAGCCCCGTCCCAACGCTTATCATGGCGACGCCAGCGTCATGGGCACGTCGAATAACGTCTTCCCTATCAGTATCATATTCAGGGAAATTGACGTGTCCATGTATGTCGATATAGTCTATTTTCATCTTGAAAAAAATCACCTAAGGTGTACACTGAATTATACATTACTAACTAATTTATACACCTATGGAAGTAGTCATCGATATGAAAAGTCTAGATCGGCCATGCGTCTGTGGATCAGGTAAGCTGTCTGGCAATTGCTGCCGCAAAAATGAGCCGTGTCCGTGTGGATCAAAACAAAAAGTCAGCGAATGTTGCGTCAAAGAAAAAGGCGCGTCGGCAGTTACAAAATAATGAACATTTTGGAGAAATACCGTACCGCAGTAGCATTCGTCGAAAGCTTCTCCAATAGTTCCCTTAGAAAAAATACCGGTAAGACCAAGAAGGACCCTTTGTTCTTTCTTGATAGGACGCGTTATTTTTTGGATTTGCTCGGTAATCCTGAAAACGGATTTGAGTATATCCACGTCACTGGGACCGCTGGAAAAGGCACTGTTTCGACCATGCTCCATGAAGTTCTAACCGCTTCAGGCAAAAAGGCGGGATTATTTACCTCGCCCTATGTGACCACGACTACAGAAAAGATACGTGTCGGTGGGAAATACATTGCCGTGCCTGAATTTCTCAAGCTAGTTGAGTATATAAAACCTTTTATTCTCAAGGCGCAAAAAGGTCCTTTTGGCGGACCATCGGCCTTTGAAATCTTTTTTGCCATTGCTATGCTGTATTTCAAACAACAAAAGTGCGAGTGGGTGGTGCTCGAGGTCGGCCTTGGTGGACGATATGACGCCACCAACGTCATCGCCCACCCACGAATCACAGCAATCACTAATATCGATTATGATCACACGGAAATACTCGGCGACACCTTGCGCGAAATTGCCACCGACAAAGCCGGTATCATCAAACCCGGCAGCGCACTTTTTACTTCAGAACAGCGCCCCACACTGCTCACTCTATTTAAAAATATATGCCATGAAAAAGATGCTGCATTCTTTTCTATACCCCACCAGATACACTACAGCGATTACAATGTGGAGCTCGTAGGCGCCATCTGCCGGCACATAGGACTTTCGCGGCGGCACATAGAGCAAGGCATCGAAAATACCGCCCTACCCTGCAGGTTTGAAATCATGCAAAAACGCCCCATGGTAATACTCGACGGCGCGCACAACCGGTCGAAGATCCGCAGTACCATAGCAAATCTTGAGCGACTAACCTTCAACAAACTATATCTGATCGTATCAATAGCCGATAATAAGCGGGACAATCGAGCTATTTTGAAGCCTCTCATGCACATGCCCTACCGCATGCATGTCATTCTCACCCGAGTGAGTATCGGGGAAAGAAAAACGCTTCATCCGAATGTGCTCGTCTCCATCGTGAAGCGGCACAAGAAAAAAGGAACATCAATGAGTGT
>CAZRRZ010000001.1:22716-27466 GCA_964602725.1 uncultured Candidatus Saccharibacteria bacterium | reverse complement strand
GGAATTGTCTTGTCTGACACTTCTGGCGCCGAGGTCAAATTGGTCGTCGCCATCCTCATAATGCGACTGGTCAGATTGCCTATACCATTTGCGAGATGAGCATTGTAGGCTTCCTTGAATTTTTCCATAGTAAATGGACTGTCTTCAAAAGGACTCAGTTCGCGAGCAACATAATATCGAAGCGCATCGGTGCCATATTCTTTGACAATATCAAGGGGATCAACTGTGTTGCCGAGAGACTTGGACATTTTGATACCTCCTTCTCCAGTAACAAAACCATTAATGATTATTGAGTGCGTTGGGGGCATTTTGGCTGCCAAAAGCATTGCCTGCCACATCGCGGACTGTTGGCGAAGATTATCTTTGCCGCAATATTGGATTGGTGTTCCATTTTTCCAAAATGCTTCAAACTTTTTTGTGTCTTCAGGCCAACCAAGCGTGGAAATATAATTGACTAGTGCATCAAACCATACATACATCACATGCTTATCATCGCCTGGCACAGGAGTACCCCACGGCATCTTGTGTGCCAAGCGTGAAATACTAAAGTCCGTGAGACCACGCGCCACAAAAGCCTTTATTTCATTGAAACGAAAGTCAGGAATCACTAGGTTAGGATTTTGCGCATACAAATCAAGAAGTGGTTGTTGGAACGCGCTAAATTTGAAGAAATAATTTTCCTCATCAATAATCTCAAGATCCTGGGCAGGATGCAGAGGACATCTTCCGTCAACCAATTCTGACTCAGTCTTTTCGAGCTCACATCCAACACAATACTTGACTGAGTAATTTTTCTTATAGATAAAACCGTTCTTATCTATAATCTCCCAAAACGTTTGCACCGCCGAGACATGATGTGGACCAGTCGTACGTGTGAAGACAATTTCAGGCATCATGCCCAAAAGAGGTAGAATTGTTTTAAATTTTTCTGCCGCCTGATCTACATACACCTGTGGATCAAGCCCAAGTTGCTGCGCCTTTTGATATATCTTTATGCCATGTTCATCGGTTCCTGTATTGAAAAAAACATCATATCCTGCCAGTTTTTTAGTACGAGCAATAATATCAGCACGGATAAATTCCATGGCGTGGCCAATATGAGGCTCAGCGTTGACATACGGCAGCGTCGTGGTTATGTAGAAAGGCTTTTGGGACATGTAAGAGATAGTCTAGCGTGAAAATGAGGTTCGGGAAAGGTGAGGCCTGTAGCGACGTATGAGCCGTAAGGTGTGTGGTATTTGTACTCGGAGAACTGTCTGAGCGACTATGTGGCACTTAGAGAGGAGCGAGTGCAGCCACGAGCTCCAAACTTAGTGCCACAAGAAGCGAGTTTTCGGAGAGTACAAATACCACATACCTGAAGGCGATACCGAATGTAGGGTGTTACGCGTTTTCCTTCGCCACTGCCCTCTCTGCCCTCTCCAACTTCTTGTACTTTTCAATATCATGAACATACTCCATGAGTGCCGCTGACAACGGTACCGCAATGAGTGCACCCAAGACGCCGGCGAGCTTGGCGCCAATAACCAGTGCAATAATGACGACGATCGGCGATATATTCATAATCTTCTTGACTACCAGAGGGTAGAATAGATGATTTTCAAATTGATGAATGATCAAATAGAGTCCCGCAACCAGGAATCCCACACCTGTACCGCGATTTGTAAAGGCAATCAATATTGCAGGCACGGCCGACACGATGGGACCAAAGACGGGGATGATTTCCAAAAGGGCCGCGAATACGGCAAGCAAGAGCGCATGAGGAATACCAACAACCATCAAGACCAGATATACGAGAAGGCCAATAATGATGCCGAGCAGGACCTGACCTTGTAACCACAAGCCAATCTTACGCTGTGAGCGTTTCCACAGATCAATAATGTAGTCGTAATGCTTGACTGGAGTAATAATACGCAAAAAATCATCGACCCCTTCTTCTTGTGCCGCCAAATAAAACGAAAGAACCAGGATCAAAATCAGACTCAGCATGCCCCCAAAAATCATGCTAACTGTCTGCACCGCACTATTACCTGACCCGACCAAAAAATCCTGCATGCCTTTTGCCAAGTCAGCCAATGAAAACATGTGTGAAGACACGGAGGTTGCACCACTCGCTTGAGCGCCAACGTCGCCGGCTGGATTCCAAAGAGAATCCAAGGAAATAGTTTTTGGTACTGCGTCCAAGAAACTGATCGTATCGTTGATCACCATGGGAAGGAAAAACACCACGATGCCGGCGATAACCGCCGCAATCACCACGTAGATACAGATGACCGCGACAATGCGATGAAAATGGTACCTCTTGAGCCTCCGAACAACAGGCTCTATTGCGGAAGCGAGTACAACAGCGGCAAGAATTACCAAAAGAACATCGGCCATGTAGTACAAGAGCGCCAAAATCACCAACACCCCAAAGAAACGGATGATAGTCCCCGTATTGATACTAAAATGCATGTCGCGGGACGGGATTTCCATATAGATATACTACCATATCATTATTTATCTACGGTAAAATATTCTTTGAATACTGCGTCGTCCCTATACTTCCCCACAATGGCCATGTTGAGGCCCCTGTCGACAAATATTTCTTGCGCCAGTTTCTGGATATCTGCTGTGGTCACTTTATTTATTCTGCTCAATATGACTTCCGGCAATTCTATCGTGTGCTTGAGCATCTCTTGGTAGCCGCAATACTCGGCACGAGCTTCAGATGTTTCCAGTTCCAGCAACGTAGTTCCGGTAATGTAGTCTTTGGCTTTTTTGAGTTCAGCATCAGATACCAGCTCATCTTTCATCTTTCTGCACTGTGCCAAAATCTCCTTGATAGCCTCTTCAACACGACCATTGTCGACTCCTGCCGAGATTGTCAAAACCCCATGATCAGTAAACGGGTCATGGTCTGCCTTGATGTAATAACACATACCGAGCTCATCACGCATGCGAGTGAAGAGCCGCGAACTCATGCCACGACCCAATATAGTCGAGAGTACATGCATAGTAGGTATGCGTTTATCAGTGATTGAAAACGTGCGCATTCCGATGACAAGGTGCGTCTGATCGGTTTCCTTGAAAAAAGTCTTGACACGTGGCGTTGCCTGAACTTCAAGGGTTGCGATTTTGCCACTCTTTGTACCTGATAACATCGCCTCGTATGCTTTTTCAATCTTAGTAATACATGTTTTTTCATCAAATGAACCCGATACGATGACCGTCGTCGCTCCGCTTACATAGTGTTGAGCACGATAATCCACAAAATGATCACGTGTAAACGCTCGCACATTGTCTTCGGTGCCTGCGATATCCCACCCCACTGGTTGATCACCGTACATAACTTCCATGAACGTGCGCTGTGCGAGCGATCGAGGCATGTCCTGATACATTCGTATCTCTTCAACGATAACCCCTTTCTCCTTTTCCATTTCTTTAGCATCAAAAAGAGGATTGAGATACATGTCTGATATGACGTCAATCACTGTATCAAGATGCTGTGATCCGGCTTTTGCGTAATATCCTGTATATTCATGACTCGTAAATGCGTTACACTGTGCTCCTATCGAATCCAATTCGCGCGAAATATCACTAGCCTTTGGCCTTCGCGGCGTGCCTTTGAATACCATGTGCTCCAAAAAGTGCGAGATGCCGTTGATTTCCTTGGTCTCATATTTTGAACCTGTTTCAACCATAACAAGAACGGTGACCGATGGATTGTCAGTCATCGGTATAGTTATGATGCGAAGACCATTGGAAAGGATGGTTTTATTGAATTTCATATAAATAAAGTATAAAGGGATTACACGCCCGCTTTTGTCAGATACGCGAGCAGATCTTTTTCGGCAATACGCTCCTGCTCTCCCGTATCACGGTTTCGAACAGTAACTCCTGCATCCTTTTCGATAGTATCAAAATCGATAGTGATGCAGAATGGCGTACCAATCTCATCTTGACGGCGATAGCGCTTGCCGATGTTGCCGTTGTCGTCGAATGCCACAGCGCCAAATTCTTTTTTGAGCATCTGGTATATTTCGCGGGCCTTTTCAACAAGAACGGGCTTATTTTTGAGCAATGGGAAGACTGCGACTTTGACTGGAGCAACTGCCGGAGACAGTTTGAGATAGATGCGCTTCTCCCCTCCAAGCTCGTCTTCAGTATACGCATCTGACAACACCGCCAATGTCAGACGATCGACTCCAAAGGTTGGCTCGATGCAGTGTGGAATAAAACGCTCCTTAGTTTCTTCATCAAAATATGACAAATCCACTTTGCTGGCCTCACTGTGTGCCTTGAGATCGAAGTCGGTTCGATATGCAATGCCGAGCAATTCCTTTTGGCCAAATGGAAAATCAAACTCTGTATCAACACTGCGCTTTGAATAATGGGCGCGATCTGATTCTGGTACTTCAATCTTGTGAATCTTTGAGGAAGTAAGACCAAGAGATGCAAGGAATGCAATCTGTTCTTGGTAAAGCGCCTCAAATGTTTCGGTAACGTGCTTTGCATCACGCGGGTCAACGAAATACTCTATTTCCATCTGCTCAAACTCGCGAGAGCGAAACGTGAAATCCCTAGGTGCTATCTCATTCCTGAATGCTTTACCTATCTGAGCCATACCAAACGGAAGTTTTGGGTGGAAGGTGTCAAGAATATTTTTGAAATTGACGAACATGCCTTGAGCAGTTTCGGGACGCAAATAAGAGATAGATGCGGAGTCTTGATTAGCACCAACATGCGTCTTGAACATCATATTGAATTG
>CAZRRZ010000001.1:10218-22616 GCA_964602725.1 uncultured Candidatus Saccharibacteria bacterium | reverse complement strand
TAGATGCGGAGTCTTGATTAGCACCAACATGCGTCTTGAACATCATATTGAATTGCTTTGGGTGATCAAATGAGTTTTTGGCCTTACAATGTGGGCATGCCTCCGGCAATTGCCAACTCTTATCCTTTTCAACCAGTGTGCCAATTTGGTCCGCTCGAAATTTTGCATTGCATTTCTTACACTCAACCATTGGGTCAGCAAAACCATTCACGTGCCCACTTGCTTCCCATGTACGCTGATTCATGAGGATGGCCGCATCAACGCCATACATATCCTCGCGATCATCCACAAACCGCTTCCACCACATGCGCTTGATGTTGTTGCGCAACGCTACACCAAGAGGACCATAATCCCACGTGCCAGCCAACCCACCATAGATCTCGGATCCTTGGAAAATAAAGCCTCTGCGCTTGCACAGGGCTATCAGATTCTCCATAACCATATCACTGGCTGATTCTGTGGTTTTTTTAGACATAGGGGCATTGTATATCAAAATATGAAAAATGAAAACGCCGCACGGACGGTTGTCGATGCGGCGAGTAAAAGCGATGTGGTAAAAAGGTCGGGTGAAAACCATTGTCGGACACCCGCCACCTGGGAGAGCGACAGTATGAAGAATCGCTCGACCGATCCAGGTGACAGGTGCCGACACAGGGCAATTCGCGGGCAAAACCATCGCCGCGAATGCGGGCAGGGCGCGCTAGCTGCGAACGCGCCGGGAGTGCCCGTGCCCCTTTGGTGATGCGCTGGACGCGCATGGCGTCCGATGCCTTCCTCTTGGCGGAGTGTCGGCGGGTCGGACGAAATCACTAAAGTTTTTCAAAAGTACATCGCTCTAAGCTACCGTTGGGACGAAAAAAAGTCAAGCGGCACGGTTAACGGACTACTGTCGCCTGTCCTTCTTTGTAGGCTGGGTCCGTACTGAACCGAGTTGTCAGGTATTCCTGCTGACTCTGAAGTTTGGTACCGGTAAAGTTGTCAACTGCGGTCAAGACGGCCTGACTAATGAGATTCGGGGACTGATCAGCCTGATTGATGCTTGGCTGGAATGAAATCTGGAAATTAACCTCCCTTCTGCGCGACGAGTTCAGCGTATAGGTACTAACGTTGCCGATATTCCACGTCACCAATCCGCTCGCTTCATCATATGTCACAGACTCCGACGACGGACTGACCGCCTTCAACCATTTCACATACGGAGGTAGAGTTGCCGTGACCTGTGCGTTGCCCACAGCGCTCGTTGTGTTGTCCACTGTCCACACAACAGTATAACTCGTCGGCTGTTCAACCTTCGGAGGAATAAGCCCAGTATTGATGAATGGTCCTGTCGTGCGAACAATACGTCCTGTCAGTGTAATGTTGGATGAGACGCGTGTGGTTCGCGACACGGCCGAGGAAAGACTCTCTGGAACATTTGTCTCTTGGGTACGGTCTCCCGAAACACCAGCAGTAACCACCACTGTTGGGTTCACTACTGGGTTAGTCACTGTACTCTTGTCAACCGGGACAAGATCGAATGAAACAGTACCGGTCTGGCCAGCTGAAACTGATGCCAATTCCGGTGTCGTTTTTTGATTCCAGATAATCTGATTGTTGGCCGAATCAAAATATCCCTGATCGGGCCGGACCGATGTCTTATCGTATGCCGTGCCGCTTAATTTGGCAGAAATAATGACATTCGAAACGGAAGCTGACAGGTTATTGAACCATGAGATTGCAACACGCTGATGTTGTCCGAACTGTCCGATATAGTCCTGTGAGGTAGCATCATTTTCAATGGCTATGCCGAGTGAGATGAACGGCTTTTGTATAGTCATCCCCTGGTCGACGGACATGTATTGCGTACCAATAGCTTTCGGGTCCGTAAGGCTCTGCGCTCCAGCAAAAAACCTGAATACACGAATCTCGCTATCTTCGCCCTGAATCTTGCCCCGAATGGTGACTGTGCGCTCGGCGCCTGGAGGTATATCGCCAATCTTCCATGTAGCATTGTCACTCATCGGCTTGATCGTAGCCGAAATAAAAGTGAAGCCGAATGGATAATTGCCTTTGAGTAGAACATTTTTGAGAATATCGGCTGAATTGGACTTTAAGCTGATCTTCATATCAAATTCCTGGCCCGACGTAATCTCTTTGAAGGAAGACATGGTCAATACTATTGGCGAAGAGTTGATCAGCACGTCGTACGAGGTCTTCTTTGTAAAGAGCGTGGTTGATCCTTTCACCTTATAGGTCACACTGGCCATGATTTGCTTCTGCAGATTCTCTTCGCCGAACATGATGGCACTCACTGTTTTTTTTGCGGAGCCACCTGCCGGAATATCTCCCAGAAGCCCGCGGAATGTTTTGAGTTCTTCATTCGAATCGGCCGGATTAGTGGTGCCCACAGGAAAATCAACTGCCAGATCCGCAGACTGAAGATCCACGTTATTTTTATTGACCACCTCTATGTCGAATGAGACAGGCGCCCCTCCTGGGATAGAAACTGGTCCGCTGATATTGATGCTGATATTATTCGCCGAAATAAGGTTGGAGCCGTTGAAAAAAAGGTAGGCTCCAATACCGACCGCAATAATACAGAAAATAACGGACGCTATGAGGAATTTGGTAAAAAACGACATGGAGTGATCTTCGTATACTTGGTTGAGCTGCGTGGTATCGATACCTTCCGGCTTGGTCCCCCAATCTGTATTAACCTTGTTTTCCGTCGGAGAAAAGCGCAGTTTACGGCGCGTGCGCACATCCGGCGCGGATCGTGAATAGAGCGATTTTTTTAACTCCTCAATACGGTTTTTTTCTTCTGCTGGGGGCATTTGACTAATTATACAATGTCCAACGCTCAATGACTAATACGCCTTGTCTCATTTATAAATGCGACTCCTTCAGGGCTTTATTGATATGCATATTCAGCATCTTTCTCTGCGCACGAGCTGCATCAAGTAGTTCGATGGTAATCGGGGCACCAGCAAACGTTGCGTCAATCTCTTTATCGGTACCTATATAACCAAGCAATTTCAATATACGAAAAACGATCAGGGACTCGAGCGTCTGAAACTGTTCCACGGATAATGAATCGTGGGCACGGGCAAATTGTGCCGCAGATTCTATTTCTGTAAAAAGTTCGGGGTGGGCTTCTTCCCCTTGGAGTAGTCGGCGCACAAGTAAGGCGATCCTGCCGACCAACTCCTGTCCACGAATCAAAGTGACTACTTTTTGGTCACTTTTGTGTACAGTATCGACACACCTTTCCCCCTGATCACCATCGTTCAATTCCGCGGCACTCGTCAACCGCCAAAACTCTTTGCCACGCACAAACGAAAACTCACCAAAAGAATGTTCCTGGGAATGATAGCGGAGCTTCGATTTTTCTAGTCGTATTCCTTGCGCGATGGCCCAGACCAGGCCAAGGTCACGCGTGAATATCGAGAGTAATTTGCCCGCCTCGCCAGAGGGGCGTGACTCGATGACAAATCCAGGGGTTGTGTGGATAGCGTACATATTACAGGCCAAGTTTGAACGAAATCTCCCCTATCAAGACCGCTTCACTCGCAACCGACGTAAAGCGGATGTCAGAAATACCGCAGGCGGACTTAACCTGTGCCGTGTTCATGTCTATGACTTTCCTGCCAGCACCATCGGTTTCAACATTGAGGACTGCCTTGTCGCCCACATTCAGCCCTTTGACCTTGCGTAGATCCTGAATAGCGCGGATAAGTTCGCGTACCATACCCTCTTCTTTGAGTTCGGGAGTCATTGTCGTGTCTAGAATATAACCCGGCTCATCTGGTCCACCGTCAAAGAAAGCAATGTCTTTGACATTTATCTCATCTTTAAGGATCTCTTTGAGCTGATCCCAATACTTCAATACAGTTCCTGAATCTTTTATCTTGAACGCACTCAACGGCTGGCGCACATTTATTTTTGCTTCGGTACGTTTCATCAGGCCGACAGACGCAAGTGCGCGAATCATTTCCATGTTAGAAATCAAATCAGCATCAATCTTCCCCGACACTGGCCACTCTTCCAGATGCACGCTTTCCAATGCACCGCCAGATTCCTGATACAGATAGTCAGCAAAGAACGGTGTGAACGGCGCCATAACTTTCGCTAGAGTGATCAGTACATGTTGCGTAGTCGTCAGTGCCGCCGCCTTGTCCGTGGGATTATCACCCTTAAACCTGTCTCTCGAGCGGCGCAGATACCACTGAGACAGGTCACCAATAAAGTCACGTATCGAGCGTGTCGGCTCCAAAAATACATAGGAATCCAGACCTTTGGTTACAGTATCTACAACCTGATCGAGGCGCGCAATAATCCATTGATCAAGAACATGTGTACTCATCGGCGCTTTTTCTGATGAACCCGTGGCTGATGCATCTTTATACATTCCGTAGAACGACAATACGTTCCCCGCCAGATTGAATACTTTCTTGACCATTTCATCAACCGTCTTTTCCTCGAAATTCTTCGAATCGCCTGGCTGGTTAACCGAATACATCCAGAAGCGCAGAGCGTCAGCGCCGTACTTGTCCATCATGCTCCACGGATCGACGATATTGCCGAGCGACTTTGACATCTTCTTGCCTTCACCGTCCAGAATATGACCAAGACAAATAACGTTCTTGAACGCCTTGCCTTTGCCCATAAGCACACCTATCGCGTGCAACGTATAGAACCAGCCGCGCGTCTGATCGATGGCCTCGGAAATAAAGTCGGCCGGATACGGGAAAACTTCTTTTTTGAAGAATCCTTTCTTTAGAGTATCGAACGGGTAATGATCCTGCGCAAATGGCATGGCGCCGGAGTCAAACCACACATCCATAACCTCCTTGATGCGCGACATTGTGCCACCACATGCACATGGCAGCTTTACTGCGTCGATATGTGGGCGGTGGAGATCAAGTTCAAAATCAGCATTACGAGGTACGATAGAATAATCGATTTTCCTAATCTCCGCATTATCCATGAAAAATGTCTTTCTCGCCTTCAACGAAACTGATGCGTGTATATCTACGGCGCGGGCCGCACATACCATCATCCAAAGAGGACTGTCGTGGCTCACAATGAGTATTCGTTTGCCGTCATGCTTTTTTTCAAGATCCTCAAGGAATGATCCGACACGCTTCTTGATATCGAGTCTGCTTTCGGCACCGTGGGCCGCCGAGGTGAGGAAATCTCCGTGCATCGGAAGCAACTGGGTTAGTTCATCAACCGTTTTGCCTTCTAGTTCACCCATTTCCATCTCATGAAGATGCTGATCGACAATAATCTCGGACACAGGAATCCCGACAGTCTCGGCAAAAATCCGAGCAGTCTCTTGGGCACGCAAGAGCGGAGAGCAATATATTATATCGATCGTTTCTGCAAATTTCCGCGCCGACTCCAAAGCCTCACCCCTTCCCTTCTCTGTCAAATGATATTGTTTGTTTGTGTCGGAATTGAGTATATGAAGAACATTGTTTTCAGCCTCCCCATGTCTCATGCCAAAATAGGTATTCTTCGACGGCTGTGCAATCTCTGCAACGGATCCGACTACTTTCTTTTCGTGGCACCTCTCGCAGATCCACACCGGCAATGGCGTACCCCAATAGCGTTCGCGCGAAATCGCCCAGTCTTTGACCTCTTTCAGCCATTCGCCAAAACGACCCTCCTTGATGTGTGACGGCTCCCAGTTGATCTCCTCATTTTCCTTGATGAGTTCATTGCGCAACGACGACATGCGGATATACCAGGAATCACGGGCAAAATAGATAAGTGGTGTTTTGCAGCGCCAGCAGAACGGATAGCTGTGCTCGTGCTTTTCTTTGTGGAATAAAATGCTCCCTGATGGACGATTGGCGAGATCTTTGATGATGTCTACAGCTGTCGCCTCATCCTTCACAAACTTTCCCGCCAAAAATCCCGCTTCTTTTTTGAACGTACCATCATCATTGACCAAGTGGTACTTTGGCAGGCCGACGGCAGTGCCCAGCTCAAAGTCATCCTGTCCATACATAACTGCTGTATGAACTATGCCTGTACCGTCAGTGGTGGTCACAAAATCAGCAGCGTAGACTTTGTAGGCATTCGGGAGCTTTTCTTTTTCGGAGCCTGAAATGTTGTCTTTTAAGAACGGGTAGAGGGGTTCATAAGAAAGACCAACCAATGAATCTCCTTTGACGGTTTCAATAACTGTCGCATCCTTGAGTTGAGCGGCGAAAGCCCCGACTCGGTCTTTGGCGAGAATATATCTTTCCGACCCTGATCCGACAGTAACATATTCAATCTTCTTCCCCACCGCCAATCCAACGTTCCCTGGCAATGTCCACGGCGTTGTCGTCCATGCAAGAAGAAATGTATTATCCTGACCTACAACTTTAAACTTCACCGTCACAGACAAATCCTTCACATCCTGATATCCTTGCGCCAGTTCATGCGACGAAAGACCAGTGCCACAACGCGGACACCATGGTACGACTTTGTAATCTTTGTAGAGAAGTTTCTTGTGATCAACAGTCTTGACGATATTCCAAAGGGACTCGATATATGAAGGCTTGTAGGTAATATACGGATCCTTGAGATCAACCCAGTACCCCATGCGGTTGGTGAAATCTTCCCATTCGTGAACATGCTTCCAGACGCTTTCCTTGCACTTCTCGTTGAATGCGCCAATACCGTACACCTCAATCTCTTTTTTGGATTTGAGGCCAAGCTCCTTCTCCACCTGCAATTCAACCGGTAGACCGTGAGTGTCCCAACCACCTTTGCGACGCACATGAAAGCCGCGCATGGTTTTGTACCGAGGAATAGCATCTTTGAACGCACGCGCTTCGAGATGATGGATGCCGGGGCGGCCATTGGCGGTCGGTGGACCCTCATAGAAGATGAATTCTTTGCCACCTTCTGTCTTCTTCATGGACTTCTCAAAAATACCCTTCTCTTTCCAAGAAGAAAGGATACGTTCCTCGCGCTCGGCGTGTGGGGATTTCATTGCGCTATTCTAGCATTTTTTGGGATTTTGAGAATAAAAAAGGCCGACCCAACAAGGAGGGTCAGCTTAAAACGTGCGTATGGCAACCAAAAATCAGCTACTGCCACGGCGGATAATTTCAGTAAGCCGTTGGGCGATGATCTGCGCAACCAGGGAGTGAGTCCTACTCACATCTTGAGCCTTCCAGTCCGGATGCATATTAAATAAAACTCTCTTACCGTCGAGCGCGTCTATCGTGTTGCATTCGAGCAGTATGCGGCCAGGTTCATCGGCAATTTTGACCACTGGATCATATACAAGAAGACAAGTGTGGTGTTCGGTAGGTTTGCTACTTGGCATATCGAACAAAATTTCTGCATGCAGTCCATGATCCCCTGCCGGGTTGGTAATGGCTGTATGGAAGAAGCCTCCGTCTGGCGGTCGCCCTGTCAACAATACAGAATCGACTTTTCCATTCGCCAAACCGCAATACAATTCCAGAATACTTAGCGCAAACGATTTCACAAAAACCTTTCTGTTGTTTGCCAAAAACTAGCATTCTTTGCAGGAAAAATCAATGGACCTGAGTAAATCTGATCACATCTTCTTAGGCACCTTGATCCCCAACAACCACAGCCCATTCGTCATGGTCGTCAGGAATGCTTGAGTGAGATCGAGTCTGTACGGCGTAAGTGGATCATTCTCGACGATAATCTGATTGGAAGCATAGTAGCTGTTAAAAGCTCCCGCTAGCGTGATGAGGTAGTTAGCGATGGTCTGCGGTGCATATTCCATCCGCGCGCGCTCTACATGATCCGGAAAACGCGAGATGAGTTTTTCAACCAACGAAACGGATTCTGGTAACGTCGTTATCGTGCCACTCATCGCAATTCCCTGTTCCTGCGCTCTTGCCAATATCGCACTAGCTCTCACCGCCGCATACTGCAAATACGGACCAGAATCTCCTTCAAATGAAATGGATGACGTGGAATCAAAGATAACATCACCGCCCGCCGCCTGGCGCAAAATAGTGTACTTTATGGCACCGATGGCAACAATGCCGGCAATCTCCTCTTTTTCGGCAAGACCGAGTTCTCGGTCAGCAATCTTTTCTATGACCAATGCCTTAATCTCTTCAAGTAGCGTCTCGGCGGTAATCACCTTGCCTGTGCGCGAAGACATTTTTCCTGAAGCGAACCGCAGCATGCCGTGGCCAATATGTTTTGTTTTTGAGCCAACATTCGCATCAATAAGCGAGAGCGCCTTGAGCACTACTTTGAAATAATCATTCTGTTCACTCGCAGTCACAATGATAGATTCGGATGTATCCGGGTACTGTTTGAATTTGGTCGTATTCAAGCCAATCTCTTTGCTTTCATACGTCGGCAAGCCATGAGAATTGATAAAAACTCTGGTATGCAACCCGCGAACGAAGTGAGCGGAGTCGTCCCCAGATGGGGGCAGGCCGTACTCCTCGCCCTTGAACACAATCGCTCCTTCGCTTTCCTGAAACACTTTACCCACATGAGCGCGAACTATTTCCAGTCCCACCGGTGCCATATCACTTTCATATATATAGGCGTCAAATTTCGTGCCAAGCACCTTATACAGCAACTCAAAGTGCTCAAGGCTCCACTTCCTTCCTTTGTCATACAAAGCATTTACGTCTGCATTTGATTTTTCATACAGTATTTTATTCAGGGCATCAATATCTGATTTTGTGGCTGGATCTGCCTCATAAGCCTGCGTGCCTTCAACGTACATATTACCTAAAAATTCTGTTCTGGCTTGAATCAATGCATCATCTGAAGGAATTTCTCCGCGATGCTTTTGCATAGCCCAGACGGATTTGGCAATGTGCAGTCCGATATCAGAAGGATAGCAGAGACGAGTAACATCGGCACCGGACCCAGCAATGAGACGCGATAATGACTCACCAATCGCATTCGACATGAGGTGGCCTATATGAAAAACTTTGAAAATATTCGGATCCGTATACTCGATCAATACCTTCTTTCCTGCGTTACTACTGCCCCATCCATATTCAGCTCCTTTTTTCACAATAGAGACAACATGTTCAGCGAATACTGCAGCCTTGATCTTGAAGTTGATGAATCCCGGACCAGCAACAGAGATTGACGCGATCTGTTCGAGCAAATCCTTTTTTAATTCTCCAATAATCTTTTCCGCCAGGATTTTTGGCACCATACCGAGTTGTTTTGCGTACACCATAGCGGCATTACAAGAGAAATCGCCATGTTCGGGGTTTTCCGGATATTCAATCCTAAAGCTAGCCTCTTCTACACCAAGGCTCTCCAAGGCTTTGGATATGGCTTTCTGAAGCGATTCTTTCATGGGCGTATTGTAGCAAAAAATGCCCAAATATCACAGGAAATTTGACAAACAACAAAATGTAGTCTATATTCACTCCAGCGCACTTTTCATCAATTTCGGGCTGAGACATGTGGGCTAAGAGCCCCCAGAAGACAACGACGTGGTGCATGCACCATAGCCCGATGGATCAGTCACCTGATTCGAGTCGCCTACCCTATTCCGAAACCGCTTAGTGTCCGATGCGTGTTGCCTCCGTGAACTGGGTCCGCCCTCTGTCTTCCCCACCTTGCTGTTGTATCTCCTGTAACAGTTAGGGTGGGTGTCTCCGCTTTCGCCGCAACACTCTCAGTGAGTCTGCGGCGTTTTTATACACTAAATTTTGTACCTTAGATACCAATCGTGCGCAATACATCGTCAATCTGCTGAGCAATCTGTTTAAAATCCTTTTCTTTTTTGCCGCGCGTAGTCTCGGCGGCAGTGCCCAACCGTATTCCCGATGGATCGACAGGTGGACGCGTATCAAAAGGTATAGTGTTTTTATTTACGATAATACCGGCCCTCTCCAGTGCGTCACTAGCAATTTTCCCAGGTACGGCACCGGCACCTTTGTCATTTTTAACGCCAGCCATCCACGTGTCAACAAGTACAAGGTGCGAATCGGTTCCGCCGGATATGATTTTCCACCCTCTATTCTGCAATTCAGCCGCCAACACTGTCGCATTTTTTTTGACTTGAGCGGCATATTTCCTAAATGCCGGAGTGGATGCTTCTTTGAGAGCGACCGCAACTGCGGCGATCTGGTTGAGGTGCGGCCCGCCTTGGAGTCCTGGGAACACCGCCTTGTCTATTTTCTTGCCGAGCTCTCGTGCATCCACCTTACTGAAAATGAGTGCACTGCGCGGACCGCGAAGCGTCTTGTGAACCGTCGTTGTTACCACATCCGCATATTCAAATGGCGACGGATACGCCTTACCCGCAACAAGTCCGGCAATATGCGACATGTCTACCATGAGAAGCGCTCCCGAAGCGTCGGCGATTTCGCGCAGTTTTTTGAAATCAACCGTACGTGGATAGGCAGTATATCCTCCGACAATAATGGCCGGCTTTTCTTGGGTGGCCAGAGACTTGAGCGCGTCGTAGTCCAACAACTCCGTATCTTTGTTCAATCCGTACGGAACTTGCGTCCAGAATTTTCCGCTCGCCGAAACTTTGTGTCCGTGGGTGAGGTGCCCACCATGATCAAGCGACATTCCCATAATCTTGCCTTCTTTTGGTACCAGTGCTAGGTATACAGCCATGTTCGCAGGCGATCCAGACAGCGGCTGGACATTGACATTCCATGTAGCGGGTGCCAGTCCGAAAAGCGAGAGCGCGCGCTCTTTGCAGAGGTCTTCAATCTTGTCGACGTTTTCATTACCCCCGTAATAACGCAGTCGCGAATATCCTTCGGCGTATTTGTTGGTGAGTTCGGATCCAAGTGCTTCAAGCACGTCGTTGGAAACGTAGTTTTCGGAAGCGATCAGGTTGATGACTTTCTTTTGGCGTTTCTTTTCAGTATCGATGAGTTTTTTTATTTGTGTATCTTTCATGGGAATATATATAGTCATTCTATCAAGAAAATCAGATAAGTTCACGGATTTTCGCTCCAAAATCTTTCTTTACTTTTTGGAGCGGCTGATTTGCGTCGATAATAAAGTGCGGCACCTTCTTGAAGAATTGCAGATATCCCTCCCGCACTTTCTCATGGAACGCGATTTCTCTATCATCAAAATGATCGTACTGTTCTTGTCCGCTCAAGAGTGATTGATTGCGAGAATGTGCGCGCCTGATGCCTTCCTTCGGTTCCACATCAAAAAATATATAGAGGTCGGGTTTCACTTCGAGTCTCTCGCGAAGATGCCAAAATAGCTTATCGAGGGCGCCAGCCGACTGTGCCCACACTTGATAGGTATATGAGGAAGCATCAAAACGATCGGAAATAACCGGTTTTCCCGAATTCAGGGCTGGTACTATTGCACGTGCAGTGTTATCAAAACGAGCTGCGAACATCAAGCACAGTGTAGTCTCTGCGGGAGTACCTTTAGCAAGTGGATTCTTAAGTGTCACATCGCGGATTGCTTCAGCATAAGGCGATCCACCTGGTTCTCGAGTTGTAATAATCGCATCACCCAACTCTTCTTTGAGCGCCATCAGTACTGACGATTTGCCAGAACCTTCACCACCCTCAATGACGATGAATGGTTGTTTTTTCTTGCTAAGCATGAAGGGGGAAATCATAACGGTGTGGCGGATTATAGCACAGGGTCATTGTTTGCCGGTACTACCAAATCGACCCTCGCCTCGCGAGGTGTTAGACAGTTCATCTACTTCGATCAACTTCGCAATCACCACGGGGAAAATAACGATCTGTGCGATCTTGTCTCCTTTTTTAATATGATATGGTTCGCTTCCAAGATTAACCAGATTTACATTATATTCGCCACGATATCCTGCATCATAAACGCCGCCCATGCTGTGAACTCCACCATTCTTCGGAAGACTTCCTTTGTCTTTGACGATTGCCGCAAAACCTTCAGGAAATTCTAGGGCGAACCCGACAAAGAAAATATGACGTTCGCCCGGCGCAAGTATTTTTTCTTCGAGAGAATACAAATCAAGGCCGACGTCACCCGGGTGGGCATACGTCGGCATTTTTGCTTCTGGTTTCAATCGTTTAATGCGAAGTTCCATGGTATTTACTTATGAGAACTCGTGGCCGAGCCGCGCTGAAATTGTTCCTTCGCTCCCTCCATGAGATACACCTGCTTGATGCCGGCCGCGATCATGGCGTCCCAACATGGCTTACAACACCACCAATGTCCCCAGTGATAGAGATCAGCGCCCGTAATATCGCCATATTTCTTTTGAGCGACTTTGATGGCGCGCGGTTCGGAATGGAGCTTTGAAGAAGCGCATCCTGGGCATATCCAGTATTTCTGCCCTGTCGGAATGTTGAAAAATCGACGGACGCAGAATACTTCACGGTGAAATTTCATCAGCCGTTCGCTCTTGAGTGCTGATTTGTTTGATGCGGAACCAAGGATTGTTCCATCACGCACGATGACTGCTCCAGTAG
>CAZRRZ010000001.1:4163-10118 GCA_964602725.1 uncultured Candidatus Saccharibacteria bacterium | reverse complement strand
TTGTTTGATGCGGAACCAAGGATTGTTCCATCACGCACGATGACTGCTCCAGTAGGATGTTGCCTGTCGGTAGACTCCGCAAGCGTCACCCTCTTTGTCTCTGCCATAAAAGGGTCGGTGATAGATACATATTTGAATGTCCTTCCTTCCGGAAGATAGGGGTAGTCAGTTTGCATTTGGATACGTTAATTGGTTCTGCGCAAGGTTGTTCAATTCTCGTGTGATTATATATAATTAAACGATTATGACCAAGTTTGACGAGATATATCAAGGCATGGTGAGAGACATTATGACCAAAGGCATTCACGAGTTTAGTGAACGCACTGGATACGATACCAAGGCCATTCCAGGTATGCATTTTAGTACCGATATCGAAAAAGATGGCTTCCCTATCCTGACTTTGCGCAAGATTCCAATAAAAATGTTCGTTGCCGAACAAATCTGGTTCATATCAGGAGCGCGCAAGCCTGAGATTTTTTTGCGCGACTACACGAAGATATGGGACATCTTCACCAATCCAGGCGACGTAGTCACTGTCGCCTACGGCTACCGTTGGAGAAAGCACTTTGGGCGCGACCAGCTGGGTCTCCTTATTGATCTACTCCAAAAAGAACCGAGTTCCCGCCAAGGCGTGATTGTCACTTGGGATCCAGCTCAGGACGGACTTTCTATCGCCAAAAAAAAGAATGTTCCCTGCCCTTATACATTCACGGTAAATATCATAGGCGGCAGACTACATCTCCATAATATTATCCGCTCAAATGACGTAATACTCGGCACGCCGGCAGATGTTGCTGGTTTCGCGCTTCTGCAATGCATCCTTGCGCAAAAACTCGGCATCAAACCGGGCATATACTCGCACTCGATCTCAAATGCGCATATCTACAGCAACCATTATCCAGGCGCCGAGGAGATCATGCGCCGCG
Organism: uncultured Candidatus Saccharibacteria bacterium; assembly: GCA_964602725.1. GTDB lineage: Bacteria > Patescibacteriota > Minisyncoccia > Phycocordibacterales > PALSA-1337 > C7867-002. Next base: position 9,192 of record CAZRRZ010000001.1, on the reverse strand, counting down.
AGCACGATCATACACCTATCCACCTCGAACTTCCTGAGAATGCTTTTGAACATGCCGAGAAGATGGACAAAGAGTTCGCCGACAAAGTAGTAGAAAACCTTACAAAGCAGTATAATCCTATGGATGCAATCACGGGCCTAAAAATTGCCCTATGATTGTTTTCATTTTTCCTTATTTCCATCTTTACTTCTAACTCCCATGTCCATCATCACCAGAAAAGATATCGTCGAGCGCATCCAATCAGGCTCTTTGGCATTCAAACCAAACCTAGATACATTTCAACTCCAAGAACATTCCGTTGATCTGCGTCTCGGATTCACTTTCATGATCCCCAAGATGTGGCACATGACTCAAAAAGGTCGCGAATCCCTCGACATCACCCACTTCGACAAGCGCAACCATGAATACTTTGAGGTGGTCGAACTTGAACAGGGCCAATATTTTGAATTACTTCCCCAAGAATACATCCTCGTCTCAACACTCGAGGCAGTCAAGATGCCAACAGACCTCATGGGAGTTCTCTATCCGCGCTCGTCAACCAACCGCAAAGGTCTATCGCTCGATCTGACTGGTATTATCGACGCGGGCTATGAAGGCCAGCTTATCCTCCCTATCCGCAACAATACCCGCTCGCAGGCCATACGTCTGTATCCAGGGGAACGCCTCTGTCAGGTTGTATTCGAGGAACTCAAATCAGAAGTCACGCCGCGCCCAAGCAAATATCACCAAAAAGACATCATCGAAGGGGTGCTGATGGAGAAGAAAGAAGAAGTGGACCTGCTTGCCAAAGGAGATATCAAATCACTCAAAGACAACTATAGAGTTGAGTAGCTCCGCATAACATCAGCGCCATCTGGCGCACTTCATATCATGATACACGCCTACCTCATAGCCGCAGTCACCGCAGATGGTTTCATTGCCAGGGATGAAAAGCATGCTTCCTTCGGATGGAACTCAAAAGAAGACAAGAAACGCTTTATCGAATTGACGAGGCGAGCCGGCGTTGTAGTGATGGGGTCAACAACATTTGCCACAATTCCCGGATTACTCAAAGAACGCACTACCATCGTCTACTCTCGGTCAAAAACATTTGAAGGCGCAGAGACTACACAAAAGACCCCTTTGGAATTATTGAAAGAATTGGAAGGCCGTGGTTTCAAGGAAGTCGCCATCTGCGGCGGATCAAAGATTTACACCATGTTCATGAAGGCCAACGTCATTGAACGCGTATTTCTGACTATTGAGCCACTCATGTTCGGTAAAGGTATTACCCTTTTTAATGAAGAACTCCAGCACAAACTCATTCTCGTATCCGCATCACAGGGTGAAAATGGTGCGTTGCTACTGGAATATAAAGTGGATTACTCTGGGACAATGAAGATGAACTAGAGTTGTACTGTTTGTACAAAAAAGCCGGCGGGGTTCCGCGCGGCTGGTGAAATGGATGGGTTACTTTTTTGCGCCAAGTGATAATCGTCCCTGTCTTATTTGTAACATTTTTCTGATACGAGCGTTGATAGCCAATAAGATGCGTCTGCGCTCTATTTGCCTATCCTTACGTAATCGCAAGACCCACGACAAGATGTCCGTCGTGGCATCATAGGTGAAGATGCGTTGGACGGCTTTATTGCCGAATGCTGATAAATGGCGATTGACTGACTCCGAAACAGTTGGTGGAACGATTTGACCTCTGGGAATGTAGACCCAGAGCGGTCTGTCCGTTCTGGAGACTGATCCAATAACCATTTCGAAAGATGGCGTAAACTCATCAAGGACAAAGAGTGCCAAATCCGAGGCATAGAACGTATCAACAAGGGACATCCCTTCCTTCGCCAACCACACTGCTAGCTCAAGTGAGTGATTCTCGAGCTGATTATTCGAGTAGTCAATAAGGCAAATTTTCATAGTCTGCCACTAGCCTAACACTGTTCGAATAAAATGCAACAAAAATGAGGCCTCTGCCCCATTCTTGAATCCTAAATATTGAATCAGCTCTTATTTCACATCCACTCCCATCTGGCGGGCAGTTCCAGCAATAATCTTTGCAGCGGCATCAAGATCGTTTGCATTGAGGTCCTGCATCTTCTTTGTGGCAATCTCTTTGATCTGGGCCTTGGTGATAGTACCAACCTTCACAGTATTTGGCTTGCCTGAACCTTTTTCTTTACCAATAGCTTTCAAAATGAGACTTGAAGCTGGAGGAGTCTTGAGGACAAAATCATAGGTGCGATCCTCGTACACAGTGATAACCACAGGGATCATGTCTCCCATCATGCCCTTGGTAGCATCATTGAACTTCTTGGTAAAATCGCCAATGTTAACACCAGCTTGACCGAGAGTCGGGCCGAGTGGTGGAGCAGGAGTTGCCTTGCCTGCTGGAGCAATGACTTTTACCTTTTTTACAATCTTTTTTGCCATGGTATTTAGTTCGGGTATCCTACTATAGTTATCGTTAATAATCAATCAGCGCCTTACATTTTCTTTACTTGCAAGAAATCGAGCTCGACCGGTGTCTCACGTCCAAACATGGAGACGAGCACTTTGACTTTGCCACGCTGGGTATCAACTTCGGATACTTTACCCTCGAAATCCTTGAATGGACCATCGGCGACCTTGATGAGATCCCCTGCCGAGAGGTCGATGGAATGTTGGGTATTGCCTTGGTTCATGCGCGCAAACAATGCGTCAACCTCTTTTTGCTCAAGCGGCACCGGAGAAACTCCTGCACCAACAAATCCAGTTACGCGAGGCGTATTGCGGACAACGTACCATGAATCATCTGTCACAATCATATCCACCAGAACGTATCCGGGATAGATCTTTTCCTCCTCTTCGGCACGCTTGCCACCTTTGATCTTGATCTTCTTTTCCGTAGGAACAATCACGGCAAAAATCTTGTCTTCCATGCCGAGAGACTCAATGCGTTGCTTCAAATTGCGCGCAACGGCATTCTCATATCCTGCATATGTATGAATGGCGTACCAGTTGCGCTCCCCTGTTGTGTACTGTTTTGTCATGGTAAATAATGTTATGTTTCGGGCTACACCTGAAGAACGGTGCCGCCGTCAATAAACTAGAATAAAAGAGTAAGGAGTTTTGAGAACACGAAATCTGAAAGGCCGAGAAGCGCCGCGACAATGAGCGAGACAACAATAACCATGACAGTAAAACGTACTGTCTGTTGGCGAGTCGGCCAGTTGACATGGGTCATTTCAGCACGGGTGTCTTTGACGTATTCGGTAAATTTCATAGGTGTATATTCTTTCTATTAAAAAACCCCTGCGGGGGATTACGTGTTCAATAATATAGCATAAGTTGTCTAAAGTCAACAGTAGTTTTTTCTGTAGCCAAAAATGGGCCTGACCATGTTCGTCAGACCCATTTTTTAAATTTCAACCCTTATTTTATCTCGTAAGTAATAGTTACATTGCTGGTAACTTTATCCTCTCCTACCGGAATCTGCGGTGCTGATGCGGGGATGGCTTTCATGCTCATCACATCCGAACTCATCGCCTCGCCACGACCGTAGTACATCGGCTGGTCGGTTGAGTCGTAGAAGCTAGTAATCTTGATGATACGAACACCAAGTTGCTTCGCCAACTCCTTAGCTTTGGTTTGCGCATCCGTAATAGCTTTGGCACGTGCCTCCCCTTTCACTTTCTCCAAATCATCAATCGAAAATGAGAGACCGTTGACATTCTGCACGTCGAGAGCACCTATGGTACTAAAGATAGATCCTGCTTTTGAGAGATCGCGTATCTTGACCTCAACGGACTGGCTGACGTCGTATCCCGTGAGGACTGACTTGCCGGGCTTGCAATACCCAGTCACGCAAACAGAATTTTGATAATCATAGTGAGGGTTGATGGAATAAGCGACTGTTTTGACATCTGTGTCCGCCACACCAGCATCTTTAACGGCCTTGAGCGCGGCATTTGTCTTTTCGGTAGCCTTTGCTTGCGCCTCAGCAACCGTTTTTGCCGTCTCGGTTACTCCAAATGAGAAGGTGGCGATATTAGGAATGGATACGGATTCACCTTTGCCAGTGACGGAAATGGTGTTGTACACCGGATTGTTGGCACCAACATAGCCTATAGATTTTATTTCTTTGATAGAGATTATGACCAGAAAGACTGTAAGGATGCCGACTGCACCTATAAGCGTCTGCCACAACTTTGCGGGAATATTCATGTGAATGTGTTACTTATGATTATTAATATTTATAGAGGCATTGTATCTTCTTTTATGCCTTTTGTGTATATGACGCAGGTAAAAGCTATTTCTTACATGCATCAATAACGTTTTCAAAAAGTCCGAGGACCGTCATGGGACCGACACCGCCGGGCACCGGAGAAAGTGCTGAGACAATTTCTTGTATAGCGCCAACATCGACATCCCCTTTCAAGCTGCCATCAGCCATTTCTGAAATACCAACATCTATAACGACCGCGCCACGCTTAAGATGCTTGGCGCCGATAAGCCCTGGCTTTCCGGCTGCAACGATCACAATATCCGCTTGGGATGTTTCGTGAGCTAGATCCAAAGTTTTACTGTGGCAGACAATAACTTCCGCTCCAGCTTTTTTACACATGAGCGCAACCGGCATTCCAACGAGACGAGATCTGCCGACAACAGCCACTTTTTTGCCGTCGAGGCCAACACTGTAGTACGCAAGAAGCTCCTGTACACCCCGAGCCGTTGCTGGAATAATTGCCGACGGATCACCGGCAAGCAACTTGGCATGATTGACTGCAGTAAGACCGTCAACATCTTTTGCTGGAGTAACTGCTTCAGTCACCGCAGTCCGATCAATGTGTGCCGGCAATGGCAGTTGGACAATGACGCCCTGGACTGATTGGTCGGCATTGGCTAGGGCAACACAATCCAGCACTTCTTCTTGCGAAACAGTCTCGGCAAGATGAATATGCCTCACGTCAACACCTATCTTGCGCGCGAATGCTTTTTTTCCTTTGACGTAGGATGTCGAGTCGGGCCTGTCCCCTATTTGGATAATGACAAGCGTCGGCAC
>CAZRRZ010000001.1:0-4063 GCA_964602725.1 uncultured Candidatus Saccharibacteria bacterium | reverse complement strand
GGCAGAAAATGCTCTTCTATCCTCCAGAGCTCGCTCGTCGGACCGTGACCGAATGCTGGCGGATCCATGATGATACCCTGATACGTTCTGCCACGCTTGATCTCGCGCTCAACAAAAAGACGTGCGTCTTCGATGATCCATCGGATCGGCGCGTCTTTGAGTCCGGAAGAATCTGCGTTTTCGCGCGCCCATGTCACGGCCGCTTTCGAACTGTCTATATGTACGATTTTTGCCCCCGCTTGAGCGCACGCCATAGTCGCACCACCGGTATAACCAAAGAGATTGAGCACCTCGATACTTTCGCTGGAAGCACGTTCTCGCGCTTTTTCAATCCTATCCTTTAGCCAGCCCCAATTTCCTTCCTGTTCAGGAAATAGCCCTGTATGTTTGAACGCCGTAGGCTTTATCCAAAACTTCAATCCTCCAAGCGAAATTTCCCATTTCGAAAGTACCATTGATTTGAGAGACCATTTTCCTCCGCTTTCTTCTCGACTAAAAGATCCGTCAGCTTTTTTCCATTCCCCGGCAGAGAGTTTCTTTGCCCACACAGCCTGCGGGTCAGGACGAGAAAGAACTACTGCGCCAAAGCGTTCCAGTTTCTCACCTTCCCCTGAATCGAGAAGCGCATAGTCCGAGGAGGCCTTGATATGGATAATTGTGGAGGTGGAGGACATTAGGATGATAGCGGGTCATTTCGCTGCTGATATTTTTTGAACACAACACACGCGCTTATGAACAGTATGGTCGAAGTTAGGGCTGACCCGAGACAATAGAGGCACCAGGCACCCAGAAGCACTGCTTGGACATAGATGAACCAAAGCGAGAAAAGAATGCCGAAAACAGTAAGGAGCATGGCCCATTTGAGGGGTGCGGTTTTCTTGGATTCAAGATAGGCGAAAACTCCAACAAGCACCGCGAGGTAGAACAGAGCGCCAAGTAGAGATACTGGTACGCCCGCGATCACCGAATACGAGCTCGTAAGGACAGTCTCACACCCGCTCACAATGGTGCATGGAGGAACCGTCCCTTGGTAATGTTCAACAGTAAGATAGGCCGCATCAGCAAAGCCGAGCAGTGCAACAACAAGCAGAAATATCGCTAGGCTAGTTGGAATCGCCTCGAGCGGCCTCGTCAATAAGTGCTTTAAATGGTTCATAGCCTTGAGGGTTAACTATCGCCTTGCCATTGATAAAGAATGTCGGAGTACCACTTATGCCGATGGCGTTTCCTTCGTCACGATCTTTTTGGACACGAGCCTTCACGGTATCTGAGTCGACATCATTTTTGTACGTAGTCATGTTCAATCCTATACGTTGTGCGTACTCTTCAAATACAGCAGCAGGAGTGGTCGATGTCTCCCACAACTTTTGGTTGTCAAACAGCAGACGATACATTTCCCAAAATTTTCCTTGCATACCGGCAGCTACTGATGCTTGTGATGCTATAAATGCATTTTTGTGCGGTATCGGGAACAACGGGAAATGGCGGTAGACAAAACGAACCGTCGTCGAAGCTTCGTCGACCAGTCGCTCAACCAATGGATAATAGGTTGCACATGCAGGACACTGAAAATCACTGTACTCAATGATGGTTACCGGCGCATTGGCCGGACCTCGAACATGATCGGTGGTAACAACTTCTGGAGGAGTCCCGAGCTCAAGTCCGGTCCTTGGAGCCTTATTCATAGCCACAGCCAATCCCCAGACGATAAGCGCGAGCACAAGCAGAAATATAATCCAAAAAATGATGCGTTTTGTATTCATGAGGGACATTATTGCACACAATCGCGCTCTTTTCTACACTATGAGCATTGAGTCGCCAAAGGAGTAAAATGTGAACTTTTCCCTGACGGCAGTCTCGTAGAGCTCCCTCCACGTCTTTTTCGCACCCTTGAACTGAAGAAAGGCATCAACGAGCATGAGCAGTGAGGTGTTGGGTATATGAAAATTGGTAACCAACGCATCCACCACCCTAAATTGGTATGATGGTTTGATGAAGATAGACGTATCTCCTTCATATCCCGTACCGGCCAATACTAGATCGGCAGTCGCCTCAAGGGATCTCACTGTAGTAGTACCGACAGCAACGATCGGTCTGCCCAATTTCTTCTTCGCCGCTATCCGAACCGCTGATTCGTTGCTTATGAATATCGGTTCGGTATGAAGCTTCCCTATTTCCAAGGCATCATGAGCAAGCGGAGAAAATGTTCCGCGCCCTACATGCAAAGTCACATATGTCTTTTCTATCCCTTTCTCAGACAATGAGCTGAATAAGCTTTCGGTAAAGTGGAGCGAGGCGGTCGGCGCAGCAACTGACGCCGGCTTGTCGGCAAAGACCGTCTGATACCGAGCGCGCACTTCCTCCTCTGCGAGCGGACTATGGATATACGGTGGCAGAGGCGTTTTACCATGCGCATGACACAGCGCGTCAAATTCCTTTGGCGTCATCAGGAGCTTGAACGTAAATTCTTCATTCCGTTGTGAAATCGCCTGGATGCAAGGGCGCTGATGCACATATAAAGTTTCCCCGACGGTAATCTTACGATCAGGCAGACCACAAATTAGTTCCCCTTTGTTCCATTCATTGAATAGAAAAAGGATGCGTACATTGCCACCGGTCATCTTGGTACATTCAAGCCGGGCAGGAACCACGCGCGTATCATTGAGCACGAGCAGTGATCCCTCCGGAATATAGCGCGAAATGTGCGCGAAGGTATCAATTATGACCTCGTTCGTCTGTGTGCTATATACCAACAGTCTCGATGAATCACGAGGCTCTGCGGGCGTGTGCGCTATGAGCTCTGCAGGCAAATCATAATTATAGTTGTTGGGATTCATGGTGAGAAATTCAATTAGTGATGGTGGTACTTCTCGCCTTTCATGATAGTGCAGGCGCGATATATCTGTTCCGCCACAATAAGACGCACCAGTTGATGCGGAAATGTGAGCTGTGACAGCGCTAGTTTCGTCTGTACGCGCGCATGAACCGACGGATCAAAGCCGTGCGCACCGCCGATAAGGAATGTGAGCGAGCGCAACCCCTCATTCATCCTCTGCCCAATAAATGATGAAAACTGTACCGAAGTCTGCTCTTTTCCTTTTTCATCGAGCATAACGATATGGGAACCACCTGTATGACTATCGAGAACTTTGAGGATACGCTTTCCTTCTTCCTGAATATCTAATGCGGGAATGTATATCCACTCGATCGGAATATAATGTCCAATGCGGTTCGAATACTCCGCAACCAGTTCATGTCCGGCAAAATCTTTTTCCTTCCCTACTGCTAAGATAGTTATCTTCATAGCATATTTCTATACCACCAGTGCAAAGTGCGCAAGCAGATAGATGCCAAGTGCGTTCATGACAAATGCTACAGGGACCAACAATGCAACACGAGTTTTTGATAACCCCATCAGAGTCAGGCCAAGCTCATCCGGAAGCGGTGAGGCGATGATGAGTGCCCCAAGTATCGGCGAAAGCCACTTCAAAAAACCGAAATGAAACGAGTGGAGTATATGCTTAATGAATGATGGCTTAAGAGAGCGTTTCAGATCATCGGCAAAACGATCGCGAATAAAAAAGAATAGGATCAAATCGCCACACAAAGCACCAAGCGCACCCCACAACACCACGGTTCCCATTGGGGTAGTCTCGACAAGTCGTGCTATTGCCACCGAGGACGGGGCAATAGTAAAAGCGGAGGTAAAAAATATCCCTACAAAAAAGCTCGCGACTGCACCGCTGCCGACAATGTGCAGGATGTCATCCAGCATGCCACTCCGAGAAAGCGCTACAGCAATAGCTACACCTATTAAAATATAGATAAGGTCCTTGAAAAGTTGTGACTGTGCTTGGCGACGGCGCATACGGATAGTATAGCGTAATATTCCACTGGGTAGTACGTCTCCCTCTATATGCTAACAACAATCGCAATCATTCTTATAGCTTTATGGCTCCTCGGTCTCGTCACCTCATTTACTATTGGGGGTTTTATTCACATTCTTATTGTTGTCGCCATAATCATGATTCTCATACGTTTGATTAGAGGACAGAGTGTGTAG